>CAJMPK010000025.1 GCA_905215205.1 uncultured bacterium | reverse complement strand
CCTGCGCAAGACGGAAAGCACATTAAGTGCTTTCCTTTGCGTGCGGAACTCGCGACAAACTTAATATATTTCGCCGCCCCTCTGCCAAGCTCGGGAGACGACACGTTGATGTCTGCTTAACTCTGCTCGTTCAGGCTAATGACTTTGTTGGGGGTCCACTATTTGCTGGAGGGTGAACTTGCATTGCATTGGCTCGCCTTCTGCTTGTGGCTTTGCCTCATCGAAATTGAAGATCATGATGGCGCAGTTGGGGAGTTTTGCTGGGAACTCGAAGCCCTCTGGGGCTGCAGCCTTGATGAATTGGCGGCTGGCGCTGCCGTGGCTTACTGCTAGGAGGGTTTCGATACCATCGGCGCCCATAATATTGGTGAGGGTGTCTACCATGCGCTCTTGCAGCGCCTGGCTTCCTTCTCCTCCGAATAGGATTAAGTCCTCGCCTGGATCCCAGACGTCGGTGGGTAGCGCGTCGTGGGGGCCTTCTTCGAAGGAGCCGTAGCAGCGCTCGATGATGCCTTCGCAGGGGTCGACGGCAGCGTCCGGGCCGAGGAGTTCGGTAGCGACGAGCTGAGCTGTGTCCATGGCTCGACCTAAGGGCGAAGAGACCACTTTGTCGGGGACAACGTCATGGCCCTTGAGCCATGCGGCTGCCATTCCCGCTTGTTTGCGGCCCAGGTCGGTCAGCGGTGAATCGCAGCGGCCCTGGACCAGCTTTTTGACGTTGAATTCCGTCTGGCCGTGGCGGAGTAGATAGAGACGCTTCATGCTCTCCCCTTCTGTATAACTTGCTTTGCCGGCACAGCCCTACTCGTGGGTATGGCCGACGTAGTCTTCGTCGATCGTAATCTTGGCAATCGACTTGGGGTATTCCGATTCGACCCTCTGGGCTAGCGCGTGCTTGAGCTCATCGGCATCCATGTCCAAATCCGAGGGTCGCACGCAGTCAAAGATCACGTTGGTGTGCGTGGGGCCCGGCACGCAACGCAGATCATGAATCGAAAGGCGGCTATCGATCTCTTGGGCCATAGCGTTGATGCGCAGGCGCATGCTCGCCACATTCGAATCGTCAGTCACGATGGGATCGTAATGGAGCGTGACGATCATGCCGTCCTCGTCCCTAAACGACTGCTCGATGTTATCGAGCGTATCGTGGCTTTCCAGTGGGCTGGCCTCGGCCGCCATCTCGGCGTGCGCACTTGCAAACTTCCTGCCCGGACCGTAATCGTGAACCATTAGGTCATGAACGCCCAAAACGCCGGGATAGCTCATGATCTTGTCTCGGATGTGTTTGACCAGCTTGGGATCGGGTGCCTGGCCCAAAAGCGGGCTCACCGTATCTTGAATAAGCTCAAAGCCGCTCCAGCCAATATAGGCGCCAACGGCAAGTCCAACCCAAGCATCAAGATTGACATGCGTCACCTGCGAAACAATCGCACACGCCAGCACAGCACCCGTAGCAAGGACATCGTTCTTGGAATCCTGAGCGGTCGCATGCAGCGTCTCGGACTCAATGCGGTCACCGAGCTTTTGGTTGAGGGCCGCCATCCACAGCTTTACGACCATCGAAAGCGCCAGGACTGCCACCAGGACAAGCGAGAACTCGACAGGTTCGGGGTGGATGATGCGCTCAAACGAGGACTTGATAAGCTCAAGGCCAATCAGCAGCACGAGCGCCGCCACGACCAGACCCGAGAGATACTCGTAGCGGCCATGTCCGTAAGGATGCTCGGGGTCCGCCGGCTTGCTCGCCAGCTTAAAGCCCAGCACGCTCACGATATTCGAGCTGGCATCGGACAGGTTGTTCATGGCATCCGCCACAATCGAAACCGATCCCGACAGCACACCAATTGCGCCCTTCGCAGCACAAAGCGCAAAATTGGCGAGAATACACACCACGCCCGTTAACGTGCCCACGCGCGCACGATCGCCCTGCGCGCGCTTAACAATCCACTCGACCATCTACATCCGCCCCCACGGTACTACCTATATATCTATTGCTCAAACGGATTGTAGTGTAGCCACTTTGTCCCCCAGATACAAAAAGGCCGCAACCCACACGGGCCGCGGCCTTGGAGCGTGACAAAGGAATCGTCCTTTTGTTGCACAGGTTTATGCGCTTGCTTCAGCAGCGCTCGCCACTGTTTCGGACAAATCAGCTTCGTCTTCTGCCGCCTGCCCCTTCGTCGGCACCACGCCAAAGCAGTAGCTCAGCGCCGCAGACACCGCAAATGCCACACTGCCGGCAGCGCAGCACCACAGCAAGTTCGAGATGCCGCCCGTGGCAAAGCCAATGACCATGAGGACATTCGTCATGCCGATGGTATAGGCCGTAACGTGGCCCACAGCCGCAACAAGGCCTCCGACGGCGCCGCCAATGGCCATGCACGTCAGGCACCTGCCATATTTAAAGCCGCAACCGTACAGTGCCGGCTCGCTTACGCCGCCAAGAACACCCGAGATCGAATAGCCCAGCATGAGCGCTTTCTCGTCCTTATCCGCAACGCGGAGCGACGCGCCAAAAGGCATGCCCCAAACGGCGAACGTTGCCATCGTCGCGGCGATCAGAATGCACGAATCCGTTCCCACACTCATAAACTGTGCATAGGCGAGCGATAGGACAACGTTGCTGACGCCCGCGATCTTAAGGAACTCCCAGCCCGCGGCAAGCCCCATGAGTGTGAGCAGCGATACGATGCCACCGGAATTGCCAAGCATAAACATAAGCTGGCCCAACAGCATGCCCAGATAGCTGCCCGCCGGTGCTGTAATACACAGCGAAACCGGAACCATGACAAGCATGGTCGCAAACGGAACAAACGAAAACGCCACGGCCTGAGGGATAACGCGCCGAAAGAAACACTCCACTCGCCAAAGCACGGGTACCGAGATGAGAACCGGAATAACAGTCGTCGTGTAATCGTTGACCGGCGCGGGAAGCAGGCCATACACGGAAGTCATCGATGCCCCCGTCGTCGATGCGGCATCGACGAGCTTAAGCAGATCGGGCGCAATCAATACGCCGCCCAGCATCATGCCCAGCTGCTCCGAGCAACCGAGCTGGCGGGCGGCCGCCCAACCAAGATAGATGGGCAAAAAGTAGTAGCCGGCGTTATAGAGCCAACTGTAGAACAGGCGATAGATTTCGGAATCGGCAGACCACAGGCCCAGCATGCCTTCGCCCATAATGACGGCGACGGTGCGGAACAAAGCCGCGCAAACAATAAACGGCAGCGCCGACATCATGCTTTTGGACAGATAGTCCACCACAGCCATGGCGTTTGATGAAACCGTCGTTGTAAACGAGGTGTTAGAAACTTGAGGCATGGAACGCCTTTCCCAATGCGACATGCGGGCTGTCCCTTTGTCACATCGTGCGGTACTGACCGATTGCGCGGTACTTTTCGTAGCGGAGGTTTGTGAGGGTCGCGTCGTCGAGCCGCCTAAGCGTATCGAAGGCATCAAATGCCGAGGACATAACGGCAGCGGCAATCTCCTCATGTGACAGGCCCCTATCGTCAACAATGCCGTCGATGATGCCGAGCGCCAACAGATCGGGAGCCGTGAGCTTAAGCGCCTCGGCGGCCTCATTCGCGCGCTCGGTATCCTTCCACAGGATCGACGCACAGGCCTCGGGGCTCACGACCGAATAGGCCGAGCTCGAGAGCATCAGGATGCGGTCGGCCACGGACAGCGCCAGCGCGCCACCAGAGCCGCCCTCGCCTGTCACCACCGAGACGACCGGCGTCTTAAGGCCGCTCATCTCCATAAGATTCTGGGCGATCGCCTCGCCCTGGCCGCGTTCCTCGGCACCGATGCCGCAAAACGCGCCCGAAGTATCGACCAGGCACAGAACCGGTCGACCAAACTTTTCGGCCTGGCGCATCAGGCGACGCGCTTTGCGGTAGCCCTCGGGATGTGCCATGCCAAAGTTGCGGCGCATACGCTCTTTGGTCGTAGCGCCGCGCTCGATGGCGATGACCGTCACGGGGCGTCCGTTTTTCCAGCCAATGCCAGCCACCACAGCGGCGTCGTCGCCAAAGTAACGGTCGCCGTGCAACTCCACAAATCCGTCGAGACCCAGCGAGATCATCTCACCCGCCGTGGCTCGATCTGCCGAGCGGGTCTGCTTGACAATCTCGAGCGCGGTTTTTGGTGCCGCCGAGCGCTTAAACAAGTGTCCCAGCTTTTTGCCGCGGCGACCCGTATGCACGATCTCGTGCGGTGCCCCCAAGCGGGGCGCCCGGCCCTCGTGCAGCACCAGCAGCTCTCCCACCGTGAGCGCAATCTCGCCACGCGGAACAACGGCATCGCAAAAGCCGTGCTCCAGTAAAAACTCGGAGCGTTGGAATCCCTTGGGCAGGCGCTTGTGCATGTTCTGCTCGATCACGCGCGGGCCGGCAAATGCCGTCAGGGCATCAGGCTCGGCCAGGATAATGTCGCCCTCCATGGCAAAGCTCGCGGTCACGCCTCCGGTCGTGGGGTCGGTGAGCACCGTGATATACAGACCGCCCGCCTCGCTGTGGCGCCTAACCGCCGCAGAAATCTTGGCCATCTGCATAAGCGAGGTCACGCCCTCTTGCATGCGCGCACCGCCCGAAACGGTAAAGCCGACAACCGGCAATCCCAGCTCGGTCGCATGCTCAAATGTGCGACAGATCTTCTCGCCCACCACGGAACCCATCGAGCCCATCATAAAGTTGGCGTCCATAAAGAAGAGCGCCGTATCGCAACCGCAGATTTTGCCCTTGCCGCACACGACAGCATCGTGCTCACCCGAGCGCTCGACCGCGCCCTTGAGCTTATCGGCATAGCCGGGAAACGAGAGGAAATCCTCTGATGCCAGATTGGCATCCCATTCCTCAAACGTGCCCTCGTCGACCGTCATGCGCATGCGCGCGCGACCGCTCACGCGAAAGTGTTTGCCGCAACGAGGGCAGACCTCGAGGTTGTCGTGTAGGCGTGCCTCATCGATCACACGGCGGCACTCCGGGCACTTGATAAACACGTGGCGCGCGGGAAACTCAGCGCACGACTCGGTTATCGGCCCCTCAAGGACATTGACCGTCTTCGCTTTTCTATTCATCAGCATAGAGATGCCCCATCAGATCGGTGTGATACATGCCCGACAAGAACTCGTCGTTTGCCAGCACGTCGAGCTGAAGCTCGCTGTTTTCGCTCACGCCCTCAATCACGAGCTCGCCCAGGGCCGAGCGCATCTTGCGAATGGCGCCGTCACGCGTGGGCGCACACACGATGAGCTTGCCGAGCATGGAGTCGTAGTACGGCGGAACGTTCGCGCCGGTAAACATGGCGGAATCCCAGCGCACGCGCGGACCACCCGGCACACGCAACGCGGTGACCGTTCCGCATGACGGCAGAAAGTCCGGCGTTTCGGCATTGATGCGGCACTCCATGGCGTGGTTGCGGACCGGCATGTCCTCCTGCTCAAAGGGCAGAGGCTGGCCGGCTGCCACGCGCAGCTGCCACTTGACCAAGTCGGTATCGGTCACAAACTCCGTAACCGGATGCTCCACCTGCAAGCGCGTGTTCATTTCCATAAAGTAGAAATTGCCGTCGTCCGAATACAGGAACTCGATGGTACCGGCTCCTTCGTAGCCGACGGCACGAGCCAGGTCACGCGCTGCCTTGTGCATGCGAGCACGAATGTCGTCGTGTCCGTCGAGGCACGGCGCGGGGCTCTCCTCGATCAGCTTTTGGTTGCGCCGCTGCACCGAGCACTCGCGCTCGCCGAGCGAAAACACATGGCCCTGCTTATCGGCCATAATCTGCACCTCAACGTGGTGCGCCGGCGCGACGAACTTCTCCATGTAGCACTCGCCATCGCCAAAAACGGCCTCGCCCTCGGCACGCGCCTCGATGAACGCCTTTGCCGCATCTTCCACGCGCTCGACCTTGCGAATGCCGCGACCGCCACCGCCTGCACGCGCCTTAATAAGCACGGGGCAGCCAATGCGCTCGGCCTCGGCCGTTGCCTCCTCGGGGCTTTTGAGCAAATCGCAGCCCGGCACGATGGGCACGCCCGCCGCGGCAGCCGTTCGACGTGCGGCGTCCTTGTCGCCCATGCTGTCGATCACCTCGGCCGAAGGACCGACAAACGCCAGGCCATACTTGTCGCAGTCGCGCACAAAGCTCGCCTTCTCGGAGAAAAAGCCATAGCCGGGATGAATTGCCTTAGCTCCCGACTTTACGGCACAGGTGAGTACGGCATCGTCGTTGAGGTAGCTCTCGGCAAGACGCGGGCCGCCGATGCAATACGCCTCGTCGGCAAGCTGCACGTGCAACGCGTCCGCATCGGCCGTGGAATAAACGGCGACGGTCTTGATGCCCATATCGCGGCACGCGCGGATAACACGGACCGCGACTTCGCCACGGTTGGCGATGAGCACTTTGTCGAACATGAAGACTTCCTTAACTTTAGTGCATGAGTGCAAAAGACATATCGGCGCGACAGCAAACCTCACCGTTGACGCTCGCAGTACCCGTCGCAAAGCGGAACGGCCCGCGCGCACGCGTGATGGAGCACACCAGATCCACCGTGTCTCCCGGGCGCACCGGACGCTTAAAGCGCACCTTGTCCAGACTCGTGTAGAACGGCGTCGCGCCGCGCGCCTCCTCATCGCCCATCAGCAGCACGCAGCAGTTCTGGGCGAGCATCTCGCATTGGATCACGCCGGGGACCACCGGGTTTCCCGGAAAATGCCCCTGCAAAAAGTACTCGTCGCCCGTAATCGTGATCTTGCCGTGGGCCTCGTCGCCCACCAGCTCGGCTTCGTCGAGCAAAAGCATCGGCTCGCGATGCGGCAACAGTTCTTTAAGCTCTTCTTTGTTCATGGATATCACCTATCCGATCCTCATGAGGCAGCTGCCAAACTCCACGAGATCGCCGTCGGCCACGCAGATCTCGAGCACCTCGCCATCCGCCTCTGCCGTCACCTCGTTGAGAACCTTCATGGCCTCGATGATGCAGAGGGTCTCGCCGGCCTTGACCTTGGAGCCCACATGCACAAACGGCTCGTCGCCCGGCGCCGGGGCAGCATAGAAAACGCCGACCATGGGAGCGGTCACCTCGATGCCCTTGGGCTCCGGCGCGGCCGCAGGTGTCTGCGCGGCGGGTTCCGGTGCGGCGGCAGGCATGGCGACAGGGGCCACCGCCGAAGCAGTCACGGCACCCGGCATAGGCATGGGCACGGCAACCGGCTGCGCGGCGCTCGCGCGCTCGAGTTCGACCGCGGTGCCATCGGGCTCCTCAACGCGCACGCGCGTGAGGCCGCGGTCCTCCATAACATCGGCTATCTCGGCAAGTCTTTTGGAATCCATGCTCTAGCTCCTCGTATATCTACGCAGCGCGATGGCGGCGTTGTGCCCGCCAAAGCCCAGGTTGGTCGAAAGCGCCCAAGTAAGGTCGGCGCGAACCGCACGATTGGGCGTGTAATCAAGATCGCAGGCGGGATCGGGCGTGCGGTAGTTAATGGTCGGGGGCACCACGCCCTGCTCGAGCGCCATGGCGCAGGCCATGACCTCGATGGCACCCGTGGCACCGATCATGTGCCCCGTCATCGACTTGGTCGACGAGACATGTGCGGCGCGCGCCGCGTCCTCGCCGAGCGCTCGCTTGATGCCCGCCGTCTCGGACGAATCGTTGAGTTTAGTCGAGGTACCGTGAGCATTGATATAGAGACCCTCGGAAGGCTTGACGTCGCCCTCGGCAACCGCCAGCGATATCGCACGGGCGATACCTGCCGCGTCCGGGTCGGGACTCGTGATGTGGTAGGCATCATCGGTGTTTCCGTAGCCCACGACCTCGGCATAAATGTGCGCACCGCGGGCCTGTGCGTGTTCCATGCCCTCGAGTACGAGCACGCAGGCGCCCTCGCCCATCACAAAGCCGTCGCGGTCTGCATCGAACGGGCGGCAAGCCGTCGCGGGATCGGGGTTGGTGGTCAATGCGCGGCAGGACGTAAAGCCTGCAACGGCATCGGGGATAATGGCCGCCTCGGCGCCGCCCGCGAGGATTGCGTCGGCATAGCCGTGCTTGATGGCGCGGAACGCCTCGCCCACCGCATGGGCCGAGGTTGCGCACGCGGTCACCACGGGCAGGGTCGGGCCCTTTGCCTTGTGGCGAATCGCGATATTGCCCGATGCCATGTTGGGGATCATCATCGCGATCATATAGGGCGATGCGCGGCGGGGCCCACGGTCGGCAATCGTATGGACGTTGTCGACGAGCGTCTGCATGCCGCCCACGCCCGAGCCCACGTAGACGCCCAGGCGCTCTCGATCGATGGCGCCTTCGACATCAAAGCCTGCATCGTGCATGGCCTCGTCCGACGCTGCCAGTGCAAACTGAACGCAGGGGTCCAGGTGCTTGGCGTCACGCTTGCCAAAGTACTCGTTGCCGTCAAAACCCTTGACCTCGGCCGCCACCTTGACGGTAAACGCATCGGTATCGAAGTGCGTGATCGGGCCGATGCCGCACGTGCCGGCGCACATTGCCGCCCAGGTGGCAAGTGCAGTGTTACCGAGCGGCGATACGGCACCGATGCCGGTGATTGCAACTCTCTGTTCCATCATGGTCTCCTCATCCAAGCCGTTCTTCGGCCCTGGTTTCTACATCGCCATTCCGCCGTCAACGCGCACGACCTCACCCGTAATGTAGGCCGCCGCATCGCTCGCCAAAAAACGCACCACGCCGGCCACTTCCTCGGGGCGCGCCATGCGCTTTAGGGGAATCTGCTCCTCGGTTGCCGCGCGAACCTTCTCCGAGAGCTTTGCCGTCATATCCGTCTCGACAAACCCGGGGGCGACCGCGTTCACTCGTACGCCGCGGGGCGCAAGCTCGCGCGCCACCGCCTTGGTCAGGCCGATCACGCCCGCCTTGGAGGCAGCGTAGTTGGCTTGTCCGGCATTGCCCATCAGGCCCACGACCGAGCTCATGTTGACGACGCAGCCGCCGCGCTGGCGCATAAAGGTCTTGGTGAGCGCGCGCGTCATATTGAATGTTCCCTTGAGATTGACATCGAGCACGCGGTCGAAGGCATCGTCGCCCATACGCATGAGCAGGCCATCGCGCGTGATGCCGGCGTTGTTGACGAGCACCCAAATGGAGCCAAAGTCGTTGAGGACCGCTTCCACGCACGCGTTGACGGCGGCGGGGTCGGCCACGTCGCATTGATATGCGCGTGCCGCGGCGCCAGCCGCCTCGCAGGCCTCGCACGTCTCGCGAGCCGCATCGACGCTACCGGCATAGACGACGGCGATATCAAAGCCGTCCTCCGCCAGACCGACAGCGCAGGCGCGGCCGATACCGCGCGAGCCACCCGTGACCAGTGCCACGCGACGCGAGTCGTTGCGCTCGAGCGTACCGTTGTTCAAGTTGCCCATGTCATTCCTTTCGGGTTACAGCCCTGTGGACTATGCGAGCTCGTCGGCAATAGCTGCGACCTGCTCGGCCGTTTCGCACGAATACACGCGAACGTCGCTCAGCGTGCGCTTGACCAGGCCCGACAGCGTTTTGCCAGGGCCGACCTCAATAAACGTGTCAATGCCCTGATCCTGCAGAGTATGCAGCGTGTCGACCCAGCGAACGGCATGGCTCACCTGGTTGCCCAGGACATCCGATGCCGCTCGCGGGTCCGCCGGATAGGGTGCCGCCGTCATGTTTGCCATGACCGGAATCAGCAGCGGAGACGGCGCGTGGCCGTCTTGGATATACGTCGCCAGCCCCTCAGTCGCCTCGGCCATATAGGGACTATGAAATGCACCCGACACCGCGACTTTCATAGCGCGGCCACCTGCCTCTTTCACTAGGACGTCGAGCTCCTGCAGTGCCTCGGGCGCTCCGGCAACAACCGTCTGCTGCGGGCTGTTGTAGTTGACCGGCCAGCAGTCCTCGCCGGCCTGCGCAGCCAGGTTCTCGACTTGCGCCGCATCGAGCTTGATGACGGCGCGCATGCCGCCCGGATGGCGCTCGGCAGCCGCGGCCATCAGCACCGCGCGCTCGCACACGAGCTCAAAGCCTGCTCGCGTATCGAATGCCCCCGCAAAGGTGAGCGCGGCGACCTCACCCAGCGAAAAACCCGCACAGGCGGTAGGTACCACGCCGCGCTCACGCAGGGCGGCAGCCGCTGCCAGGTCGTGAACGAACACGCACGGCTGCGTGTTCTCGGTCTGCGAGAGCTCCTCCTTCGAGGCGCTCCGGCACTGCTCGCTGGTACCCGGGCGCACCTCGTCGGCAATGGCAAACACCCTGGCGGCCGCCGGCGATGCCTCGATCAGGTCGACGCCCATCGCGGGGTGCTGGGCGCCCTGGCCGGCAAACAAAAACGCTACGCTACCCATGCGGACGCACCCTTCAGGACGCGCTCGGCGCCATCGACCAGGTCGTCGACGATTTCATGTGCGCTCTGGCGCTCGCTAACCATGCCGGCAATCTGTCCACACAAAAACGAACCCTCTTCGTAATTACCGTCCTTGGCGGCTTTGCGAAGGGCGCCCGTGCCCATGGCCCCAAGCTCCTCGACACTTACGCCCGCTGCCTCGCTCTTGGCGTAGGCGTTGGTGAAGGGGCTCTTGAGGGCACGCACCGGGTGTCCCGTCGAGCGGCCGGTCGCACGCGTCGAGGTGTCGTTGGCCTTCAGGACCATCTCCTTGTACTGCTCCGATACGGTGCACTCGTCTGCGACCAGAAAGCGCGTACCCACTTGCACGCCGGCGGCGCCCAGCATAATGGCGGCCGCCACGCCGCGGCCGTCGGCAATACCGCCGGCAGCCACGACGGGAATGTCGACCGCATCGACGACCTGCGGCACCAGCGCCATCGTCGAGGTCTCGCCAATATGGCCGCCCGATTCGGTGCCCTCAGCAACAACCGCCGTGGCTCCACGACGCGCCACGAGGCGCGCCAGCGCCACCGAGGCAACGACCGGGATGACCTTGATGCCCGCCTCGTTCCACGCCTTCATGTACTTGGTGGGATTGCCGGCACCCGTCACGACGACCGGCACCCGCTCGTCAATCACAACCTGCGCGACCTCGTCGGCAAACGGGCTCATAAGCATGACGTTGACGCCAAAGGGCTTATTCGTCCTGGCGCGCAGCTCGTGGATCTGATCGCGCAGCCAGTTGGCGTCGGCGTTCATGGCCGCGATAATCCCTAAGCCACCCGCCTCGGACACTGCGGACGCCAGCGAGGCATCGGCAATCCAAGCCATACCGCCCTGGAACACAGGCTTTTCGATGCCGAGCAGATCGCAGAGAGGAGTCTTGAGCATCTCTACTTCTCCAATGCCGCCTCGACCGTATCGGCGAACTCGCCGACCGTCTTGGGGTTCTCCTCGGTATCGAGCTGGATGCCAAACTCGTCCTCGACGGCGACGAGGATCTCGACGGTGCCCAGGCTGTCGAGACCAATCTCCTCGAGCGTGGACTCGGGCTTCATCTCGACGTCGTCAAGGCCAGCGGTCTCGCGGATAACGTCGCAAACGCGCTCGAAGGTCTTCTGATCTGCCATGGTAGTTCTCCTTTGTTTGTGCCCCAGGGGCGTTTTTTCCTATGTGCAACTACTTCCAACGAAGCAGGTAGCCACCTATATCCAGACCGGCGCCAAATCCAACCAAGGCGATGGTGTCACCCGTGCGAAGTGCACTGGCGTTTGCCAGCCAATCAAGCGCAAAGGGAATGCAGGCGCTCGAAATGTTGCCGGTCTCGCGCAGCGTTCGAACCACGCGCTCGTCTGGCACGCCGAGGCGCTTGACCGCCTGACTCAGGATTCGTTCGTTAGCCTGATGGAATACAAAATGATCGATGTCTTCGACCGAAATACCCGCATCGCTCGCAAGCTTATGGACCGTGTCGCAGATGGCATTGACGCCGAACTTGAACACGCGGCGGCCATTCATGGACAACACGCTCTCACTATCTACGGAGGCCTTAAACGGCGAGGTGCCGACCAGACCGGGAACGCGCAACGTCTCGACGTCGGGCGCCGTCGAAAGCTCAACGGCAAGGGGGTTATCTCCCCCAGCCCCAATCACTGCGGCGCCTGCCCCATCGCCAAAGAGCACGCAGGTGGCGCGGTCGGTCCAGTCGAGCGCGCGCGTCATCTGCTCGGCAGCGACGACAAGCACGCGCTCGGCACGGCCGCGGGCGATATAGCCCTCAGCGACATCGAGCGCAAATACGAAGCCGGCGCAGGCCGCCGAGACATCGAAGGCAGGGCACGTCGCGCCTAGTCGCTCAGCAACGGCACACGCCTCAGCGGGAACAAGGTGGTCACCCGTCGTCGTCGAGCAAACGATCAGATCCAGCTGGCTCGCGTCGATTCCGGACGTCTGGAGCGCTTGCTCGCTCGCTGCCACAGCAAGGTCGTCAAGTGACTCGGTGGTGCAGACGTGGCGGCTCTTGATCCCCGTGCGGGTAAAAATCCACTCATCCGAGGTATCGAGGAACTCGGACAGCTCGTCGTTGGAAACGCTGCGCTCGGGAAGTGCCGAGCCCGTTCCCAGTATCGTGAAACCCATCACTAACCTCCTTTGAGTTGTTGACGTGTTTACATCGACCAAGAGAGGATAGCGCATTTCAGTCATTGTTGACGTGTTAACATTAAATTGTCCAAAGGCGACAAAGGCTTCACATTGTGTCTGCCTCACGACACCATTGCGTTATTCACTTATTCATTAAGGAGGTAGCAGCCGCTATGGATGCCAAATTAACGATAGTCGACGTAACCGGATCGACCAACGATGACCTGCTCGAAGCAGGAAAACAGGGTGCGCCGCACGGCACAGGACTTGCCGCACGGGCTCAGACAGCAGGACGCGGCCGACGCGGCCACAAGTGGGATTCAACCGCTGGTAACTTGTTGCTCTCGATTGTCCTACGTCCACGTGTTGATCCCGCCAAGTACTCTGGTCTTGCCGCCGTCAGCGGCCTAGCGGTGCTCGAGGCACTCGAGGCGCAAGGTCTTGCTAACGAGATCGGCCTCAAATGGCCCAACGATCTGGTCGCGCGAGGGCGCAAGCTCGGCGGCATTCTGGTCGAAGCCGCACGCGATAAAAAAGGCAACCCCTTTTCGGTCTGTGGCATCGGTGTCAACGTGAACTATGTGCCTTCGGAGGTTCCCGATGGCGGCCTGCCGGCAATCGGTCTCTCGGATCTCAACGAGAACGTTCCCTCCGTCGATGTGCTCCTCCATGAGGTCTATCACGCAGTTATAGACGCTATAGATGCGTGGGCAGAGCGTCTCAACGCCATAGAAGAAAACGCCGGACCGCTCGCGCCCGTCCACGGCGAATATATCGCTCGTCTCAATTGGATTGGAGAGCGCGTTATCGCCCGTTCCTCTACCGGTGACGAGCTGGCGCGTGGCATCTTTCAAACGGTCGATAACTTTGGTCGCGCGTGCATCGAGACAGAAGACGACTTGCGATCCTTCCATTTTGAGGAGGCATCGCTGCGCCCCTTTAGCGAATAGGGCGCTGCAGCCACCTTCTCGGCAGCATTACCCGGCAGTCCAAACCATCATGCAAAATAAAAGAGCCCCGCTACCGTAATGAACTGCACCCCAAAACTTGGACGGCTTAAATAAAAACTACGCCGCAAGGGAC
>CAJMPK010000024.1 GCA_905215205.1 uncultured bacterium | reverse complement strand
TGGGTGGTCGCTCGTGGCGGATGCCGATATTGCGGTGGGCCAGCATACCAACGTGTGCCTGGGTAAGCCGTGTGCCGAACCAGCGCTCATTCCGAGCATGCTCAATGAGAATGGCGAGTTCCATAGCAGCCGTACCTTCCGCGAGCATTTTAAGCGCGGCGAGGAGCTGATAGACTTCGACGAGGCCTGCATCGAGATCCGTGCGCAGCATGACCGTTTTGTCGAGATTGTGGGCCGCGAGCCCGACTACTTCGAAGCCCATGCCGTCATGAGTAAAAACCTTAACCGAGCGATCTCGGCGGTTGCCCAGGAGCTGGACCTTAAGGAGCAAAAGGCAAGCTTCGACCCCACGGCGGTGGTGCGTTGCGGAGATACCGACCTGCACATGGTAATGCGCTCGATGAAACCGGGCTACGAACCTAAAGAAGCAATCATGCAGACGGTTCGCGAGATGTCCGACGGCGAGACAGTCGTCTTTGTGTGTCACCCGGGCTATCTTGATCGCTTTATCCTTGAGAACAGCTCGCTTACGACCGATCGCACCAAGGAAGTCGATGCGCTGATTGACCTCGACCTCCGCGCTTGGCTCGAGTCCCAACCTGATCTTCGACTGATCGACTACCGCGACCTGTGAGGCCCCAAACCACTACAAGGGGACAGGCACCTTTGTGGTGGTTCTGGCACCGTTGCCATTATGGCGGCGGCGCCTTTTTTGTCCGTGCGGCGCGGTAGAGTGTAGGCGGTTGAAATTTGCGTCCATCGAGGAGCTGCTATGAACGAGATCAAGTGCCCGCATTGTGGCGAAGTCTTTAAGGTCGATGCGTCCGGCTATGCGGATATCGTCAAGCAAGTACGCGATGTCGAGTTTTCGCGCGACCTGGACGAGCGTGTGAAGGCAGTTCAGCGCGAGGGCGAGCAGGCGCTGGAGCTTGAGCGCTCGCGTTCGACGGCTGCCTTGCAAAAGGCGGAGTCTCAGCGCAATGCTCAGCTTGTCGAGCAGAAGAACGCTGCAGCTCAGCAGCTGGCACAAGAAGTCGCCAAGCGCGATGCCGAGCTTGCCGAGCTGCGCGCCAAGCTTGAGGGCGCTGCCGCAGAGCGCGAGAGTGCAAGCCAGCGCGCGGCGGTTGAGGCCCGTGCCGATGCTCAAAAGGAAAACGCCGAACTTCAGCGCGAAATCGACAATTTGCGTGCGCAGTTGGGGCGCAAAGATGATGAAGTCAAGCTTGCCGAGGCGGCGGCACGCAATGCTGCTCAAAACGACCTGTCCGCGCGCGACGCTCAGATTGCCGAGCTGCAGGCCAGGCTCGCCGCGGCGGACAAGGCCCAGGAGATGGCGCTTGCCGCTGCCGCGGCAGAGTCGCAGCGCGAGCTCGATGCTGCTCGCGGTGAAGCTGAGCGCGCGCTTGCTGACTACCGCGCGACGGTACAGGAGAAGTTTTCCGCCGCAAAGGCTCAGTCCGAGCAAGAGGCCGAGGACCTGCGTGCCCAGCTGCGCGAGCAGGAACTGATGGCAAAAATGAACCTATCGAAGGCGGTCGCCGCGGCGGAGCGAGAGCGCGATGAGGCGCGTGCCAAACTGACGAGCGAGCTGGCGGTGCGCGATTCTCGCGAGGAACAGGCCAAGGCGGCACACGAGCTCGAGCTTGCGCAGGCCAAGCGCGCGAGCGATGACCTGATTCGCTACAAGGACGAAGAGATTGAGCGCCTTAAGGACATGAAGGTCCGCCTGTCCACCAAGATGGTGGGCGAGTCGCTCGAGCAGCACTGCGAGACCGAGTTTAACCGTCTGCGCATGACGGCGTTTCCCAATGCATACTTCGAGAAAGATAACGATGCATCCGAGGGCACCAAGGGCGATTTTATCTTCCGCGAGTGCGACGCGAGCGGTAACGAGGTCATCTCGATCATGTTCGAGATGAAAAACGAGAACGACGAGACTGCGACCAAGCACAAGAACGAGGATTTCTTTAAGAAGCTCGACCACGACCGCCGCCAAAAGGGCTGCGAGTACGCAGTGCTCTGCACGCTGCTCGAGCCCGAGAGCGAGCTTTACAACGCCGGTATCGCGGATGTGAGCTACCGCTACGAGAAGATGTACGTGATCCGTCCACAATTCTTCATTCCCATGATTACGCTGCTGCGCAACGCCGCCATGGGTTCGCTGCGCTATAAGCAGGAGCTGGCGGAGTACAAACAGCAGAATATCGACGTCACGAACTTCGAAGCCAAGATGGAGAAGTTCAAGGACGGCTTCTCGCGCAACTACAACCTGGCGAGCAAGCAGTTCGAGTCGGCGATCAAGGAGATCGATGCCGCCATTAAGCAGCTCGAGAAAACCAAGGACGACCTGCGTCGCAGTACCGAGAATCTGCGTCTGGCCCACAACAAGGCCGATGAGCTCACCATTCGCAAGCTCACGTGGGGCAACAAGACCATGAAGGTGGCGTTTGACGAGGCGCGCGGGGCTGCGACAGAGACAAACGATGAGCCAGCCGAGGCGGATTCGTATGAGGTCGAGGATGCCGAGTAAGGCATAGCAGATAGTGCAAAAGCGGGGCCGCTGGCGATATTGCCAACGGCCCCGCTTGTTTCGCTCCAGTATGTTCGGCTAGTCCTCGAGCAGGTCCTCGATAAAGCCGACGCGGTAGTTTTTGAAGATGACCTCGCCGCCGTCTTGCGTAGCGTCCAGATCGACATCGCCCATGATGCCAAAGTCGTGGTCGCCATCCTCGTCGGCAAAGATCTGGTGCACGTGCCATACGTGCGCGGTCTTCTCGTCGGACTCGTCGATGGAAAACATCGCGGCACTGCGGGCATCTCCGTCGGTGAGGATTTCCTCGTGCTGCTCGTGGTAAGCGTCGAGTGCTTTTTGCCAGCGGATCTCGCTCATGCCCCAGTCGTCGTCGAGCTCGCCCAGGTCGCGAACGCGCTCGCGGGCGGCAAGGGTCACGCGGCGAAAGAGCGCGTTGCGCACCAATAGCGTGCAGCCGCGACGGTCCGCCACGACCTCGTCGATGCCCTGCGGCGGCGCAGCATCGAGGGCTGCCGGGTTGCCGGCGTTCTCCCACTCGTCCACCAGGCTCGAGTCCACCGAGCGCACCACAAAGCCCAGCCACGAGATAATGTCGCGCAGGCGCTCGTCGCGCTTCTCGATGGGTACGGTGCGGTCGAGCGAACGGTAGGCCTCTGCCAGGTAGCGCAGCAAAATACCCTCGGAGCGGGCGATGCCGAGCTTTTGGATGTAACCCTTAAAATCGCTCGCGCTTTCCAGCATATCGCGCAGGACGCTCTTGGGAGAGAGCTGGTAGTCGTTTGCCCAGGGCACTTCATGGCAGTACTTGTCAAAGGCGGCGTCGAGCAAATTCTCGAGCGGCTTTTCGTACGTGACGTCTTGAATGCGCTCCAGACGCTCCTCATAGTCGACGCCGTCGGCTTTCATCTCGGCCATAGCGCGATCGCGTGCGGCGCGCTCCTGTGCGCGCAGCACCTGCTTGGGATCCTCGAGCGTTGCCTCGACCATTGAGATCAGGTCCATGGTATAGGTTTCGCTCTCGGGATCGAGCAACTCCAGCGCGGCAAGCAAAAACGGCGAGAGCGGCTGGTCGAGCGCAAAGTCCTCGGGCAGGTCGACCGTCAGCGCGTAGTCGATGTCCGGCGCGGCGTCAGCCGGAGCGTCGGGTGCGGGCGGCACCTCGGTGCGCACGACGACGCCGGAGTCGATGAGCGTTGCGAAGATCTCGTCGGCACGAACCTCGAGCTTTGCCTTTTCCTCGGGCGTTTGCAGGCTCGTCTCGATGAGATCGTGCACGCGGGCTCGGGCATCGCCGCCCTGCTCGACCACGCTAATCACCATGGAGTGCGTGATGCGCAGGCGCGGCTTGAGCGTTTCGGGCTGCGTCTCGATCAGGCGCTCAAAGGTCTGCTTGTTCCAGGTGACAAAGCCCTCGGGGGCCTTTTTCTTTTTAATCTTACGGAGCTTTTTGGGGTCGTCGCCCGCTTTGGCCATAAGCTTGGCATTCTCGATCTCGTGCTCGGGTGCCTCGGCAATCACCATGCCTTCGGTATCGAAGCCCGAGCGGCCGGCGCGACCGGCAATCTGATGGAACTCGCGGGCGCGCAGGCGACGCATCTTGTAGCCGTCGAACTTGGTAAGCGCGGTGAGCACCACGGTATGGATGGGTACGTTGATGCCGACGCCGAGCGTATCGGTACCGCAGATGACGGGCAGCAGGCCCTGCTGCGCTAAGCGCTCGACCAACAGGCGATAGCGCGGCAACATGCCGGCATGGTGCACGCCGACGCCGCATCCAAGCAAGCGCTTGAGGATCTTGCCGAAGGCCGTCGAGAAGCTCGTGCCCTTGGCCGCCTCCTTGATGGCCTCGCGCTGCTCCTTGCTGGCGATGCCAAAATTGGCGAGCGATTGTGCCGTCGCAAGGGCGGCATCCTGGCTAAAGTGCACGATATAGAGCGGGGCCTCGCCGCGGCGCATGGCGAGCTCGACGGTGCCCTCGAGGGAGGTCGTCACATAGTCGTAGCTCAGCGGAACAGGACGCGGGGCGTCGACGACTGGGTCGCAGGTAGCGCCGGTGTGTTCCTTGAGCGAGGCAGCGATCGCGGTGACATCGCCGAGCGTGGCGCTCATGAGCATAAACTGCGTGTGGGGCAGGGTGAGCAGCGGTACCTGCCAGGCCCAGCCGCGGTCGGGGTCGGCAAAGTAGTGGAACTCGTCCATGGCCACGCAGCCCACGTCGGCGCTCTCGCCCTCGCGCAGTGCATCGTTGGCAAGGATTTCGGCCGTGCAGCAGATGACGGGCGCCTTGGTGTTGATATGTGTGTCGCCGGTGATCATGCCGACGTTATCGCGGCCGAGCACCTGTACCAGATCGAAGAACTTTTCGCTGACCAGGGCCTTGATGGGGGCCGTGTAATAGCAGCGCTTGCCCTGCGCCATGCCCATAAAGAGCATGCCCAGCGCGACGAGCGATTTACCCGATCCGGTCGGTGTTCCCAAAATGACGTGATCGCCGGCAGCCAGGTCCATGAGGGCCTCTTCTTGGTGATCCCACAGTTCAATGCCGCGATCGCTCGTCCATTCAAAGAAGCGTTCGAAGGCTTGATCGGGCGTGAGCCACGGTTCGGGCTCGCTGCCGTCCTCGGGCTCCCACCAGGTGGGGGAGAGCGCGCCGAGCGAGCCAAACTCGGCTTCGGTTCCCGTGCCGCCCGAGAATGAGCTGGCGGCGCCGGCGCCGGAGACGGTGCTGGCGGAAGTATCTGTCGTGGTCTGTGCCATGTGGTTGCTTTCTCTCGCGATTGTCCGCCAACTATTATGGCGTAGCGGCGGCGCGGGGCGCCAGCGCGAGAGAAAATGCAGGAAATGGGCGTTCTGCCCAGCCGTTTGGTGCAGTCGCCAACTAAGTGAGTAGACTTTTTGCAATGTCGCGAGCACATGGCTTTTGCGCAAGGGTTCTACCTGCGGTTTTATGTTTCGCCATGCAGGCTGTGCCTGGCTATTGCAAAAAAGTCTACTCACTTAGGTTTGAGGGCCGTTCGCTGGCGCCTATTCGCGCTTGTTTGCCGACGCCGCGACCATCAGAAGTCCCTAGGACTCTTGCGGCAGGCGCTTCTTGCCTTTGCGGGCGCGGTTTCTAAAGTTCTCGACGGCCTCTTCCATGCCCAGGGGTACATAGGTGAGCTCATCGAGGTTATCGGGCAGGTAGCAGGCAAGGCTTTGCTCCTGCATGCGGCCCGCCGTGAGCTGTTCGTCGGTTGGCTGCGCACCGGGTGTGGCGCAAATGCCATAGACGACGGCGCCCATCTCGCGCGTGCGGCATTCATATTCGGTCTCGGGATGCTCGGGATGGTCGCGGCGTACGTCGTCACTTACCCAAAGCGTGTCGTAGCCGGCCGCGGCAAACTGCCCCAGGGCGTAGTCGCGCAATGGCTTGCTGTCGGTGCGCAGCGTGACGGTAGCGCCGGCTGAAAAGAGCGGGCGGTAGAGCATCAGATGGCCGACATGGACGAGTCGTTTTTTGGCGTACTTGGCCTTGGGCTGCGGCGTGGGAAAGTTAATGGTGATGGCATTGAGCTCGCCTGCGGCAAACAGCTGCGGCAGCGATGCGGCGCCTCGGGGCAGGACGAGTGCGTTGGCCAGTTCCTGCTCGCAGATTTTCTGCGCGGCATAGGCGATGCAGATGGGCTCCTGGTCCATGCCGATAAAGAGGGTGTTTGGCTCGTGGGCCGCGCGCTCTACAAGGTACGTTCCCTTGCCACAACCGAGATCCAGGTGAAGATGTTCGAAAGGCTTGCTGCCAACTGGCGCACAGGCCTTGCGCCAATCTCCGGCATAGATTTCGGGGTTCGTCTCAATCGCATCGGCGTAGCGCTCCAGGCGCTCCTCGAGCACAAAGTTCTTAGGCGTGCGAACGTGGACGGCTCCCATGAGGCTCCTTGGTCATAAGTGTGGAACGCATAGCCGCGCGTTCCGTCAATGGGTTGAAAAAGGGTGGGCATAGTTTGCCTGAAAGATGCGGTGCGGCTCGACGGCGAGTCGTCGGTGCCTACAGGCGCTTGAGAATCACATAGCGGTTGAGCTCGCCGCTACGACCGTCGGCATGGAAGCGCTCAAGCTCGCGCACGGGGACCTCGCCGCTCTTGTAGAACGTACGGACGCCGCGCACCAGGTCGGTGATCTGCTGATCGTCAAAGTGATGGCAATAGCGGTAGGCGTGGCGGTCGTTTTGCCAGCCAATGAGGTGGTCGCCGGCCTCAAACTGCGCGGAGTCGTAGCCCTCAAACGGCGGGGTGAGCTCGGCGCGGGCTTCGGCGCGAACGGCCTTGCGCGCCATGCGCTCGTCGTTCATAAACTCCCAAAAACTGATGGCGATGATGCCGCCCGGGCGCGTTTGGCGCACCAAGGCATCAAGTACGCGTACACGGTACTCGCACGACGGCACGTGGTGCATAAAGCCAAAGCAGACCGAGATGTCGGCGAGCGGGGCATCGAAAAGCACATCGGGCGTCTCGGCGGGATTGAGTTTCATGAGGGCATCGAGCACATCGAGCTCCTGGAAGTGCAGGTTGGGAATGCGCAGGGCGTGACCACGCGCATCGATGGCCAGGTCTTGGCACGAGTCGACACCATAGAACTCAAACGGGCAGCTGGCATCCGCCGAGGGGTTTGCGCCGTCGACGCCCTTGGCGGCAAGTGCGCCGCCGGCGGCAAAGTTCTCGAAGCGCATGTTGCCGCAGGCAAGGTCGAAGACGCGGACGGGATGCTCGATCGTGGCGACGTCGAGCTGTTCGAGTGCGATGTCCATGGTGCGCACCCAGCCGGGCCACGGGGCTTGGCGCGTATCGGAAAAGGAGGCGGAGTGCTCGCGATAGAACGTGTTGTTGAGCTGGATGAGCGATGAGGCGAAATCGCGGTTCACGGCGCGGGACTCCCTCCGTTGGCGGTGCGAAACAAACAGTACGACCATACTACCGTTAACGCCGCAACGGGGACAACCAAGCTACGGGTCATTGCTTTGTTTGGACACATTTCCGCAGCTCATATGCACCCGCAACCGCCGGTTGTCAAAAATCTCACTAGAATAGGTGGCATGCTTTTGGCGGTGGCGGATACATTTTTAACTGTGCAAGGCGCCTTAAGAACAAAAACGGTCCGGCGGCACGGCTGGCATCACATAGGAGGAACCATGAATGTAGAAACTGCGCAGCGGCTCGCCGACCTTCGTCGCAGCAAGGGCTTCAGCCAAGAAGGGCTGGCACGAAAGCTGGGACTGTCGCGCCAGGCGGTCAGTAAATGGGAGCGCGCGGAGAGCTCGCCCGATACCGAAAACCTGATCTCGCTCGCCAAACTCTATGGCGTGAGTTTGGACGAGCTCCTCAATCCGAGCGATGAGATCGAGGACGATATCGAGTTTGAGAACGAGGACCGCGCTCGTCAGCGCGAGGCCGAGGCGGCAGAGCGCGCCCGCACCCATGAGGCAGCGGCGCGTGCGACTGAGGCGGCAACGCAGGCAAGTGACGCGGCAGCCAAGGCGGCGCAGGCGGCAAGCTGGAGTGCGCAGGCCGCCAATGCGGCGACGGCTCAGGTGACGGGTGCCGTTGCGGCCGGCCCGACTCCGGTGAAGGGTCCGTTCCAGTCGTTCCCGTATTGGGCTGTGTGCTGGCTGCTGTTCTTTTTGCTGATGTTCCTGTTTGGCGCCTGCCCCTTTGCCGCACTGATCTTCTTTACGATCCCCATCTATCACTGGGTGGCACGTGCGCTCGATGGCGATTGGGCGCGCGGGGATATCCAGGTTGGTCCGGCGCCGGCGGTCGCTAGGACTAAAGGGGAGGACGTTTCCACAGCGGTTGACGCTGACCTGGCTGCCGCGACCACCGCTGAGTCGAGTGCCAAAGAAGGTGATGAATGATGAAGCTCTCGCATGAGTCTAAGAGACGCTTGGGCATTGGCATCGGAGCGTTTGTGCTTATCATCGGACTTGTCTTTGGCATTTCGCGGACATTGATTCATTTTGATGGTCCGTGGGATCTCGACGATGTTGTATCCGGCTTGTCCAGTATGGACGATGTGGTTGACGACGACGATTTTATGAACGATGGCGGTAAATATTCCGCTCGGCCTCAGCAGCTTTCGAGCGAAACGTTTGATGCCGACGCGTTCACATCGCTTGACTTGGACGTGACGTCGGGCACGGTCGAGGTCAAACACGTCTCCGGCGGGCCAGTGCGCGTGATTGAAAGCGGTCGCGTGGCAACGGGGACCGTTGCCTTCGATGCGGCAACCCAGAACCTGGCCGAAATCAAGGGTTCTACGCTCAAGATTCGCCAGTTCGATTGCGATGACGAGCGCGCCATTGACCGCACGGTTACCGTCGAACTGCCGCGCGATGTTGCCGATAACATGGTGGGCATCACAGCGAATGTAGGATCGGGTGATCTGACGGTCGCGGGCATTGCGTGTCATGACCTCAACCTGACTCTGGACTCGGGAGACGTTGAGTTTACGGGCACCGTGACCGATACCCTGAATGCCGAGGTCGGTTCGGGCGATGTGACGTTCGAGCTCTACCAGGCCCCCGCGAAGTCGATGGACGTGAGTGTGGGCTCGGGCGATGTGGAGATGACGGTTCCGAACTCGACGGGCTTTAAGGCGAGCCTCACCGTGGGCAGCGGCGATTTCGAGAGCGATTTCCTTCCGCTTGGCTACGACGGCGAGACCATTTTGAATCTTGAATTCGATAACGGCGATAAGTCTGCTACGTATCGTTTTGAGGTCGGTTCGGGCGACATGTCGTTTGATCCGGAGTGATATGCGGTTTTCGGAGATCGGTACATATAGGCATGCTCTTTGATGGAGGCGCCGGAGCCGTGACGGGCTTCGGCGCCTTTGCCTTTACAATGGGGACATGGAACAGATTATCTTGAACATACTCGAGGCTCTGCGTCACGGCGAGACCGTGGACGACAAGGCGCTCGTCAAACTGATACATGCCGAGGCGCGCCGTGAGGGTGCCGACAAACGCGATTTGGCCAAGCGCCGTCTGCTGCCGTTCTACCAGCGGGTTAAACGTGAGGAGCCGGCTCGGTGGGCTGCGTGGAATGTCGATGCGGAGCTGGAGCGTCAACTGCTGCAGGTGCTACGCATGAAGCCTCGTCGCACGGCTTCGGGCGTGGCGACCATTACCGTCATCACCAAGCCCTGGCCGTGCTCGGGCGATTGCCTGTTTTGCCCCAATGATCTGCGCATGCCTAAGAGCTATCTGCACGCCGAGCCGGCGTGCGCCCGTGCAGAGCAAAACTGCTTCGATCCGTATCTGCAGGTGAGTGCCCGTTTGACGGCGCTTTCGCAGATGGGTCATGCGACCGATAAGATCGAGCTCATTGTGCTCGGCGGTACCTGGAGCGACTATCCGCAAGGGTATCAAACGTGGTTTATGTCGGAGCTTTTCCGTGCGCTCAATGACGATGCCGTCGCCGGCGTGGCGGCAAACCCCATGTTGGCGCGTCCGGGCATCAGCCGTGCCGAGGCGGGGCGCCTGCTCGATGACGCTCCCGCCGATGCCCTGTCGCCGGTGGTAACAGAGCGCCGCGAGCGCTATCGGGCCGCCGGCATTGCGACAGACGAGGTCGAGCTTGCTGCCGGCGTTGCCGACGAGCAGGGGCGTGTGGATGCTTCCGTGGGCGGCTACAACCGCGCAGTGCGTCGTCTGTACGGCCCCGGTACGCCATGGGGCGAGGCTGCCAAGTGGCAGACGGCAACGATGGAGGAGCTCGAGCGTCAACAGCGCACCAACGAGACGGCGAAGCATCGCGTGGTGGGGCTCGTTATCGAGACACGCCCCGATGCCGTAACGCCGCAGGCCCTCACACTTATCCGCCGCTTGGGCTGCACCAAGATTCAGATGGGTATTCAGAGTCTTGACCAGCATCTACTCGATATCAACGAGCGCCGCATTTCGGTGGCGCAGATCGAGCGGGCGTTTTCGCTCGCGCGCCTGTTTGGCTTTAAGATTCATGCGCATTTTATGCTCAACTTGCTGGGCGCCACACCCGAGGGGGACAAGCGCGACTACGAGCGCTTTATGACCGAGGGGGCCTTTATGCCCGACGAGGTCAAGGTCTACCCGTGTGCGCTCATCGAGGGCTCGCGTCTGGTGGGCTGCTACGAGCGCGGCGAGTGGCGCCCCTATACCGAGGACGAGCTGCTCGACGTGCTGGCCGATGACATCGTGGTGACACCGGCGTTTTGCCGTATCAGCCGCATGATTCGCGACTTTAGTTCCGACGACATCATGGTGGGCAATAAGAAGCCCAATCTGCGTCAGCTCGTCGAGAACCGTTTGGCAGCTCGCGGCGAGGGTTCGAAGGTGCGCGAGATTCGCTATCGCGAGATCAGCACGGCGGGCGCCGACCTGGATGAGCTGTCTCTTGATGAGGTTGTTTATGAGACGCCGGTGACGCACGAGCGCTTTTTGCAGTGGGTGACACCGCAGGGCAAAATCGCGGGCTTTTTGCGCCTGTCGCTGCCCGACCGCGCGTTTGTTGCCGCGCATGCGGACGAGTTGCCGACGGTGTCGGACGAGGCGATGATTCGCGAGGTTCACGTGTATGGCATGGCGGCGCGCGTGGGCGATCAAGGCCAGGCGGCGCAGCATCACGGGTTGGGGCGTTTGCTCGTAGAGCGTGCGTGCGAGATTGCCCGGGATGCGGGTTATGCGCGTATCAACGTGATTAGCGCGATTGGCACACGCGAGTACTATCGCCATTTGGGTTTTTACGACCATGGACTCTATCTGCAAAAGGAGCTCTAGATGAACAAGCCGAGTGTTTCTGCTGGCGTCGTTGCCGGCGTTGCTCTGGGAGCCGCGGCGCTTGGTGCGGCCGCCGTCGCTGTTCGTGCTGCCTGTCTGCAGGTTGCGCGAACCCGCAATGGGTTGGCGCGTGTGAAACGCTTGCACGATGAGGGCGGAGACGAAGTCCGCGTATTGGTGCAAGGTGGGGTCTACCAAAGCGCGAGTTACGTTGGCGAGCGTTGGGCCGAGCCGGTCTTTGCGTACTATCGTGCGTTTGATGACGTGTTTGAGGCCGAGGATACGATGCGCGACGCTTATGGTCACGGTATCAACCGTATGCTGATGCTGGGCGGCGGCGGGTTTGCCTATCCTAAATTCGCCCTGATGTCGCACGAGGGCTTGCGCATGGACGTCATCGAGTATGACGGAGAGATTACGCGCCTGGCGCGCCGCTGGTTCTACCTAGACGAGCTGGAGCGCGCGGCGGGCGACCGCCTGCGGGTGATTACCGCTGAGGCTCGCTCGTATCTGGGCGTGACGAGTGTGGGTCATCGTCGCTACGACGTGGTCGTGAGCGATTGCTTTGGCGGTGCCGAGCCCGTACGCGAGCTGGCGACGGTTGAGGCGTTGCGTTTGGTGCGGGGCAGCCTAAATGTCGGCGGCGTCTACGTGGCCAATATCGTGAGCGCAAGCGAGGGGGGCGATGTGACGTTCCTGCGCGATTGCACAGCCACGGCACTCGAGGTATTCGCCCACGCCTGGGTGGTCCCATGTGGCGATGCGAAGTTCGGCGGCGAGGAAAACTATCTGCTCATCGCCAGCGACGGCGACTATGCCTTTGCCGAAGCTGTGCCCTTCGACGCTGACTTCCTCGGCACTGTCCTCCATGACTAGCATTGGGAGTAGTCAATTTGTGACGGGCTCTATGGTTTTGTCAACCATGCGCTTCATCTATTTTTCAGCATGACGCATCTGGACGCCCGGCGCCAACTCGCTTCCTCTTCGGTTGATTCCGACCGCTAGGCCAAAATTGTCATTGGAAGTGCCAAATGAACAAGCAAGCCACTACGCAACTGCACATCTATTCCGCCTTTTTCGTTCTCGCGGGATTTGTTTTAAATCGGGGAGTGTTTCTACTTTTCCTTGCGGAGAAAGGAATGTCTGTCACGGAAATCGCGCTTTATCAAGCCCTGTTTAACATTGCAACGGTCGTCCTCGAGCTGCCAACAGGGCTGATAGGCGATTTCTTTGGAAAGAAGTTCTCGATTCAAGTGGGCGTGCTGCTGCTTTTCTTCCATACGGCTGGCATGCTGTTGCTCTCAGGCCCCTTTCTCGTCGCGCTTTCCCTTGTTGAGGCACTCGCCTACTCCCTTCAATCGGGATCCGAACAAGCACTTTTATATGAAATTGCCCGAAATGCCGGTCAAGGAGAGCGCTTCCTCACCATCAACGCTCGGCTGCTTGCCGCGCAATCAATCGCGACGGGAGTGGCAATCGTACTTGGATCATTCATTGCCCAAGTATCTTGGAGTGCCCTCTACGTATGCGTTTCCGTTTTCTATCTCCTGCAGCTTTTCCTTCTGTATCCCATTGAGAGGATGGAAACGACCCATTCCAAAAACTCTGGGGAGGAAAGGTTTGACGTAGCCAAGGTCTTCAGACGCGAAACCTGGTGCATTGGAGAATCCGCTTTTGCGGTGTTGCTTCTTCTAATCGGCACAAGCATGCTCGATGGATTCTATGGGAGTTATTACAACTTGAATCAGTTGGTATTCGACGCATTTGATGCTCCCGTCTCCATAATAGGAATCTTTTTCGGTGCATCCTATGCAGTAAATGCGACGGCCTACATTGCAGCAGATTTCTTCTCATCGCGTTTCGGGAAAAGAAATACCATGCTCGGCTCGATGCTAATCGAGGCCGGTCTTTTCATGATTCTTCCGTGGTTCGCTTCAAATCCGCTGTGTTTGTTTGGCCTTAGCATGGTGCTTTGTTTTCTCCCAGAAGTGGTGTACATCACTTCGGAAAACTTAATCCAAGACGCGATAGCGGACGATCTCCGCGCGACGATCCTTTCCGTCGCGTCTCTGGTAAGGGCTCTCTTTTCTGCAATGTTTTTCTCCATATTTGGATATGTGTTGGGGTTATATCCCATTCAGATAGCGCTCGGTGTTATTGGCGCAATCGCGATAGCAATTACCGCCGTTGTTTCATTGAAAATTGGTGGAATACATGCCTTCAAGAATTGATATATCGATTGACGAGCCGCCAGAAGTTTCGAGCCTTCTTGATGGCTGCGGGTGTATGCGTTAACTTTGAATCGGTGGGCCTTAATGCCGAGGAGCATCAGCGTTTTATCGATGCTGGCGGAATAGACTGGTTAACAAGCCCCGTGCCGAAA
>CAJMPK010000023.1 GCA_905215205.1 uncultured bacterium | reverse complement strand
GGCTGGCTACCACTCCCAGCATTCCCATGCCCTTTGCCACATCCAGATAGACCTGGCGGTCCTGTGTCTTAGTCATCTGCCGTATATCCTTCCTGTCCTTTGTCCTGTCTTATCCGAAAATCTCCTCTGCCCTGTTCATGGCAGACTCGATTACCTTGTCCATGTCGTAGTACTTGTAGCCGCCCAGGCGACCGGCGAAGATCACGTCGCCCTCCTGCGCCGCCAGCTCCTCGTACTGCTTGTACAGGGCCTCGTTCTTGGCGTCGTTGATGGGGTAGTAGGGCTCGTCGCCGGGCTTCCAGTCGGCCGGGTACTCGCGCGTGATGACGGTCTTGTCCTGCGTGCCGAACTCGAAGTGCTTGTGCTCGATGATGCGCGTGTAGGGGATCTCGCGCTCGGTGTAGTTGACCACGGCCACGCCCTGGTGGTCCTGCTCGTCGAGGGTCTCGGTCTCAAAGCGCAGGCTGCGGTACTCGAGCGTGCCCAGCTTAAAGTCGTAGAACGCGTCGATGGGGCCGCAGTAGATCGTCTTGGCGGCGATATCGGGCTCGGCGGCGATCAGCTCCTTGTACTCCACACCGCAGCGGACCTCGATGCCCTCGAGCATGTTGGCGACCATCTTGGTGTAACCGCCCATGGGGATGCCCTGGTAGCGGTCGTTGAAGTAGTTGTTGTCGTAGGTAAAGCGGCAGGGGAGGCGCTTGATGATGCTTGCGGGCAGGTCCTTGCAGTCGCGGCCCCACTGTTTCTCGGTGTAGCCCTTCACGAGCGTCTCGAAGATGTCGCGACCGACGAGGGACAGGGCCTGCTCCTCAAGGTTTTGCGGCTCGCCGATGTTCTCGGCGGCCACCTGCTCAGCGATCTTGGCGCGGGCGTCCGCCGGCGTGACGACGCTCGGCCACATCTTGGCGAAGGTGTTCATGTTGAAGGGCATGTTGTACATGTTGCCGTGGAAGTTGGCTACCGGCGAGTTGACGTAGTTGTTGAACTCGGCGAAGCGGTTGACGTAGTCCCAGACGTCCTTCATGGAGGTGTGGAAGATGTGCGCGCCGTAGCGGTGGACCTGGATGCCCTCAACGTCCTCGGTGTAGATGTTGCCGGCGATGTGGTCGCGGCGATCGATGACCAGGACCGACTTGCCGGCGTTCTTGGCGGCATTGGCAAAGACGGCACCCGAAAGGCCGGCGCCTACAACGAGGTAATCGTACTGGGACATGGATATGCTCCTTTGTATGTCAATCGAACAGTTACAAATGATTCAGGACAAACGCCACTGGCTTATTTGTCCTAAAGATTAGTCTAGCAGACGCTCCCTCAGCAGCTCCAGTGCATGCGCGTAGCCTGGTTTCCAAATGATCTTAAGGGCTCGCTATTCTACCATCAGGCACTCGGGCAAGACGCTTGCAATTGCATCCATTGCTTGCGGCTTCAGGTACTGCTCATTGGGCTTCGCCTTTTTGTAGGCATAACGAGTGTCTGCCGAGTATTTGAACAACACATCGGTGAAGAATCGCTCCCAACTTAGGTAGTCGCGGCTTTCGATGTAGCTCGAGGGGTCCTCAAGTATCTTTGGAATGTCGTTGCTGGGGATGAGGCCAGATCGCAAAAGCATCCACTCAAATGATTCTGGGAGGAACAAGCGAACGTTCTTGTAAACGCGCTGCCCCAGTACCTTTTCGATGTAGGGACCAAACGCTGCGCCGTCTCCTATGGCAAGGATGTTTTGCTCGGGACATTCGTGAATCGTTCGTTTTAGATTCGCTACGCCGGTAGCGGTGTAGCAGGGGATTCCCAGTCGCTTGCAAAGGGCGCTGTAGAATTGATAGCCAGACTTGCTATCCTCGACAATTACGGCATCGGGATTGTCGAAACCTACGTTAAGGTCCTGATACAGCATGTTTGCCGCGTGGGTATAAAGCGGTTTGGTCACCGAGTAAAAACGCTTGTCGCTTTTACGGCCGTTAATTACTTTGCTCGTCGTGTTGACCAGTTTTAGGATCTCGTCGACGCTGTAGGGGAGTTCGTTGGCGTCGCGACGAGATATCAGAACAAAATAGTTGGACGACCCGTTAACGGCTTTAGCAAAGTCTTTCGAGTAGATAAACTCGTTGCCCTCATCAAGAAAGACAATTGAATCTTCGATGATCGACAGCTCACGCTCCCAGCGCCTGCCAGAAAGCGTTTCGCAAGGCACGTCGCAGCTGAGCGTGACGCCGCTTTCTTGTCCTCGATCGTTATAGTCGCGGATCATCGAGATGAGTGTCGTTTTACCGGTGCCGCTGTCGCCGCGGATGAAGGAAATATTGCGTTTAAAGGTGAGCGTGTATTTGACTTTTGCGCGCTCCACGACAACGGTGTGTGTCCCCTTCATTACTCATCCACATCCAGAAAATCATTGGTGGCACCGACAAACTCCTGCATGTTTCTGACGATACGGTCGTCGTTATCGATGCGAATCTCAAAACGCTTCCAAGGGAACTTCATGATGTGGTAAAGGGTCACCAGCACATCCTGCTCTTTGCCGATCTTGAGTAGCCAGCGGGCACAGTTGTCTCCGCAGGTGGATGCGTTGAACACCATATTTGGGAGATTGCGAACCAGCAGCAGCGTCTTGATGCCGCCGGACAGTTCGAGTGGGGTGATCGAGCCCAGCTGCTTGCTTACGATGTTGTGGGGGCCGATGAGCTCTGATCCGTCCACGCTTTTAATGATCTGTGCGGCCATGGGGTCTTCGAACCATGAGTCCAAGTATGAGTTCCTAAAATAGGTTTCGGTATCGTAGATGGAACCGGGGTAATCTCCCAGATGGATGCTTAACATGCGCGTCTCCAGACGTTGTGTGACTGCAACGATTATATGCCAGTAATAAAACGCCGGCAGCAGCTAGGTCGCTGCTGCCGGCACTGGCGTTGTGGTCATGCGAATCTACGTTTGTGAATTGGCGCCGCTTGGTTACTTTTCGAGATGCTCCCTCAGCAGCTCCAGCGCGTGTGCGTAGCCCTGCAGGCCCTCGCCGGTGATGGTGGCGAAGCAGGCTAGGCGTGCATAGCTCACCTGGCGGAAGTCCTCGCGCGTCTCTACGGCGCTGATGTGCACCTCGACGGCAGGGATGGCGACGGCCTTGAGGGCGTCGAGGATCGCCACGCTCGTGTGTGTGTAAGCCGCCGGGTTGATGACGATGCCGTCGACCTTGCCGTAGGCCTCCTGGATCTTGTCGACGATGCTGCCCTCGTGGTTAGACTGGAAGACCTCGACCTCGTCGAAGCCCTGCGCGGCGCCCGCTTCCTGGCAGATCTGCACTAAGCGGTCGTAGTTGTCGCTGCCATAGATGCCCGGCTCGCGAATGCCGAGCATGTTGAGGTTGGGGCCGTTGATGACGAGTGCTTTCATGGTTGCTTCCTTTGCGGTTGGGCGGGCGGAGAGGCGGAACGGAAAACCACCACAAAGGTACCTGTCCCCTTTGTGGTGGTTTTTGCTAGAGGGCTGGTGGAAGGGCGTCGAGGACGGCGGCCGCGGTGTTGGCGGCGCAGTCTCGTGAGTCGATGATGTAGTCAGCCCAGGCGCGGTAGCGCGGCATACGCTGCTCGGCCAGCTTGTCGATGCCGTCGCGCGCGGTGATGGGGCGGCCCTTGTGGGCGAGCTCGTCGAGCTTGCGGTTGAGCATCACAATCTGGCTGTTCTGGTGCAGCAGCGGGTAGTTCTCGTCGCGTGTGACCACGCCGCCGCCGGTGGAGAGCACCAGGCCGCTGCGCTTGGAGATGTCGGCCAGCGCTGCCGTCTCTTGCTCGCGGAAGGCCGCCTCGCCGCGCTCGACGATGAAGTCGGCGCAGGGCATGCCTAGGCGCTCTTCGAGGGCTCGGTCCAAGTCGATGTGCTCGCGGCCCGTGAGCTGGGCGATCTGCTCGCCCACGCGTGTCTTGCCCGAGCCCGGCATGCCAATCAGCGCGATGTTCTGCTCGCGGCGGGACAGACGCTCCGTTACGTCCAAGATACGCTTGCGCGGGGTAGCTTGGCAGGTGTAACGCTCTACAGCCTGTGCCGCCTGGGCAACAAGCATGAGCAGGCCGCCGATGCAGGGGATGCCGCGGCGCTCGGCCTCGAGCATCAGACCCGTGCGGGCGGGGTTGTAGACGATATCGATAACGCCTTCGAGCGCATCGAGCCCTTCGAGCGTGCAGGGCGCGTCGGGGCAATGGGGGAACATGCCGGCGGGCGTGCAGTTGACGAGTAACGTTGCATCGGACTGCTGGGAGATGTTGTCGTAATTGACCTCGCTCGTGCGACCCACGGGCACAACGATGGCGCCCAGGTCTTCCAGCGCCATACTTGCCGTGGTACCGGCGCCGCCAGTGGCGCCGAGTACGAGAGCCTTCTTGCCGGCAACCTCAACCCCCAGCTCCTCGACAAGGCACTGAAAACCGAAGTAGTCAGTATTATCGCCGCGCAGGCGACCGTTAGGCAGGCGCGTGATGGTGTTGACGTTGCCCATGCGCTCGGCCAGCGGGCTCAGCTCGTCCAGGTATTCCATGACGGCACGTTTGTAGGGGATGGTCACGTTGGTGCCTTCCCATTCGTCACCCGTCATAAAAGCCTCGAGATCCTCGGGCTCGCGCTCAAAGCGCACGTACTCGAGCCCCGCGAGCTCTTTGTAGATGGTCGGAGTGTAGCTGTGGCCCAGCACACGGCCCAGCACGCCGTAGGGACGGGTTGCGGCGGTATCGGTCATCTAGAGCACCTCCGTGTAGCTGCCAAAGTAGGTGAAACTCTCGCACACGTCGTCGATGGAATCGAGCAGGTCGTCGAGGGCCTTGCTGCCAAAGGGGCAGTCCAGGTCAAAGTAGAACATAAACTCAAAGTCGTGCCCGGGGATGGGGCGGCTCTCGAGCTTGATGAGGTTGATGTTGAGCGCATAGAAGCGTTCGAGCACGCGGTATAGAGCGCCCGGCTCGTTGGCCGTGGTAATCATGAGCGAGGTGCGGTTGGCGCCGGGATAGACGCGCGGCTCGCGGCTGATGACGACAAAGCGTGTGTAATTGTTGTCCGAGTCCTGGATGTTTGACTCCAGCACCTCCAGGCCATAGAGTGCCGCGCAGCTACGCGATGCGATGGCGGCAACATCGGTGCGCTCGGAGCTGGCGACCATCTCGGCCGACATGGCGGTGTTGGGGTACTTGGTGGCGTGCAGGCCGTGGGACTCGATAAAGCTAGCGCACTGCGCGATGGCCTGACCGTGGCTGTAGACCTCGCGCACGTCGGCGAGCTTGGTGCCGGGTTTGACGAGCAGGTTGTGGTCGATCTTGAGTCGCAGCGAACGCACGATGTGGAAATCGAACTGGGCGAGCAGGTCGTAGACGGCGTTGACCGATCCGGCGGTGGAGTTCTCGATGGGCAGTACGCCAAACTCGCAAAAGCCGTCGCGCACGGCGCGCATGACGCCCTCGAAGGTCTCGAAAAACGCGATGTCGGGCACGTCGAAGAGTTTGCACGCGGCGATCTGGCTATAGGCACCTTCCACGCCCTGGCAGGCGACGGTGGCCGTTTGAGGGAAGGGCGTGTCGGAGGCTGCAGCCGTGGCGTGTGCCTTTTGCGACACGGTGATGCCTTTGAGCTCGTTGATGTAGCGCTGCTGCTCGGCCTTGCTCATGCTCATGAGGAGGCGGAACAGGGTGATGGTCTGTGCCTCGTAGCGCTCGGGCGCGCGGCTGGCGAGGTTGTTGAGCTTGGAGCGCTCGCGGGCGGGGTCAAAGACTGCCTTGCCCATCGCGATTTTTGATTTGGCGACTTCGGTGGCAATATCCATGCGCTCGACAAAGCTGTTAAGCAGGGTGGTGTCGATGCCATCGATGGCCTGGCGAATATCGGCAAGGTCCATAGGGACCCCTTTCGTGAATGGTTGCCTGGGGTAGTTAATTTGGGACGGGGCTTTTTTAGCTACCCTTTGACTGTCGACGAATCGATGGGTGCCAGGGCAAATATCAACTGGCATATGGGGGTAGCTAAAATAGCCCCGTCCCAAATTAACTACCCTTGGGGTGGGTGGACTAAAGCAGTCCGGCGTCCTCGAGGAGGGCGTCCCAGATGGCCAGCGCTGCGGCTGCTTCGGCTACGGGGACGGCTCGGGGGACGATGCAGGGATCGTGGCGGCCGCGGACCGAGAGCTCGGCATTTTCCATGGCGTCCATGTCTACGGTCTGCTGCTCGCGGCCAATAGAGGGCGTCGGCTTTACGGCCATGCGCCACATGACGGGCGCGCCGGTCGAAATGCCGCCCAGGATGCCGCCGGCGTTATTGGACTCGACCTTGATCTCGCCGGTCTCGGCATCGATGCGATACGGATCGTTGTTCTCGCTGCCGCGCATGGCGGCGACGGCAAAGCCCATGCCAAACTCCACGCCCTTTACGGCGGGGATGCCAAAGGCGATCTGCGCGATGCGGTTCTCGATACCGTCGAACATGGGGTCGCCGATGCCCGCAGACAGGCCGTAGATGCCGCACTCCACGATGCCACCGATGCTGTCGAGCTCGTCGCGCGCGGCCAGTATCTCCTCGCGCATGCGGCCGGCTGCGGCGGCGTCAATGCAGGGTAGGTCGTTCGTAAGGATCGCCTTGCGGTCGGCCTCGCGATAGACCATATCGTCCATGGGCAGGTCGGAGATACCGCCGATCTGCGCCGCATGCGCCATGACCTGAATGCCGCGGGCCTCGAGTGCCTGCAGCGCGATGCCGCCGGCGATGCACAAGGGGGCCGTCAGGCGGCCGGAGAAGTGTCCGCCGCCGGCGACGTCATGCATGTTGTGGTACTTCACGCGCGCGGGAAAGTCTGCGTGCCCGGGGCGGGGTTTGCGGCGCAGCTCGGAATAGTCCTTGGAGCGCGTGTTGGTGTTCTCGATAATTGCGGCTATGGGTGCGCCGGTGGTGTGCCCATCGACCACGCCGGCGATGATGTGGGCGGTGTCGGCCTCGCGGCGTTTGGTCGCGGTCTCGTCGCGACCGGGGGCACGACGGTCGAGGAAGGCCTGCAGCTTCTCCTGGTCCACGGCGATGCCCGCCGGGATGCCATCGAGCGAGCAGCCGATAGCGGGGGAGTGCGATTGGCCGAAGATGCTCAGATGCAAGACGTTGCCAAAGGTCGAGGACATGCTATTCCTCCTCGAGCGTGACCTTGCCGCCCAGCAGGCGGTAGTGGTCGAAGAAATCGGGATAGGACTTGTTGACGGCCTCGGCTCCGTGGATCACGACCTCGCCGGTGGCGCGACTTGCGGCGATGGCTGCCATCATGGCGATGCGATGGTCGTTGTGCGAATCGACCTCGCCGCCGGTAAAGGCATCGACGCCCTTGATGATGAGGTCGTCACCGGCAATGCGCACTTGTGCGCCCAGCGCGGTGAGCTCTCGGGTGGTGGTGGCCAGGCGGTCGGATTCCTTGATGCGCAGGCGGGCGCAATCGCGGATGAACGTGCGGCCCTGCGCCAGCGATGCCACGGCAGAGATGACGGGCACCAGGTCGGGGATGTCGTGCGCGCTCATCTCAAAGCCGGCGAGCTTGTCGGACTGCACGGTGGCGGCGTTGGTGGAGCGCACGATGCGGGCGCCAAAGCGCGAAAGCGCGGCAAGCACGTTGCGGTCGCCCTGTGCGGAGCTCAGGGACACACCCTCGACGGTGATGGGGTCGGTGCCGATAGCGCCGGCACACAGCCAAAAGGCAGCGTTGGACCAGTCACCCTCGACGGCCACGCTGCCGGGCGTGCGGTACGAGCCGCTGCTCACGCGGAAGTTCGTGATCTCGGGCTGGCCGTCCTTGGCGGGGATACGCTCGACGTTGACCTCGACGCCGAAGGCCTTCATGGCCTGGATGGTCAGGTTGATATAGGGGCGGCTCTCGATCAGGCCGGTCACCTGCACGCAGGAGGGCTGGGCCAGCAGCGGGGCTGCCAGCAGCAGGCCCGAGATGTACTGCGAGCTCACGTTGCCCGGCAGCACAAAGGTGCCCGGGCGCATGCGTCCGCTCGTCTTGAGCGGAAAACCGCCCAGACCCTGCAGGTCGCAGCCGGCGGCAATGATCTCGTCGGAGAGCGGAGAGAGCGGGCGGGCGCCCAGACGGCCCTGTCCCACAAAGGTGGCCTCTGCCCCCAGTGCGCAGGCGACGGGCAGCATAAAGCGGAGCGTGGAGCCGCTTTCGCCACAGTCAAGCGTGCCGCCGGCAAGGGCCTTGAGCAGGCCAAACTCAATACTCTTCATGGTGGGGTGGACCTGGAAGCCGTCCTCGACGGTCTCGATGCGGGCGCCCAGCGCCGTGAGGCAGCGCACCGTGGCCTCGATGTCGGCGCAGGTGGTATTGCAGGTGACGTGCGTCTCACCGTTGGCGAGTGCGGCGCAGATGATCAGGCGGTGCGCCATCGACTTGGACGCGATGGCGGGAACAGTGCCCTTGAGCGGGGACGGGGTGATGCGGGCTAGCATGCGGAAGCGTCTCCCTTCTGGCCGAGGCCCTCGGCAATTAAATCATGGAAGGTGGAAAGCGGCGTGCGGTCGATGCTGCAGCGGCCAATGCCGTGCGGAATCACCAGGTCGATAGTGTCACCAGCGCGTTTTTTGTCGTGCAGCGCCTCGGCAAAGACGGCGTCGGCCGAAAGCTCGCAGCGGGTCTTGAGGCCATGACGGGCGCAGAGCTCTTCGATGCGGTCGGGCAGCTCGGCGTCGCAAATGCCGTGCAGGGCCGCGGCGCGCGTGATGATGCCCATGCCGATCGACACGCAGTTGCCGTGTCCCAGCTCAAAGTGCTCGCAGGCCTCGACAGCGTGTCCGGCGCTATGTCCAAAGTTGAGGAGCTTGCGCTGGTTGGTCTCTCGCTCATCGGCGACGACCACGGCGCGCTTGATGTCGATATTGCGGGCGATGATGAGCGCTACGCGGGCCACATCGTGGTTGAGCAGCTCCAGCGTGAGCGGAGTCTTCTCCAGCTCGGCGAAAAGCTCGGGGTCGGCGATCACGGCATGCTTGATGACCTCGCCGCAACCGTCGGCGAACTGCTCGGGTGTGAGGGTGGCCAGGCACCCCACGTCGGCGATGACCACGCTCGGCTGCCAAAAGGCGCCGGCCAAGTTCTTGCCGGCAGCCAGGTCGATGGCGGTCTTGCCGCCCACCGATGAATCCACCATGGCGAGCAGGCTCGTCGGGATCTGCACAAACTTGCAGCCGCGCATGTAGGTGGCGGCCACAAAGCCCGCAACGTCGCCCACGACGCCGCCGCCAAGCGCCACGATCACATCGGAGCGCGAAAGCTCGTGCTCGGCCACAAACTCAAGAATGGCAACATAGGTTTCGGCGCGCTTATGGGCCTCGCCTGCCTCGAAGGTGCAGATGCTCACCTCGTAGCCTGACGCCTCCAGGCTCTGCTTAACGGGCATCTGGTAGAGCGGGCCCACGTTGGTGTCCGTCACGATGACGGCCTTGGTGCCGCCGGCAGTGGCGCGCACGAGCGGTCCCGCCTGCTCCAGCAAAAACGTGCCAACATGCACCTGATAGGGGCGTGCAGTGTCGATATCGATGGTAATCGCCATAAGCTTCGGTCCTTTCGACCTGGCGTGATAGGTGGTCTAGTGGGAGGACTCGTCGTCGAGCGCGCGCTTGATGCGGTCTCCCTCGGCAAGAAGATTCTCCAGATAGCGCTGGTCGCGGTTCTTGAGCGCTCGGCTGTAGGCGCCAAGCGACTCGATCAGATGGTCGATCTCGAAGGCGAGCGCATCGGCGTCGTCGATCATGAGCTCGGACCACATCTGCGGATTGAGGTGAGCCACGCGGGTGAGGTCGCGGTAGCTGCCAGCCGAAAAGCCGTGGTGGACCTGGGCGGTGGGGCTCTTGACGTAGGCGTTGGACACCACGTGCGCGAGCTGGCTCGTAAAAGCGATCACGCGGTCGTGCTCGGCAGCGGTGGTCACGCTGAACTTGCCAAACCCCAAGGGACGCACCATCTCGCGCACCTGGCCCAAAAGCTCCAGTTTGAGCGCATCGTCCACCGCGGGCGGCACGAGCACGAGTGGCGCGCCCTGGAACAGATCGGCGCGGGAGTGCGCGTAGCCCGAGAACTGGGTGCCCGCCATGGGGTGTGCGCCCACAAAGTAAAAACCGTGTTCTCGTGCGAGCTCAAAGGCCCGCTCACACACAATGCCCTTGACGCCCACGGTGTCGATTACCACGGGACCCATGATGGCTTCGGTGTCGGTAGCATCGGCGAGCGCCTGGGCATGCGCCTCGAGCCACTCGATGCATGCCTCGGGATAGCAGGCAAGGACGATGATGTCGCATTCGCCGAGTGTCTTGCCGTTGAGCTCTCCGGCGACAGTGCCCATGCTGGCGGCCGTCATGACATCGTCATCGGGGTCCCAGGCCAGCACGCGGACGCCCGCCTGCGCATAGCCGCGGGCAAAACTGCCGCCGATGAGGCCCAGGCCGACGATGCCGGCGCACTTGGGGCCGCCCTGGTTAACGCGAGCGTTTCTCACCGTACCCATGGGCTACTCCATGGTCTCTTGGCAGACAACCTCGCGGATGGCTCGGATGCGGCGCATGGTGTCGTCGAACTGATCGGGGGTGAGGGCCTGGGCGCCGTCGGACCAGGCGCGGCTCGGCTCGTCGTGGACCTCGATCTCCAGGCCGTTGGCACCGCAGGCGGTCGCGGCGAGCGCCATGGGCTCAACGTAGCGGGTGTAGCCGGTGGCGTGGCTGGGGTCGGCGACGACGGGCAGGTGCGACAGGTGGTGCAGCACCGGCACGGCGTTGAGGTCGAAGGTGTTACGGGTGCGGGTCTCGAAGGTGCGGATACCGCGCTCGCACAGGATGACGTTGTCGTTGCCCTCGCTCATAATGTACTCGGCGGCCATAAGCAGCTCATCGATCGTGCCGGACATGCCGCGCTTGAGCAGGATCGGGGTCTGCGTCTTGCCGACCTCCTTGAGCAGGGGGAAGTTCTGGGCGTTGCGAGCGCCAATCTGCATGACGTCGATCTTCTTGTCGAGGAAGACCTGCACGTCGCGCGGGTCCATGATCTCGGTGACGATCGGCATGTCGAGCTCGGCAGACGCCTCGCACAGCAGGTCGAGGCCGGCGGGGCCCATGCCCTGGTAGGCGTAGGGGGAGGTGCGGGGCTTGTAGGCACCGCCGCGCAGCATCGTGGCACCGGCGGCCTTTACGCGGCGTGCGATGCGAATGAGGTTCTCGCCCTCGACGGAGCAGGGGCCGGCGATGACTTGGAACTGGTCGCCGCCGATCTTGACGCCGTGGCCGCAGTCGATGACGGAGTCCTCGGGGTGGAACTTGCGGTTGGCGCGCTTGAACGGCTCGGAGACGCGCTGCACGCGCTCGACGACATCCATGGACTCGAGCAGGAACGGGTCGATCTTGGTCGTATCGCCCACCAGGCCGATAATCGTCTCATTCTCGCCGCGCGAGACATCGGTCTTCAGGCCCTTTTTCTCAATCCAGCTGACGATATGGCCGACGGCCTCGTCGCTGGCGCTCTGCTTTAAAATTGCAATCATGGTGTGCCTCTCACCTCGATGGATAACTTTTGCAAAAACGGCCCGCATCGCGAGCCGTTTATATATGGTGCATGTGAGTTTATACTAATTATTTCACTTTTGCGTTCTAAAGTGAGCCTTTGCGCCGTGTCTCCCACGTAATTGCAAAGCTTTTTCTATTCTTTTGTTAGCCCGTGGCGCACTTGGGTATAATGCCAACCGTTCGCCCTATTAGCTCAGGGGATTAGAGCGTCTGCCTCCGGAGCAGAAGGCCGTTGGTTCGAATCCAACATGGGGCACCATCGAACGTAAGACCGTCCGAACCTCGCATGGTCCGGGCGGTTTTCCTTATACCGACGCGACGTGATGGGACGTGGTATGGCAGCAACGGATATCGAGCGCGGGCTTTCGACCGCCGAGGTCGAGGAGCGCATCGCCGCCGGTAAGATCAACCGCAACATGGAGCTCAAGACCAAGTCGGTCAAAGAGCTCATCATCGAGAACCTCTGCACGTTGTTCAATTTGATCAACGTGATCTTGGCGTTCCTGGTCATTTTGACCGGTTCGTTTAAGAATCTGACGTTCCTGTTCGTGGTGTTCCTCAATACCGCTATTGGCGTCATTCAGTCCATGCGTTCCAAGAAGATGGTCGATAAGCTTACGCTGTTGACCTCAAAGAAGGCCATCGCGGTGCGCGACGGTGCCGAGGTGGAGCTCGACTTGGACCAGATCGTGCTCGACGACATCATCCGCCTGGGGCGCGGTGACCAGATTCCGGCCGACGCCGTGGTGGTGTCGGGCGAGGCGCTCGTGAACGAGAGCTTGCTGACGGGCGAGAGCGACCTTATTAAGAAACAGCCCGGTTCCGAGCTCATGAGCGGCAGCTTTATCGACTCGGGCCTGCTGCGCGCCCGCGTGATCCATGTCGGCGCCGACAACTACGTGGCCAAAATTAATAACGAGGCCAAGTACGTCAAAAAGGTCAATTCCGAGATCATGAACGAGCTTAACGCCATCGTGCGCTTTGCGAGCATCATCATGATCCCGCTCGGTTTGGCGTTGTTTGCCTCGAGTGTGAGCGAGCTGTGGGATGCCGCGGGTACCCCGGGCGATAGCGCGCTTTCGTGGTGCTTCTCCGAGCTGCTGGCTGGTCATGTGCCTTCGTCGGCGCTGCTGTCCACGGTGGGCGCTCTTTTGGGCATGATCCCGCAGGGCCTGGTGCTGCTGACCTCGTCGGTGCTTGCCATCGCCACGGTGCGCCTGGCACGTCGCAAGGTGCTCGCGCAGCAGCTCTACTGCATCGAGACGCTCGCTCGCGTCGACGTGCTGTGCCTGGACAAGACGGGCACCATTACCTCGGGTCGTATGGAGGTCGAGGGCACCTACCCGCTGCCTGTTGAGGGTGTTGGCTTTGGCGTGGACTCGGACGAGGCGGCTGTTCCCGTCGATACCACAGTGCTCGATTTCGCGCTGGCTAACGTCGCGCGTGCGACTTCGGCCGATGCCAACGAGACCTGCCAGGCGCTGCTCAACTATTACGCCGATCGCCCGGTCGAGGTGTCTGAGCCGCTGTCGGTCATTCCGTTCTCGTCCTCCAAAAAGTGGAGCGGCGCGTCGTTTGCGCAGGGCTCCTATGTGATGGGCGCCGCGCAGTTTGTGCTCTCTGATCGTGTGTTTTCGCAGGTCGAGAACCGTGTCGCCGAGCTTGCCGATACCTGCCGCGTGCTCGTGGTAGCGCGCGTGGACGGCTTTACGCCCGATGGCGATATGGTGGGCGAGGCCGAGCCCGTGGGCTTTGTAACCATCCGCGACGAGATTCGTACCTCGGCGGCCGAGACCATCGGCTACTTTAACGAGCAGGGCGTGACCCTCAACGTGATTAGCGGCGACGACCCGCGTACGGTGTCGTCGATCGCGCGCGTGGTGGGCGTGCCGGGGGCGGACGCTTATGTGGACGCCACGACGCTCGATACGCCGGCCAAGCTCGATGCCGCAGTGGACCGCTACCATGTCTTTGGTCGTGTGACCCCGCAACAGAAGCGCGAGCTCGTGCAGGCGCTCAAGCGCCGCGAGCACACCGTGGCCATGACGGGCGACGGCGTCAACGACGTGCTGGCGCTCAAGGAAGCCGACTGCTCCGTGGCCATGGCGGCCGGCTCCGATGCCGCGCGCAACGTGGCCGAGATCGTACTCGTCGACAACGACTTTGCCTCGATGCCCGCCGTGGTGGCCGAGGGTCGTCGCTCCATCAACAACCTGCAGCGCTCTGCGGCGCTGTTCCTGACCAAGACGCTGTTCTCGATGGGCCTGGCGGCGCTGTGCATCGCGCTGCCGCCGTATCCCCTCGAGCCCATCCAGATGACGCTCATCAACTTCTTCTGCATCGGCGCGCCGGGCTTTGTGTTGGGCCTGGAGCCCAACAATGCTCGCGTGAAGGGTGCGTTTTTGAGCAACGTACTCAAGCGTGCATTGCCGGCGTCGATTGCAGTCAT
>CAJMPK010000022.1 GCA_905215205.1 uncultured bacterium | reverse complement strand
CCCGCGGGTACCCACGGCGGTATGCGTGGCGCGGTTGGTCAGGTCCCAAATCCCTAGGCCCTGCACGATCTCGCACACCTTGATGCAGCGCATGCATTTAATGCACTTATCGTTTTCGCGGATGATGGGAAAATCGAAATCCCAGCCCTCACCCGCCAAATGCCTTTGATACGGCAGATAGAAAATGCCCAGGTCGTTGGCGATGGTCTGCAGGTTGCAGTTGCCGCTGCGCACGCAGCTCGTGCACTGCGAATCGTGCTGGGACAGCAGCAGCTGCACGTTGGTGCGACGGGCCTCGCGCGCCTTGGGGCTGTTGGTGTGGACCACCATGCCGTCGAGCACGTAGTTGTTGCAGGCTGCAACCAGCTGGTCGCAGCCCTCGACCTCGACCACGCACACGCGGCAGCCGCCGATCTCGTTTAGATCGCGCAGGTAGCACAGGGTGGGAATCTGGATACCGACGGACTTGGCCGCGTCCAGGATCGTGGTGTGCTCGGGTACCACGACCTCGCAATTATCGATAGTGAGCTTGACCATATTGAGTGCTCCGCTTTCGGTGTTGTCGCTGACAGTGGGGTTGTTGAGCTCTACCATTCCAGGTTCCTCCCTCCGCGGAACGCGCCAAAGCCAAAGTGGTCGCAACGCAGGCAGCGGCTTGCCTCCTGGCGCGCCTCCTCCTCGGTAAGGCCCTGCTCGACCAGATTCCAATCGTGAATACGCTCGCCGGCCTCGCGCTCGCCCAGCTCGCAGCGGCCGCACTCGTGCTTGCCCTTAAACTGGACGGTCGGCAGCTCCACGTCGAGCTTGATCTTGTGGTCGAAGCCCAGATAGCGGTCGATGTTTGCCGAAGCTACGCGGCCGGCATTGATGGCTCGGATGACGGTGGCGGGACCGGTCTGGCAGTCGCCGCCGCTAAAGAGGCCATCGAAGTTGGGCACGGCGCCGTCCGAATCGGTGACCACGCAGCCCCACTTGCAGGCGATGCCCATGTCCTCAAACGGCTTGGAATCGATGTCCTGGCCGATGGCCACGAACACGCGCTCGCAGGGAATGACGCGCTCGGGCGTCGCGGCGGCACGCGGGGCCGGACGACCGCGACGGGGCTCGCCGATAATCTGCGGTTGCACGCGCAGGCCGCTCACGCGACCGTCCTCGCCCGTCTCGATGGCGAGCGGGGCCGTCAGCTCCAGCACCTCGCAGCCCTCGGCCTGGGCACCGGCAATCTCGGCGTCCTGAGCCGTCATATCGCAGATGCGGCGGCGGTAGACAATGCTCACCTTTTCGGCACCGCAGCGCACGGCAGAGCGCGCCACGTCCATGGCCACGTTGCCGCCGCCGATGACGCACACGCGCTGGCCGCTCAGGTCGGGCAGCTCGTCATCGCCGATGGCACGCAGCATCTTGACGGCCGACTCCACGCCGGGCGCCTCTTCGCCCGGAAGGCCGAGCTTCTTATCGCTGTGGGCACCGATGGCCAGGTAGACGGCATCGAACTCGTCGCGCAGGCGGGCAAGCTCCTCGCCATTGACGGAGTGATCGAGCTCAACGTCGATGCCGGCGCTCAAGATCCAGTCGATCTCGGCCTGCAGGCGCTCGCGCGGCAGGCGGTAGCTGGGAATGCCATAGCGCAGCATGCCGCCCAGGTGGTGGCGCTGCTCAAAGATGGTCACCTTGTGGCCCATCACGGCCAGGTAGTAAGCACAGGAAAGACCAGCCGGGCCGCCGCCGATCACGGCGACGCGCTTACCGGTGTCGTCCACTACATGCGGTTTGTGGTCGTTGAGGTCGCTGTGCTCAACGGCAAAACGCTTGAGGGCGAGGATGTTCATGGGGTCGTCGACCATGCCACGGCGACAGTGCATCTCGCAGGGATGCTCGCACACCAGGCCGCAGACGAGCGGCAGCGGGTTGTTCTTGCGGATGACCTTGACAGCATCGGCATAGCGGCCGGCCTCGACGAGCGAAATGTACCCGGGAATGTCGACGTGCGCCGGGCAGCCCGAGACACACGGAACGCGGGCCTCGCGATCAAAGCCGCAGGAATGCTCACGGATGTGGTGCTCAAAGTCATCACGGAAGCCACGAATAGCTGTGAGCGCCATGGCGCCGGCCTCGTAGCCGATGGCGCAGTCGCTCGAAAGGTAGATAGTGCGGGCCGTGCGCTCAATCAGGTTGAGCGTGGACTCATCGGCGCGCCCTTCGAGCACATCAGCGAGCAGGTCACTCAGTGCGCTCAGGCCCACGCGGCAGGGCGTGCACTTGCCGCAGCTCTGCGTCGAACACAGGTTGACGAGCGCTGCCGTAAACTCCACGGGACACGGGGCGAGCGAGCTCACCGCCAGACGACGTCCGAGCGCATCGTGCAGGTCGTCCATGACGGCCTGAGCGTGGCTGCGTTCCATTACATGCAGTCGAGCCATAAGATCCCCTCTCACATGGCAGCCCGGAGGCGAGGCCGGGCGAAATTGCTACACGCACAACACTGACCTAAAAAGTTGTTAGGTCTCCACGCAGTTCGGCAGGCGGCATGAAATGTCACCCTCAGCGGTGAAATAGAACATTACCGCAGATAAATGCCATATTTGATAAAACGCGTTACCAAATGACAATATCCAATGTGGAAAGGAACGCCTTACTATTTTTTCCTTTTGATCCGTTTTCCTCCGTCTTCTTCGGATCACATGATCCCTTGGGGACGGAGGAAAACGGATCATTTTTGATACAAAGGAGTCAGGCCACCATGCACCAATCATGAGTTGCGGTGAAATAGGGACTGAAAAGCCGCTCAAAAGGCCAAAACAGTCCGTATTTCACCGCAACTTCAAGACGTTGATGCAGATTAACCTGTCCCCCTTGCACCAAAAAGGGCTCCGAGCAAAACATGCCCGGAGCCCTCTGGTCGCCTCGACTTAGAGCGCGACGCGTATGTTACTTGCGCTTGCCGCCGCCGTCACCGGGGCGGCGGGAGCTGCTACCGCGCTTGCCGCCACGATTATTGCCATAGCTGCCACGGTTATCGCGACCGCCGGCGCGGCCGCCACGAGAGCCGGCCTGGTTGCCGCCACGACCACCACGATAGCCGCCGTGACGCTCTTCACGGGTATCGTCGTAGTTGCGCCAGTCATCGCGACGATCGCGGCTGGCACGCGGGTCACGACGATCACGCGACTCGTTAGAACGACCAGCGCCGCCGCGGCCGCCATTGCCGCGAGCACCCTCGCGACGCTCGCCGCCGCGGCTACCACGCTCTTCAAAGCGCTTGCCGCCACGGGACTCACCGCCACGGGCAGTACGCTCACCGCGACCCTCGCCGCCGCGACGCTCATCACGGCCGCCGCGCTCGTCATCACGACCGGATCGACGGCGGTCGCCCGCGCCGCGCTTGCCACCGCGCGAACCGCGGCCCTCGTCCTCGCGCTCGACACGACGACGGCCGCCACGGTCCTCGTCCTCACGACGACGGCGGTGTGCCTCGCCCTGGAACTGCTTGGCACGACGCTCGGCACGGTTACCGCGCGGGGCCTGCTCGACGGCAGCGGCACCGCCGCGCTCCTCGGCAGCTACCTCGCGGGCCACGCTCTCCACAGCCTCGTCCACGCGAGCCTGAACGCCCTCGCGCACGCGGGTCTTGCCACCGCGCTTGGGACGGCTCGGACGCTCGCCATCGCCACGGCGCTCGTCGCGACCGCGGTTGGAACGACCGGCCACATCGCCGTAATCGTCGCCGTTGCGCTTGCCGTCGCGACGCGCCTGCTCAAGCTTCTTCTTGCTCTTGGACTTGCCGCGCTTAGTCTTCTTCTTCACCTTAAAGGCCGCAGGGTCGCGCTCGGGATCAACCGCGGGCGGGTTGGGACCCACATGCAGGTCGCCGGCCTCGTAGATGTCGGCGGTCTTGTCCATGAGCTTCTCGATCTCGTAGAACTCGTCGACGTCCTGCTCGGTCACAAACGTAATGGCCCAGCCCAGCTCGCCGGCGCGGCCCGTACGGCCAATGCGGTGGATATAGTCGGTCGGCTCGGCCGGCACGTCAAAGTTCACGACGTAGCGCACGTCGCTAATGTCGATGCCGCGGGCGAGAACATCGGTTGCCACCAACACGTCGACGGTGCCGTCGCGGAAGGCAGAAAGCGCGCGCTCGCGCTGGGCCTGGCTGCGGTTGCCGTGAATCGCGGCGGCCTTGATGCCCTTGCGCTCCAGACGACGGCAGCAGCTGTCGGCGCGGTGCTTGGTGCGCATAAAGACGATCGTGCGCTCCGGGCCCTCCTTCTTGAGGAACTCGGGCAGCAGGTTGTTCTTGGCCTCGATGGACACCGGGAACACAAACTGATCGACGGTGTCGGCGGTCGACGTGGCCGGCGCGATCTCCACGCGGGCCGGGTCGCTCACCAGGTCGGTGATCTCGCCCACGGCCTCCTCGTCGAGCGTCGCCGAGAACAGCAGTGTCTGGCGCTCGGCCGGCGTCTCGCGCACAATGCGGCGGACGGCGGGCAAAAAGCCCATGTCGAGCATGCGGTCGGCCTCGTCGAGCACCAGGACCTTAACCTCGTCCAGGTGGCAGGCACCCTGCTCGATCAGATCGACCAGACGGCCCGGCGTGGCGACCAGGATATCGCAGCCGTACTTGAGGGCAGCGGTCTGCGGCTTGTAGCTCACACCGCCCACGACGGTCACGGCGACATGGCCGGTGACGTCGGCGATCTTGCTCGCGACCTCGTCGATCTGCTGAGCAAGCTCGCGCGTAGGGGTGATGACGAGCATCACGGGGCCGCGGCCGTTGCCCTCGGGCTTTTTAGCACCGCGACGGCGGTTGCGGCCGCCACGCTCGCGCACGGGCTTGGGAGGAGCGATATGCTCCAGATTGTTCATGGTCGGCAGCAAAAAGGCGGCCGTCTTGCCGGTGCCGGTCTGAGCGGCGGCAAGCAGGTCGCGACCCTCGAGCACCACGGGAATGGAGCCGGCCTGCACGGGCGTCGGCGCCGTGTAACCCAGGTTCTCGATGGCACGAAGCATCTCGTCCGAAAGCCCCAGCTCGTCAAAGGCGGGCAGGCTCTCGGTAGCGGACTCGACGGCCTGGGCGGCGTTGGCCTCATCGGCGGCATCGAAGGCAGCCTGGGCCATAGCCTCGCGGGTCTCGTCCAGAATCTCGGCGTCGGTGACGTCGGATACAGAATTACGCATATGTTGTTGTTCCTTATCTGCACGCACAATGGGCACGGCATGCGGCCGCGCGGGCGTGCTTGGTAGTGCGCTAATACATACAAAAACAGGTGCGCACAGAGAGGACGTTGCTCAGCACGCTGGCGATCGCTTTGGCAGCCCTATCACGCGCCGTCCAGACGCAGCAGCTCTAAGCGATGGAGCAGATTCGCCGCCGGTTAGTATACCCGTACTCCGTATGCCCCCACGTAAACCACAGATGACGAGGCGGACGGGCGGGTCTGGGGCGATCATCTCAATCTGTAACAGTTACGAAGCAAAACCAGCCCCAGATGTTACAGATTGAGACAGTTGAGTTGTCGGTCGAGGAACAATCTCGATCTGTAACAACTAGACCCCGTATCCCCCGCCAGATGTTACAGATCGAGATAAACCTGCCGATCACCAACCCCAACAGGCAACAAAAAAGGACCGGACGTCCAGCCATCACAACTGGAACGTCCGGCCCCGTCAAACACCAACTAGGGAAGCTGAACCGACAGATCGCAGCCCCTACTCTGCGTCCGGGTCCTTAAAGTTCTTGGGATCCAAGACCATGCAGGTGTAGGTGATGTCGTGCTCATCATCGGGAATGGGCTCAAACCCGTTCTTGCCAAAGAAGTCGATGAGCAGCTGCGCGAGCTTAATCGGATCCGCATCAGGATCATCAAAGAGATATCCGCTCAGATCCAGGAATGTAGGCTGCTGGTGGCCCTCGCTCTCCCAGTATCCCAACAGGGCGTCGTGCACCAGGCGTGCGCCATAGCCGTTACCGCGGTAGTCGGGGTCAACATACACATGGCTCAAAAACGTCGACGTTTCCTCGTTGAGCGGATGCTCCGTAACGGCATCCGGCAGATCGGGGTCATCCGCACCGCCCGTCACGCAAAAACCGACCAGCTCATCATCGGCAAAGACGCCCCAGAGGTAATTGTTCTCTTCGCCTCCATCGCCGTCCTCGTCCTCTTCCTCAATGTAATCCGCATATGCATCGTAGACCTCGTAGCCCGACTGCTCATCCAGATCGACCATATCGTCGACGTCGTCGGGACCCAAAGCCCTTACTTCAACCTCGGCCATTGTCCTGTCCTTTCTCTTGTATCTTTAGGACGAGTTGAGCATACGGCGTTGTTCCAGAAATCCGTTGCGCAACAAAGAGCGCTGCCTCAAGCAACCGGCCAACTCGTCAACAACACCGCATTCTCAAAAATCTTTGATGTTGCGCGACAGAATCAAATCCCACGGCTCCAGAATACGAATTGTCGAAAGACAGCCGAAACCATCAATTGGAAAGGAACTACAATGGCACTTAAGCTCTCTAACCTCGAGTACAGCAATGACCTCGGAAATCCGATTGTCACCTCGGTCGGAAATCGCTCAATCGAGGACTGCATCACCATTGTCAACGATGCGCTCAACGGCCTCGCGAGCGATTCTCCCTTCAACTACAAATTCAATGTTGGCAAGATCAAGGTAGTCGATGGCGGTCTCTTCAAAAAGACGCAGATTCCCGCACTTCAGATTTTCGCATACGGAATGCAGTCCCAGGTTTGGGCAACGTACGTTTGCGTCCTCCAGGGTTCTGACCTCAAGACCTACCGCTGCCCGAGCACACGCGCCGAAGCGGCAGAGCAAGCTGTAAAGGCCGCCGAGGAGCAGGCAAACATGATGGACGAAGATGGTCCCGCCCTCAACAACATGCTGAACCGCGGAATCGGAAAAGGCTTTGCCAAAAAGGCCGAGAAACTCGTCGACGACACCGACATCGCAGCAGAGGCCGATTTCTGCAATTCCGTCCAGATCGTACTCGAGCATTTCGAGGACGCGGCGGCAGGCAAAGACTTGTCCAGCCTTGCCCAGGCCGCTGGCAATGCAGGCGGCTTCTGCCCCAACTGCGGCGCTCCCGTGGAGTCCGGCGCAGCATTCTGCCCCAGCTGCGGCAACAAGCTTGCTTAACAAATAGCAAATAGAATCCCTAACGCCCTCCCAGAAGAGCAATCTTCTGGGAGGGCGTTTTGCTTTGGAATGTAACCACGAGGAGGCCCCGCTGGCGCAGTGACACACCGGCGGAACCTCCCTAGAAAACGATTTCTAATACGAAGGCATCTAATCCTGCGATTGGGACCTCTCCTTCAGCCATTCGCTATTGAGCAAACGAATAACGTGTTGCAATCCCGCAGGGGGCACAACGGACTCGTTCATCTCTACGATGCGATCGGAATTCGCTGCGCAATCGTATAGAAGCGCTTTGACATCCGGGGGCAAAACAGCACCGCTATTGTTCTTGGCGATCGCCTTATCCATTTCGCAAGAGGACAGAAATACGTTGAGCACCGGCAATCCATCCGCCGTCTCCCCGCGAGCAACAAACCAGTGGCAACCCTTCTGCCACAGCTTGTCTTCCTCTCCTTCGGCAAAGAAAACCTCAATCAATTGATCGCCCTCGCGTCCATCAGGACGATTGACCACACGAGCAACCAGGGGTCCAATAGAAGATGCCTTCTGTATTACCCCCGCAAGGAACTCTAGACCAAGCGTCGCGGAGGGGACTACAAATGTGGCACAGAATCGCTTGTCAGCAAGCGGATCATCATAGAGGCGGAATTGAAGCGCAGTAAGATCGTCACTCAACTTGCCCGCTTTTTCATATTCACCCGCCCGACAGGCTTGAAGAAATTCATCGAAGGAACCACGTGGCAAAGATCGCTTCGAATCCAACGATACGCCCCACCGGTTGGCTGCCTCCTGATTGATTTGCGCGACCGCATATATAAAGGCATGCTTTGTAGCCTCAAGAAAATCGAGCATTTGATCAGCAAACGGAGCCACAGCTTGGAAAGCCGCTTCCATATCTGGACGCAGCATCTTGCCCTCTTTGCGAAGACCGTACGCCTGATTAAACAGATTATACAGCGGAATCAGGTACAAGTTATAACCGCTTCCCGTCGTTTCAACTTGAACGGCGAAGGAATCCCACCACTGTTTGCCCATATCAGCGCCTGAAGGGACCAGCCAAATTAAGTCACCCGTGTAATACCAATCGTCCGGCCCGTGGGTAATTTGCCAGCCCGCCTGGCCCAAACGATGTCCAAGCTCAATGATCTCTTGATATGGATTAACAGATAGATCAATAATCGCGTAGGACTCGGCATCCTCGAGCACCATTCCGTCGACAGGAGACGGGAAGCTCGCCTTTTTGAAGCCCGCAGCCAGCGCAAGAAGGTCGTTTGAATTCTCGTCTATCGCCTCTGTCATCGAAGCCCCAACTGGATTGCACAATAGCTCTGTGTCGACAATCCAGGGAACAGGACGTAGCGGTTCGTCCCCTCTAGAATTGAGCCTAGCAAACGTCATCGCGACAACTCGGTTGGTCCAGCTGAAAACATCGGGCCCAACAAACACACGATGATCGGTTTTGCGAATGCGGTAATAATAAAAAATGGCATCGTCTCCATAGGCCTCTTGCACTATCAGGCTGAAGGGGTTTGCCTCAATTGGGTTCTCGGGATCGGGAACATTCGCCGAAATGGTAATTCCGCCCCCGCGCGTAATGTCGCGGTCAATCTTTATTTTCAAAGTCGCCCTGTTGTAGTCTTCGGCGACATCGATTAACTCAAGCGCCAAATCATCCAGCGAGATGGAGCCCCCACCCCCAACAATAAAAGCATCGCAGTTAGAAACGTTGCAAAAGCCAATCGCATCGGAAATCTGAATCTCATGCGGCTTACTTATGCTTCCCGCAACATCCCAAAGCTCGTCAGGAAAGCAACGGTTTACAAGAATTCGATCTGCGACCTCATTCCACGAAAAGTCCGGGAAGACGTAGTCGGGCAGCACCTTTGATGTCGTAGTTGCTTTGGAGGTCCCTGCCTGTGAAGCGCCGCATTTCCCACAAAACGTCGCACCCGGCAATAGCGGAGCGCCGCATTGCGTGCAAAATGCATTCTCCGTCTGAGTGCTTGCTGCCACGTCCGTAGCATCGGCTGTCGTCTTGATATTAAGAGCGCTTCCCGCAGATGACAGCCCAGACTTTAAATTATCGAACAGGCCCGTAGCATGTCCTTTCTCGTCGGAACGATTCCTTTATCTTTTTGTGAACCCAAAAGGACAAAAAAACGTTGCGCAACACCGCCGGACGGTTGGATGTAGAAACTGCAGCTATCCGATTTTGCCTCGCGCAACGATATACGTCACTTTGCCGGCAAGGCAAAGCTCATCGCCCACTTTAATTTCCACCGGCGGGTACTCATGCCCCGGCTCGGCCTCAGAGCTCGGGGGTTCAACGACCGTCAAGCCTTCTGCGCCGCGCTTGAGCACCGTTCCAGCTGTCGAGCCCAAACCCTGCACATACCAGCGTCCCCCCTCGCACCATATGCGAAGGTGGCGGGCGCTTACGCAACCGTCGGGCGCGCCAATCACGTTCGTACCAGTTGGCAAATAGCCAATGACAGTGCCCTCCGGATCTTGAGACAACTCATATGCCGGCAGGCGCACGACACTGCCTTCCCGCAAGATAAGGCCTAGCGTTGTGGAAGCGCTATCGACAGGACTCGCTGCGGAGACATAGCCGCTCTTGCCGTTATCGAGCCTAAGCGTCGTTGAGCTAAAGTGTCCACCCATGCATCGCTCCAGAAAGTCCTCGACCTGCTCCGCCGCGCGCGTCGGATCCTGGAGGCAGCCTGCTACCACAAACAGCATGACAAACAGAGCGGCTCTATCCTTGCCGGCAGGAAGCACTGCCATGTCGATACACCTGACCGCATTAAGATACGTCTGCCCGCTCAATCCCCACGCATCGAATGCATCAGCCATAGCATGAGCCGCCGGCCCGCGATAGTGATCGGCGATTTTAACGCGCGATGCCGCGCCGGAGCCCTGCCGCGCCGCCAGTCGCGCCATAACGTTGAGCGAGGCGTTTTGCAAGTCGCCGAAATGCGAGGGATTCGTTTTGGAAGGAACAATATCCACGTAATTTCGCATGATGCTCGAACGATGCATGACCTCGAGCGACTCACGAGGAGACATGCCGCCGGCAACAGGCCGAACGGAAAGCAATAGGCAGCACGCATCGTGATAGTCGAGGCCCGCAAACCCTCTTAAATCCTCGAACATGATACGGCGCGGCGTTATCTCTGCCATAAAACATCCTCCTCAGCAGGGACTACGCCCCGACTATCATCGCTAACGCAATTCGTTTCTTGAACCTCAGAACTCTCCTGGTGGCCGGGGAGTTCCGACCCAAATGCAATCCGCGCGGCACACGACACGGCACTAAGCGCAAACATGATTGCCAAAATTATTAGCAATCGCCAACCGAGTTTTCGCACGGGACGCGAATGACGAACGTCCCTAAACCCAATAGATGTGCCACTGCTCGAAACGGCCCCTCGTTTCTTTTTTCCCGAACTCGAAAAGCCCGAGGGAACAGGGGGCGCCGGTGCAGAAGTCGCCGGCGCAGGAGACGGTACGGGAGGCGCAGGGGGCGGCGGCACGGGGCTCGAAGCAGCAGAGGCAGAACGGGGTTTCGAGGCGCGGGCAGTGCCTGATCCTCCACCTCTTTTCGGTCGCGGCGATGCAGCCCCCGCGGCGGCCCCGGCGGCTGCCGAGCCCGCAGCAGCACCAGCAGCGGCACCAGCAGCGGCTGCGGCGGATGCAGCGCCGGCCCTCGCCGTCGATGCAGCGCCAGCCCCCGCCGCCGCGGCGCCTGCCGCACTCCGTGCGGTGCCAGGCGTAGGCACGGGCACCGGCGTGGGAACCGGAACGTGCTCCGCACCGGAAGCATCAAAATAAACATCAGGCTCAGACCAAGCGTCCCCTGTTGGCTCCGGCGCGGACACCGGAGTTTTACGGGACGCTTCAAAACGCTCCTCAGCATGCGGCATAGGCACAGTTGCCGATTCTGCCACCGGAGCCACAAAGTCGTTCTCGAACGGGTTGGATTCCGTAAGAGGTACGACCACCGCATTGCCAACAGGCGTCGTTTCATCCCAGCCCGAATCCGCATCATATTTTTCGGGCATTTCAACCGGCTTAGGAGCTGCGACCGTTCCGTTTCGTTGACGACCCTCATACCAGCATTCAAGCTCGTACAAAAGGCCATCCACCGTTGGCCTGGCCTCCTGAGAAGGCCTGATACCGCTCATAATCGCATTGAGCAACGGCGCCTCGTATGTGCGCCGGGCAACAAGCGGTTTTGGATCCATGCTCATTTTGGTGCGATAATCTGACCCTCCAAGAGAATGGGTAAGGTCGAATGGCGTATGCCCCGCGTAAAGTTCATACAGCACGCTGCAGAGTGCATAGATATCAATCGCGGGATTGTTTCTAAGCTCTTCCACGCCCTCTACGTCTGCCGTCAGCATCTCGGGAGGAGCGTAATCTCGCGTGGCCCCACGCATCATGCCCACACGCTGCGTAAAGGCCATGGGAATATCTTGGCATTCTGTGGTCGAATTGCCAAAATCGATCAGGCACGTATCGAAGGCGCCGGCAGCAATCTGCTGAGACAGGCTCATATTCTTGGTGCGAAACATAATGTTATTAGGAGAAATATCGCGATGCACAAGGCGGCTGTTCAGGCGCTCGACACCCTGCAAGATCTCCAAGACCGAAATGCCCACTTGCGCCACGACTTCACCCTGAACACCGTCGCCTTCATGGGGCAGATCGGGTACAGCATGCGCCAGCGTGGTGCCCTCGATCCATTCCATAAGGATAAGCGGCTCGCCCTTCCACGACCCATAGCCATAGACCTGTGGAAAGCCTTTTAGCCTAGATACTGCGAGCTGGTTTTTATATTCTTCGAACAGCATCTCCCTCAGCTCAGAAGGCGAGCAATCGCTGTTGGAATCGGGTGCGTTTAACCGCTTGAGGGCAAAAACCTCTTCGTAAAGGTTCACCACCTTGGCAACCGCACCAAAACCACCATGAAGCGTGCTCCCCGGTTGAAGAAAGAGCATATTAAAACGCGATGCGAGCTCCTGCTCACGCCCGGGCTCCGCAGGAATGCTGGGCGTAAAACCATCAAGCTGCACAACCTCGAGCTGTTCTAAATTATCCATGGCTCCCCCATTGCAATCGTCTGAGCAAAAGTATCACGCAGGCATGCTCGAATATGTTGCGCAACAGGCACGAAAAGGGCTGTCGGATAATTTGCACTGAGAGTACGCCTGCCCTATGCAGGCAAATTGTGAGAGAAGGCCACATGACCGCATCAGATATCACTGTCGAACAACTACAGAAACGATGCGCGCCCGGATACCCCATGGGGCCCATAGTGGTGTCCGGAGCTCAGTGCTTTGCAGACACGACATGGTCCGATTTTGCATTTCGGGCCGCAAAGCAAGAGGAGTTGCGCATAACCGTGCGTACGGGACTCGAGGCAATCCAGGGAGGTGTCTTTTTTGGAAAGCGCCTGCGAGCCTTAGAACTAAATCTGCTTCGTCCCGAAGGACCGGCACGCATCTACATAACGGTAGAAGCATGCTCTAGCAACGCAAAGCTCATGGCGTGGCGCTGTGATCTCTCCGGAAACAATGCAGCGACCAACAAACAAGTCGAAAGCCTTATGAAGGCCATCGGCAACATTGCAACCGAAAGCACAGCAATGGGAGCGACGACACTCCCCTAGCATAATATGTAAATGGGGCGGCTTTGACCGCCCCATTCTTATAACAAGATGAACCTCTGGCCCTAACAACAAATCCGCCCTCATTTCCTTAAGCAAGAAATGAGGACGGATGATATAGCTTGCGTGCTTACAGTTGATCAACACAAGAATTGGCGAGTCTTTTTACACCTTGGAGCCCTCAAAGTTAGCTTAGCCATTCATTAGGATATCGTTCAAAGTAGCAAAAGTCGAGAGAACCGCCATGATTGCAGCTGTATGAAAATCGATAAAAGTGCCGAGAAGGGCGATAAACGCGTCAACTACCTCTTTCTCGTCGTTGGACAAGGTGACACCAGCCTTGTCCTTGGCCACCAGCTCGTAAACATTGTCAACCATATACGCGTAATAAACGGCACCATCTCTCACGTTTTCTTGTAAGAGCGTGAGATACCTCATTTTTTCCATGCGCCTCCCCACCTCAGCAGAATAGATACGTATCACCTGTCGATTATCTGCGGGCAGCATGTCTACATTAACAATGAGCTTATCCCCAAAAGCCTGTTCAGAATACTTTTTGATATATTCAGCAACCTGTTGAATATCCACCTCATTGCCACGAAATAGGAAATAAGAATCAACCTCTTCAGTTCCAAAAACAGGATCGGCATGTGTGACCCTTTGGTAAGCCGCGGCCCCTTCGAGCAAGGACATCTCGTTGCAGCCCGTATCCACATACGCTTGCCATGTATCAGTCGGCATAAGATGCGGAGGTTCGACCGGAACGCCCTGATGCTCCGGCGCAACGCCCATCACCGGTTCTCCGCACTTGGGGCAGAACTTGGTGCCCGGCTCAAGGGAGGCGCCGCACGCACCGCAGAACTTTTGCTCCTCAGAGGCAACCGGTTTTTGGACAGGAGAGGCCCCCTCTGCGGGAGCGGGTTTTTCGGCAGCGCCCTTCTTCGTAGAGGGCGCAGCATCCCGACCTTCGTCCACGCCGTTGTATCCGTCTTTAAAGTTAGCTTGGCCATTCATTTGGCGGTCGTTCAAAGAAGCAAAGGCAAAGATAACCCCGTTCGTTGCAGTTGAAATAAACTCGCTAAAAGTGTCGTGAAGGGCAGCAAACCTGGCAAGTCTCTCATTCTCGTCGTTGGACAAGATGGCACCGCCATCGGCCTTGGCCTGCAGCTCGTAAGCATCGCCAACCATATACAGGTAATAAACGGCGCCATCTCTCACGTTTTCTTGTACGAGCGTGAAATACATCATTTTTTCCAAGCGCCTCCCCACCTCAGCAGAATAGATACGAACCACCTGTCGATAATCTGCGGGCAGCATTTCTACATTAACAATGAGCTTATGCTTAAAAAACTGTTCAGATAGGCCTTTGATTACTCCAGCAACCTTTTGAATAGCCATCTCATTGCCATGAAGTAGGAAATGAGAATTAACCTCTTCAGTTCCAAAAACAGGATCGGCATGTGTAACCTTTTGGTAAGCCGCAGCTCCTTCGAGCAAGGGCATCTGGTTGCAGCCCGTATCCAAAAACGCTTGCAATGT
>CAJMPK010000021.1 GCA_905215205.1 uncultured bacterium | reverse complement strand
ACCCACGAAGGTGTTCATGAACTGCTCCCTTTGCGATGATTTGTGTGGTGGTTTGGGTGTTTGCCCAGATAAAACCTGCCAAAATAAACCTGTCCCTTTTTGGTAGGTTTGGGAGAGGGAGCCGGGATGGACAAGGCTGAGTTGCGGCGGGCGGTGATTGCCCAGCGCGATGCTCTCGATTTGGATGTGCGGGCGGCAAAGTCTGCCGTCATTTGCGCGCGGCTTGTTGAGTTGCTGGGCAGCTCGGATCCCACGGCGCCGCGCATCGTTGCCGCCTACGCCGCGATGGGTTCCGAGGCAGACCCTGCCACGTTTGCCGTCACGGCCGCCAAACGTGGCTGGCGCGTAGCCTATCCGTGCATGCTCTCGGCAATTGATGCCGCAGCTTGTGGCCAGCGCATGTGCATGCGAGCAGTTGCCGCCGACGATGCGTCCGCGGCCCCGTTTATCGCCCACCCCGCGCGGGCCTTCGCGGCCACGGACATCGACAGCGACCGCTTCCCCATCGTGCCTGCCGAAGCACTCGACATGATTGTTGTGCCGCTCGTGGCCTTCGACCAAACCGGCGCGCGCCTGGGCTACGGCGGCGGCTGCTATGACCGCTACCTGTCCATGCTCTCGCCCGCATGTCAAATCATCGGCATCGCCTTTGACGAGCAGCGTGTCGACCACGTTCCCACCGACGCCCACGACCTGCCGCTACCCCACATCATCAGCGCCTAACGGCTGGTGCACCTCCCGGCGGCCTAGTGCTCCTCGCCGGCGCGGGCCAGGTCGTAGGGCGTGGTCTGGTAGACGTAGTAGTTGAGCCAGTTGGTGTAGAGCAGCTGAGCCTGGCTGCGCCAGACGTTGCGCGGCTCGGCGGTGGGGTCGTCGCCCGGGAAGTAATGCGCCGGCACCTGAGGATTGAGGCCGCGCTTCACATCGCGCTCGTACTCCAGGCGCAGCGTATCGGTGTCGTACTCGGGATGGCCAAAGACAAAGAAGCGGCGGCTATCGGTCGACTTGACGATGTACAGGCCCACCTCGTCGGACACGGCCACGACCTCAAGCTGCGGCTCGGCCTCCACGTCCTCGCGGCGCACATCGGTGTTGCGCGAATGCACGGCATAGAAACGGTCGTCAAAGCCGCGGACCAGCGGGCTTTGCGGCTTCACCAGATAATGCTCGAACACGCCGCTCGCCTTTGCCGGCAGGTCGTACTTCTGGATACCGTAATGATGGTACAGGCCGGCCTGCGCGCCCCAACAAATGTGCAGCGTAGAGTGCACGTGCGTGGTGGACCAATCCATGATCTGGCAGAGCTCGGGCCAGTAGTCGACCTCCTCGAACGGCATCTGTTCCACCGGCGCGCCCGTGATGATCAGGCCGTCGTAGTGGATGTCACGGATGTCGTCGAACGTGCGGTAGAACGTCTCCAGGTGGCCGGCACTCACATGCGTGGCCTCGTGCGTTTTGGTGCGCAGCAGGTCTACCTCCACCTGCAACGGCGTGTTGGAGAGCTTGCGCATGATCTGCGTCTCGGTGGCGATTTTGGTGGGCATGAGGTTGAGGATGAGCACGCGCAGCGGACGGATGTCCTGGTGCAGCGCTCGGTACTCGGTCATGACAAAGATGTTCTCGCTCTCGAGCTGCGCGGCGGCAGGGAGGGCGTCGGGGATGCGAATGGGCATGGATGCTCCTTACGAGTCAGTTGCAGCTATGGTACAACGAGCGGCCCCATCCGCGCGAGTATATCGCCCAGCGATGCCGTCAGCGGCCCAAATCACTCCAAAAGTAGAGATTAAGGCATGCCCAAAAATCTATGGCGCTTTAGCCTAGCAAAGTGTCGGCAGGAGGCTACAATAGTTCGACGCGAAAAACTCGGCCGAAAGGATACGTATATGTACCAGACGCGTAAGATCGGTGTGGTCGGCCAGGGCCACGTAGGAGCACATGTCGCCAACAGCCTGCTCATGCAGGGCATTGCCGATGAGCTGTACCTGTGCGATATCAACCAGGCCAAGGTGACGTCCGAGGTCCAGGACCTGCGCGACTCCCTTTCGTTTGTCCCGTACAACACCAAGATCGTCAACTGCTACGACCACTACGAGGAGCTGGCCTGCTGCGATGTCATCGTCAACGCCGCCGGCAAGGTCGCGCTGGCCGCTGGCAACCGCGACGGCGAGCTGTTCTTTACCACCGACGCCGCCCGCACCTTTGCCAAGCGCATCGTCGACGCCGGCTTTGACGGCATCTTCGTGAGCATCTCCAACCCCTGCGACGTCGTGTGCACCGAGCTGTGGCACCTGACCGGCTACGATCCCAAGAAGATCATCGGCTCGGGCTGCGGCCTGGATTCCGCCCGCCTGCGCACCGAGATCTCCAAGAAGGTCGGCGTGAGCCCCAAGTCTATCGACGCCTACATGATCGGCGAGCACGGCTTTAGCCAGCTGGCCGCCTTTAAGGCCGCAACCATCGCCGGCAAGAGCCTTAACGAGCTTCAGGCCGAGAACCCCGACAAGTACGCCTTTGACCACATGGAGGTCGAGGAGCTCGCACGCAAGGGCGGCTACGTAACCTACCAGGGCAAACAGTGCACCGAGTACGCCGTCGCCAACTCCGCCGCGCGCGTCTGCGCCGCTGTGCTGCACAACGAGCACGCCGTGCTTTCCGCCTCTACGCTTATGACCGGCCAGTATGGCGAGGAGGGCATCTTCACCTCCCTGCCGTGCGTGATCGGTGCCGAGGGCGTCGAGGAGGTCTACACGCTGGACCTGTCCGAGCACGAGCTCGAGGGCTTCCACAAGAGCTGCCAGCACATCCGCGACAACATCGCCCAGCTCGACTGGTGGGACGCCGAGGCATACGACGCCAAATAGTCTGCCGATTGACGCGGCACCTCGCTCATACGGACGCCATGCAAAGCGGGTCGCACCGGAAATTCCCGGTGCGACCCGCTTTTTGGCTCACGCAGTGCCCTTGCGAATCGAAGGTGACTGCTTTTCCCGTTACCTAGTACTGCTCGATGCCCATGTAGCGACGAACCTCGGGGCTGTGGTCGAAGACCTTGCCGCGGGCGGCGCGCAGCTCGCAGCTCATCGCGTAGAAGAAGATCGGCTCCAGGAACGAACGCACGCTGGCAGGCACCTCGCCCACGCCGTACTCAAGCGCGTCGAGCACCATAATCGTATCGGTGTGCGTGTTGAGGAATGCAAGTGCACGCTCCTCCATGGGGCGGCACTCGCCCGATCCGAGCTGCACAAAGTAGAACACGCCGGGCTCGGTGGCCTCGAAGGGACCGTGGAAATACTCGCCGGAGTGGATGTAGCAGCAGTGCTGCCACTGCATCTCCATGAGCGAGCAGATGGCCATGGCGTAGGTCTGGCTAAAGTTGGGTCCGGAGCCCAGGATATAGAAGAACTTGTGCTGCTGGCAGAGCTCGGCAAAGCGGGCGCCCAGCTCGGCGTTGACCTTCTCGCGAGCGGCGGGCAGCAGCGCATCCATCTGCTTGAGGCCCTCGTACATGTCGGCGAGTGCCTCGTAGCCTTCCTGCTGGTCGAGCAGCTCGGCGGCGATCAGAGCGCCGATACCCTGCGGCACCTCGGCCTGCGGCACGCCCTCGCCCCAGGGATAGACCCAGGTAGTCCACTTGCCGTTGTCGATCTTGGAGCCCTCGCAGTCGGTGAGGGCAACGACCTCGGCACCGGCGGCCAGCGCCATCTCGCAGCCGTCGACGACCTCCTGCGTGTTGCCGCTGTGGCTGCAGGCAATAACGAGCGACTTCTCGCCAAGGCTCTTGGGGGTCATCAGGCAAAACTCGCGTGCCGTGTAGACCGTCGAGGTAAACGTGGTGGCCTCACGCTTGAGCAGCTCGTTGGCCGGCATGAGATCGATCATCGAACCGCCACAGGCGATCCAAAAGACGTTCTCGATCTTGTCCTTGCGCTCGATGATTTCCTGAACCAGATCATGTGCGTTCATGCTGATGCTCCTCCTTGTGGGGCGGCTTTGAACGACGACAGCTCGTACCTGCTGTCGTTCTATGTTGTCCTATTTATAGCACGTGTAACAACGCCCGTGAAGTCATCTCAGCAAATTTGTTCTATGTTGTTCTATCTGTGGACGTTAGATGTCGAAGACGTAGCGCGAGCCCACGATCTTTTGGCGGCCGAGCAGTAGAGGGCGCCCGCCGGCGTCGATAAAGTAGGCCTCCATATAGAAGAGAGGCTCGCCGACCGGCACCTCCAGCAGCGGGGCCGTCTGAGTATCGGCAAGCGCAATCTCCACGGTGCAGGGGTCGGACTTGAGCGGCGCGCGACCCGAATGCTCGGCAACGAGCGCAAAGATTGAGTTATCGGTGAGGTCCTCGTCGGCCAGCGTCTGCAGGTAGGGATGGTCGGCGAGCACAAAGGCGTTGTTCTCGAGCATGACGGGGATGCCGTCGGCCGTGCGCACGCGCTCGACCACGATGAGCTCGCAGCCGGGCTCCACGCCAAAAAACGATGCATCCTTGCGCGTCGCCGCAACCACCGTGCGCGACACCAGGCGCGCACCCGGCGCCATGTCGTTGGCAGCACAACCCTCAGTAAAGCTCTGGACGTCACCCTTCTGGCGAATCTTGCGCTTGAGCTTGGGAGCGCACACAAACGTGCCCCTCCCCTGCTGGCGGTTGAGATACCCCGCACGCGACAGCTCCTCGATGGCGCGGCGCACGGTGATGCGCCCCACGCCGTAAGACTTCGCGAGCTCCATCTCGGAAGGAATGCGCGAGCCGGCCGCGTACACGCCGCGTGCGATCTCGCCCTTTAGGTCGTCCATGACCTGCTGGTACAGCGGCACGGCGGGCACGTCAGTGCGGTCGGTTTTATCGTCGAATGCCATCGTTACGCTCCATCCCGCGCATGCTCGGACTCAAATTCTTCAATCGCCGCCATAAACTGCTCGCCAAAGGCGTCGGCCTTTTTCTCGCCGATGCCGTTGACCCGGATAAGCTCGTCGCGTGCCTGAGGGCGCAAGCGGCACAGGCCGCGCAGGGCCTTGTCGGAGAAGACCATATACGGCGCCATCTCCAGCTCGGTCGAAATCTCCTTGCGCAGGGCACGCAGGCGCTCAAACAGCTCGGCATCGTCGCCCACGCGCGGTCGCTGATCCATCTCGGCCTCCTCGCGCAGCAGATCCACCGCACGGCGAGCGCGGGCCGAGGCCTTGCGCTTGGACGCGCGACGCTTAACGGTAAAGGCGAACGCCTCGTCCTCGACCTCGCCGGCACGCGGACCCAACCCCACGACCGGGTACTGCCCCTGCGAGGCGGCCAGATAACCGCGACCGCACAGCTGGCCGATGATGTCCTTGATGCGCCCGACCGATTCGCTCGACAGCTCACCGTAGCCGCGGTCCTCGTCCAGATGCATCTGGCGAATGCGCTCGGTGTTGCCGCCGTGAAGCACGTCGGCGATCAGCGACTTGCCAAAGCGCATGGGTCGCGTGGCCACATAGTGGACGGCGGCGCGGGCCATATCGGTGACGTCCTCGACCTCGAACTGCGTGAGGCAGTTGCTGCAGTTGCCGCAGCCCTTGGCGTCGTCTGCCGTGCCGCCCGCGGCGGCTGCCGCATGCTCGGCCGCCGCCTCGTCGCCAAAGTAGCGCAGCATGTATTCGCGCAGGCATCCGGTGGTATTGCAGTAGCCCTCCATCTGGCTGAGCAGACGATATCGGTTCTGGAGCGCCCACGCGCGCTGCTCGTCGTCAAGCGCCTCGTCGGCCGCATCGCCGCGGTCGATCAAAAAGCGGCGCATACGGAAATCGTTGCCGTTCCACAGCAGGTGGCAGCTTGCTGGATCGCCATCGCGGCCGGCGCGGCCCGCCTCCTGGTAGTAGGCTTCGATGCTCTCGGGCACATTGTTATGAATCACGTAGCGCACGTTGGGCTTGTCGATGCCCATGCCAAAGGCGTTGGTGGCAACCATCACCTGGATATCGTCGTCGATAAAGGCGCGCTGGCTTTGGCGGCGGGCGTCGTTGCCCATGCCGGCATGATAACGGCCCACGCGAATGCCGCTGGGGCCCAGCGCCTCGGCAAGCTCGCCCGCCAGCGCATCGACCGTCTTGCGAGTCGAGCAATACACGATGCCGCTCTCGCTCGAATGCGCAATCACGTAGTCGCGCACCCAGGCAGTCTTGGCCTTGTCGCCCATCTCCTCGCAACCAAAGTAGAGGTTCTTGCGATCGAAGCCCGTCACCACCGTCGCGGGGTTTTGCAGGCCGAGCATCTGCTGAATGTCCGCTCGCACGCGCTCGGTCGCCGTGGCGGTAAAGGCCGCCACGATGGGGCGCCGCGGCAGGGAATCGATGAACTCGCGAATCTGCAGATAGGCGGGGCGGAAATCCTGGCCCCATTGGCTTACGCAGTGGGCCTCGTCAATGGCCACGAGCGGCACGCCAATGCCGGCGGAACCCGCGGCCTCCTGGGCAAAGGCTAAAAAGCGCGGCTCGAGCAGGCGCTCGGGCGCCACGTACATAAGCTGGTAGCGGCCCTCGCGCGCCCGCTTGAGCACGGTATTTTGCTGGGCCGGAGTAAGGCTGGAGTTGAGATAGCTGGGTCGTGCACCCGCCGCGAGCAACGCACGGGTCTGGTCTTCCATAAGCGACAGCAGCGGACTCACCACAAAGGTGATGCCGGGCAGCATGAGCGCGGGCACCTGGTAGCAAATGGACTTGCCGGCGCCCGTGGGCATAACACCCAGCGCATCGCGGCCTGCAAGAATCGCATCCACCATGCGGTCCTGCCCCGGGCGAAACGAGGTGTAGCCAAAATAGGCGCCGAGCGTGTCAAGCGCCATCTGCTGCATGCTATCGGTCATGGTTTCCTAACGTCCAAGTCATCTGCCGCCGATTATACGCCGCCACGCGGACCGGTGCCGCGCCGCCGTCGGCCACGGGCAACGTAATCCAAGGCGAACGAGCGTGGATTTTTGGACACTTTCCTGATGAGCGTGGATAATCTCCCACTTTGAGCCCGTCACCAAGCAAAAAACGGGAGATTATCCACGCTCATTCTGCAGATTGCCGCTTAGGGGCGTTTGCAGCGTCGGCCGGTCCGCCGTTCGTTAGAACGGCGGAACCAACCCTACAGGACCATGACGTAGCGGCTGCCCACGTAGTACTGTTTGCCGAGCAAGACCGGCTCGCCATTGGGACCGATAAAGCCGGCGCGCAGGTTGAGCAGCGGATCGTGCGGAGCAATGCCCAGCTCGGCCGCCTGCTCGGCGTTAGCTCGAACGGCCTCGACCGTGCGGTAGCCAACCGAGACAATCGGCGTTCCGCCAACACGCTCGACCTCGGCAAAAATCGACTTGTCCTCAAGGTCGGCTGTCAACAGTTCACGGTAGGCGTCAAACGGCACAAAGACGTTCTCCTCAAAGATGGGCTCGCCGTCGGCCGTGCGCACGCGCTTGATATGCAGCAGCAGCGCATCCTTCTGCAAGCCAAAGAACTCCATCTCGTTTTGGCGCGCCGGAACGATCTGGCGATCGACCACGTGTGCACCGGCCTTCATGCCGTTGTCGGCACACAGCGCGGTAAACGTCTGCAGCGTCGAGGCATGGAACTGGCGATTGATATGCGGCGTGGAAACAAAGGTGCCACGGCCCTGTTGCTTAACCAGGTAGCCATCGGAGCAGAGCTCCTCGACGGCGCGGCGCACGGTAATACGGCTCACCTCATACTGGTCGGCAAGCTCAAGCTCGGACGGGATACGCTCCTTGGGTGCATAAACACCTTTCTCGATCGCATCCTTGATTTCGTCGTAAATCTGCTGGTAAAGCGGTGCATTTTTGGGCGCAGGCATATCTAATCACTCTTATCGAAATATCGAAATAACTAATACGTATATAACGTCTAGGTTCATGTTACCTCATAATGATAAAACGATACACCCTCCCTACCAAAAAGCGACAGCTTCGTTTTGGTGGGTTTTACCTGGGCAAACGAAAGCCTCCCGAAAGCAGCGAGGCTTTCGAGGGGCTCAAGCGGGCAGGATCGCGACGGGCCGGCAAAATGCCAAGACCCTACTTGCCGTCGTCCTGCTGCAGGCTGTCCTGCTCGCTGAGGCGCGCCTGCTTGCTGGCCATGCGCGCGGGCTTGTCGGGATCGGGAACGGCCGTGGGCATGGGCTCGTCGACATGACCGCCCCACCAGCCGCCCACAAAGTTGAGCGTGTGGAACACGTTGATCACGGCGCCGGGATCAATGTCGCACACCAGCTTGATAATGTCCTGGCTCTCGTAGGTCGAGACAACGGCGTGCAGCAGGTACATCTTTTCGCGGCTGTATCCGCCGATGACCTCGGCGCAGCTAATGCCGTGCTGAAAATGGTCAACATAGGCGGTCATGACCTCGTCGGCCTTACGCGTCGTGATTTGCAGCGTCACGCGATCGTAGCGACGATAGAAGCTGTCGATGGCCTTGGTCGAAATAAACTGGAACACGATGGAGTACGCTGCGTTGTCCCAGCCAAACATAAAACCAAAGATCGCCAGGATAAAGCAGTTGAAACCAAAGATGACGCCCCAGATGGTCTTGCCCGTGTGGTTGGAAACCCACAACGCGATAAAGTCGGTGCCGCCGGTGGATGCGCCGGACTTGAGCGCGATGGCAGCGCCCAGACCCGAGACCACGCCGCCAAAAATGATGAGCATGATCTTGTCGCCCAAAAACGGGGAAAAGTGAAAGATGTTGAGGAACAGCGACGAGAGCACGACCTGCATCATCGAGAAGATGACGAAGCGCTTGCTAATGCCGCTCCAGCATAGGAGCGCCACAGGGATGTTGAGCGCGAGCATACCGAGCGAGATGTCGATGTGAACGCCGCCCAGCGAGGTAACGCGATCGAGCAGGACCGCGACGCCGGTGAGACCGCTCGGAAGCAGGTCGGCGGGCCGAATGAACGCCTGGATCAGGAATGTCTGGAGAACGGCGGAAATGGTGACTGCCACAGCGGTGATGGCGCGGCGGACGATGGTGAGACGGCCGAGCACGAGCACGCGATCCGTGAGTTGATCGATGGCGTTCGCCACGCAGGCTCCTTTCGAAGGCAGATATAGTTGTGGGGCATGCCGGCGATTGTAGCATGGAGCGACGAGAGGTGCTTTAATTCACCCTCTCTCGACAACCAAAACGGGACCGGCAACCCCACAACCAAAGGCTCAAATTCTAAATGAGTAGACTTTTCGCGACCTGCCGAGCACAGCCAATAACAACCACCTCTGTGACCTGCGGTTTTACTAAGGCAGAAACGCTTTGTGCTCGGCCTGCGACAAAAAGTCTACTCACTTAGTCTGAGTCGAAGCCAAACGGATCAAATTGAAGCCAAAATGAGCCGATTCGCCGCCATAAATGCATGGATCCGTAACTCTCGCGGTGGATTGACACTACAAAGCGACCAAAATGTCGGACAGGTTGTCGATGACAACGTCGGCGGCGGACTGATCCAGGTTGACGCCCTCGTGCGGACGCAGCGCCAGGACGCGAGCGCCGGAGCGCTTGCCGGCCTCGATGCCCAAAGGCGAGTCCTCGATAACCAGGCACTCGGTCGGCTCCACCTCCAGCGCCTCCATGGCACGCAGGTAGATCTCGGGGTCGGGCTTAAACGCGCTGCACTCGTGACCGCTGATGGTGTAGTCCAGCACGTCGGCGATACCGGCAATCTCCACCAGCTCGTCGATCAGCTCGCGATAGGACGAACTCGCGATGGCACACTTCACGCCACGCTCGTGCAACTCGCGCATCACCGGCTCCGTCTGCTTGTTGAGCAGCTCGGCATACGGAACGGGGTGAGCGGGACTGTAGACCTGCTTATACTCCACGTGCAAGCGCTCGCGCAGCTCAACATTGTCGGGCACCAGCGACTTCCAAATGGCGGGCTCGTTAGACCCCGAAAGATCGGGGATCTCGTCAAAATGGAACCCCTTCTCTTCCATAAACGCCACGCGACGACGGTTGTAGAACCACTCGGTATCGACCAGCACGCCGTCCATGTCAAACAGCACTGCCTTGATCATACGCATCTCCTCCCACCTGCCAAAAAGGGTCAGGTTTATTTTGGTGGGTTTTATCTGGGGCTTTACGGCGCGACAGACGCACCCTCCCCAAAGCAAAAAAGGGGACGGGGCGCAAACCCCATCCCCTCTCAATCAACCCGTAAGGTCTACTTACTTGTGATTAGTAGGAAAGCTTCCACATGTAGCGACGCATGGTCAGCGGGTGCTGACGAGCCTCGGCGATCTGGTTGCCGTACTCGCGCATAACGGCGAGGTGCAGCAGCGGGTTGAAGTAGGTGATGACGCTCGCGGGCACGGCATCAGCCAGGCCGTAGTCCTTGGAGTCAATCAGAGCGACCTTGGCGCCCATGCGCTCAAGGAAGGTGAGGGCGCGGGCGTCCATCGGACGGGTGGCGCCATCGGACATGAAGAAGACGTAGGGCTTACCCTCGGTGGAAACCTCGAACGGGCCGTGGAAGTACTCGCCGGTGTTGTAGGCGGCGGCGTCGATCCACTGCATCTCGGTGAACAGGAAGGCGGCGTGAGAATAAGCCATCTTCTCGGAGGCACCGGAAGCCATGAAGTAGATCATCTTGTCGTCCTTGAAGTCCTCGGCGAACTTCTTGGCGAGCTTCTTGCAGTGCTGAGCGGCGTTCTCGCAGAGATCGAAGATGTTGGTGAGGCCGGTGATCATGTCCTCGTAGTGGTCATAGCCCTCGGTCTGCTGAAGGATCTCGAGAGCAAGAGCGATGGCATAGCCGGGCTTCTCGCACTTGGCAGCGTAGTTGGCGTGGAAGCCGTGAACGATAACGTGGTCGGCGTCGACGGTCAGAGCGGAGCCAGGCTTGTTGGTGAGGGAGACGACCGGGCAGTTGTGCTTCTTGGCGGTCTTGTTGGCCTCGACGGTCTCGGGCGTGGAGCCACCGAGGGAGCAGGTGATCACGAAGGTGTGCTCGTTGACCCAGGAAGGCGTATCGTAGTTGAACTCGTTAGCGGTGAAGATCTGAACGTTCAGCTTGTCCGTGTTGTTGGCCAGGAAGTACTTGGCGGGGTACAGGTCGGACATGGAAGCACCGCAGCCGACGAAAGCGACGCTGTGAATCTCGTGGTCGGACAGGACGTCAGCGACGATCTGCTTAGGGAGGTTAAGGTCGATCTCGTACATCTGACACATTCCTTTCGATTTTTGCGGCGCCACTTTGCCGGGCGCACGCAGGGTTACCGTGATTTGGACCGAATCGCCGGTCCGTTGAAGATGCGACAAAGGGACTGGCCTATTGTCACGTATAGGGATGGGAGCCTGCCTGGGGTATGGGATGTCAGGCAGGCCCCCGGGGGAAAGCGGTTAGACGCTTGGTCGCGACTAGGCCAGGATGCCGGCCGCGGAGAGGGCGATGCCGCCCACGATGGCGATCACGAGAAGCCAACCGGTGTTGACGTTCTTCTTGATGAGCCAGTACATAAGGCCGGTGAGGCCGAGGGAGATCATCTGCGGCATCATGCCGTCCAGGATGTCCTGGATAACGACGGTACCCTCAGCGAACTGCAGCGGGGTGGTGGCGCCGATCAGCGTAGCGATCATGCCGCCCACGGACATAAGACCCACGATGCCGCAGACATACATGAGCTTCTCCATGAGGTCGCCACCCTGAAGCTTGCTCAGGTACTCGTGGCCGCCCTGATAGCCCATCTTGGCTGCGAACCAAGTGATCAGCACAGAGGGGACGATGGAGATGAGCATGGCCAGAATCGGGCCCATGATGGAGCCCTGCTGAGCCAGCTGAACGCCCAGGCCAAAGGCGATAACGCGGATGGTGCCCTGGAAGAAGGAGTCACCGATGCCGGAAAGCGGGCCCATGAGGGAGGTCTTGACCGCGTTGATCGAATCGGGATCGAAGTTTTCGGGATCCTTGGCGTACTCCTCCTCCATGGAGGCGGCGAGACCCAGGATGAAAGCGCTCGTCTGCGGGGTGCAGTTGTAGAACGCCATGTGACGGTGGTAAGCCTCTTTCTTAGCAGCGAGCTGCTTGGGGTCGGACTCATCCGGATAGAGGCGATCGAGCGTGGGAACCATGCCGTAGAGGAAGCCCATGTTCATCTGACGCTCGTAGTTCCAAGAGGCCTGGATGGCCCAGGAGCGCCAGAAGAACTGGCTGACCTTCTTGTTCAGGGACACGTCCTTGGTTGCGGTTGCCATAGTGTGTTCCTCCTTAGTCTTCGTCGTCTTCGAGCGGATCGTAGTCGGAATCGACACCGGCGGCTGCATGGGAACCGTTGAACTTGAAGCCCATGAAGACGACAGCCAGGCACACACCGATCAGAGCGACCGCGATGACGGACAGGTTGAGGTAAGCGGCGAGCATGAACCGATGAACAGGAACGGAGTCATACCCTTCTTGATCATCATGGTGAGCAGCAGGGCCAAGCCGTAGGCGGTCATGATCTTGGTCGAAACGTTAAGACCGGTGGACAGCCACTCGGGAACCATGTTGACGATGGCCTGAACCAGGTCGGTGCCAACAAAGACGGCGAGGAAGATCGGCAGGAAGTACATGATGGCGTACAGACCGGAGCCGGCGCAGATGTGCATACGGTAGGCGGTCTTGAACTTTCCGTTATCGATCGCGCTATCTGCCACATGGGTGAGGGCGGCGATGATGGAACGGAACACGATGCCGAGGAGCTGACCCAGGACGGCGACCGGGATGGCGATCGTCATGGCGGTCTCGGCGGAAGCATCGGTCAGGCACGCAAAGGCGGCGGCCACGATGCCGCCCAGGACCATATCGGGCGGAACGGCGGCGCCGACCTGCACCAGGCCCATGGACACGAGCTCGACGGCGGCACCGACGGCAAGGCCGGTGGGCACATCGCCCAGCAGCAGACCGACGAGCGTAGCGCCAACGAGGGGCTGCTCGAAGTTAAGACGACCGAGCAGGCGGGAGTCCCACATGCAGAACACGCCGACGAGGCCGACGAGCACCGCACTGATGAACGTATTCATACCCTTCTCCTTTCAGTCAGGCAAAAGCCTGGTTGATTACAGCTTGGCGTCGATGTCGACGCTCTGATACGTAGGGGTCTGCTGAACATAGAGCTTGATGCCCATGTCGAGCAGCTGGTTGACGTCGGCCTTCTGGGTGGCGTCGAGGAAGACGGAGCTGTCCTTGCCGCCGACCTGATCGGCACCGTCGTGGTTGGCGGTGGCGCCCAGGTTGATGGCGTCGAGCTTGTAGCCCTGGCAGAACTGCAGCATCTCGGCAGTGTTGCCAAAGACGAACATGACGCGCTCGCCGAGGGTGTTGAGCTTGTCCATCTTGGCGAGGGCACGCTCGACGGTGAAGACGTTCAGGCGCACGCCCTGGGGCTTGGCCAGCTTAAGAGCGCCCTTCTTGATGTCATCGTTGGCGGCAGCGTTGTCGACGACGATGATGCGCTCGGCCTGAACCTTGGTGGTCCAGGTAAAGACGACCTGGCCGTGCAGCAGACGGTAGTCAAGACGTGCGAGGACGATCTTGGCGGGACCGGAGCTGTGACGGGACGCCTTGGCCTTCTTGGCGGGAGCCGCGGCAGCCTCGACCGGTGCGTTGGGGTTGGTCAGACCGGTGCGGGCCTCGTTGATGAGGGCTGCGAGCTCGGCACCCTTGACGGGGACGGGGCTCATAGCGAGCGTGAGCGCCAGCGGGATGTTGAAACCGCTGACAACCGTGAACTTCGTGCCGTTCTTGGAAAGCTCGACCATGCTGTTGTTGACCGAGCTGCCGAGCATATCGGTCAGCACATAGACGGTGTCGTCCGCGTTGAACGTGGCGATCATGGCGTCCACCTTATTGGTGATGGGCTCCTTGTCGTCACGAGCAAGCGACACGACGTGGACGTTCGACACGTCGCCGAGAACCATCTCGAGCGTGTCTTTGGCGCCTGCGGCCAGGCCGCCATGAGATGCGAGAATGATCTGATTCATCTTGCCTCCTCCTTTTCGTTATGGTCATTATAACGTCTTATACGTTGCTTATATTGCTAATTAGTATAAAGACCGTTCGCGGATGAAAATCGACCGTTGACGGGTTTAACGTAATCGAAACGTTGGGGCTGGGTAGGCCGGCGCTGGCTGGATAACCCCAGATCAGACGCCTCGCCAATCCCCTATCGCACGAAGTACCAGGGGCTTTCCTGCACGGTGGGCTCCAGCGCGATGCCGGTGCGTTCCTTAAACAGATCCATGTCCTGCGATTTCTCCGTCCACCACACATTGGGCTTAAAGGTCATGCTCTCAACGACATGACCGACAAACACACTGTCGCGCAGCTTGGAGAAGTCGGTGTTCATGATCAGGATGGACGCGAGCACCAGCACAATGCCCAGAACCTTGATCGCGCCAGCGGGCTCGGCATAGACACCAATGCCCACCAGTACGGTGACGACCGTCTCGAAAGACATTACGACGGGAACTTTCGATGTCTCGAGCCCCATGGACAGACCCTGCATATATAAGATGTAAGCCACGGCTGTGGGGATGAGTCCAAAGCCAAGGAACAACAGCAGCAGCTGTGGCGACATTGCCGCGGCGACATCCGGCCACGGAGCCGTAATAGCTGCCATAACCGCACCGCCAAAAACAAAGCCCCAAAACGTGACAGCCAGCGGGTGGACCGTCTTGGTTGCTATCCGGCTAAACACCGCGAGCGACGCACCACAAAGGCCTGCAATCACGCCCGACGTGACGCCCCAAACCGAAAAATGAAAACCGGAAAGGTCGCCATTGGTCACCGCAAGCACGCAGCCAACGATGTTAAAGACAATGGCAACGAGCTTGTTGGGGGTCACGTCCTCGCGATAAAGCACGCGGCCGAGCACGACGCCAAACACCGGCGAGGTGTAGAGCAGCACCGAGGCCGTGGACATGCCCACCTCGCCCATGCACTCGTAATAGCAGGTGTTGGCGACGGCCAAGCCGACGATACCGACAAGTGCGCAGGGGACGAGCTCTTTGGGGCTTGCCTTGAATAGCGCCAGGGGACCCTGAGCCACGGTAGACCCCTCACCCGGACGGCAGCCCATAAACATCAGGACCGGCGCCAAGACAAGCGCTCCGACCAACAAGCGAAAGGCAGCCATGCTCTGGGACGAAACGCCCATGGCCGAGATGCCGTTTACAAAGATTCCGATGCTGCCCCACATAAGCGCGGCGACCAGCACCAGCACATAGCCCAGATTGCTTTTCTTCAACGCAGCCTCCTCGGTATTATTTCCAATATGTTTCGTACTACGTTATAGTCGTTATATACATTTTTCAAGACACAAATCGGCGAACGAGGAAATGAGTCCCAGGAGTGTCCCCAAGTGCCGGCACAAAAGCACATACTCATTGGGGACGTTCTTAAATGACTAGTCATTTAAGAACGTCCAACGTCTAAGGCACCACTGGTTGAGCATAAGTCAGACACTATGACCCAATCCAGGGGCACGGAAACGACAGGAGCCCCCGCTCGTGACCGCGGGTCGGGGCTGCGACAA
>CAJMPK010000020.1 GCA_905215205.1 uncultured bacterium | reverse complement strand
TGTAGACGTTCTCGCGGTTCCAGTTGGTTGCGTGGTTGGGGTGCATGGCCGTGGTGGTGTAGCCGAGCGACTTGAACTGCTCTGCCAGGTTCCCGGTCGTTTCCATGTTGTAGATGGTGTAGGGGTACACGCCCGAGCCCAGGTTGGCCATGGAGTTGCCGGTCATAAACTCAAACTCGGTATTGGCGGTACCGCCGCCGTAGGCGCTCACATAGAGCTTGCCGCGGCTGAGGCAGTTGGACAGGCTCTTAAAGTACTGCGGGCCCTCGTAGCCGGCGCGCATATTCTGGTAGATGGATAGATCCGAGAAGGTCTCGTTCATGATGGCGATGACCGTGGGCTTCTCGCTGTCGAACTGCTCCTTTGCGGCGGCGCGCTCGTCGCTCTTGGCCGCGTCGGACTTGTCGTAGGCCTTGGCATACTTTTTGAGCGTGGCCTTGGCATCGTCGACGGAGTAGTCGGCGGGTTTGGGCGGCTTGATGGACTGTGCCGCACTAATGAAAGCGGGCAGGTAGCCCTCGCGCCAGTAGCTTTCGAGCGGGCGCCAGGTGTAGACGGTGATGCCGAGGGTGTTGTAGTAGTCGATAAGCGTGACATGCGCGGTCACACCGCCCAGGCACAGCACCGCCACGAGCAGGTTGGTGAGCAGCATGCGCTTGGCGTTGGCGGCACCCTTCTGACGGTGCGGTGCCACCAGGCCGGCGTACTCGCATAGCAGCATGGCGATGGCGGTAAAGCCCATGGACAGCACGCAGAACAGCGAGATGGAGAAGGTGTAGCCGGTGCCGGCGACCGCGGCGGCGGTGGAGATGGCCGAAAGGTCGCCCGGCTGGATGGGCATGGATTTAAACGTGATGACAAAGAACTCGGCAATGCCCAGGACAAAGAGGGCAAAGGCCAGGACCGCGGGAGCTGCGCCGTGGCGCTGGAATAGGAAGAACAAGCCAGCCATGAGCGTGGCGATGATGGCCCACTCGAGCAGGATGCACAGGGGGTAGACCCAGGTAAAGTCGTGGTTGGACGAGACCTCCATGCCCAGCAGCGCAAAGACGCCGGCGAGCAGCAGGCACAGGACGGCGTCGACGAGCGGTTTGCCCACAAAGGCGCCGCGCAAACGAGCGAGCTTGCCGGTGGGGGCGGGCGCATCGGCCGAGGCGAACGCAAAGACGCGCGGGGCGATGCGCTCGCGGGCGATGCTGGCCCAGGCGCAACCGGTGAGAATGGCATTGGTCAGGATGAGCATCACAAAGGCGAGCGGCTCGTTTTGGGCAACGAGGCCCACAGCGCCCCAAATGGTCAAAAAGACCTGGAACAGACCAAAGGCGACGCTCCACCCAAGAGCGCTTTTGGCAACGGTGCCCGACTGAGCGCGAATGGCCTTGGCCTCGCGCAAAACAAGGTAGACGGTCGCCGCAAGACCGACGAGCGAGATGGCGGCTGCGAACATGCTGAGACTCCTCACAAACTTAAAACCTACGAAAGCGGGGGTTTACCCGATTGTTACCTAAATATGCGCTGCATTTGCGGGCTGCGCACAACAACCAGCCATATTAACGCGCACGTGCGGCGGTGTGGCGCAATGTAGTGGCGACGTGCGCGATAATGGACGGGAATTACACGGAAACGTAAAGGCTTCTTAAAGAATTAGCGAGGATGAGGCGATGAGCGAGCAGGTTTGCACCAAGGCTGTGGATACGTGCGGCTATCCGGTCGAGACCACGGGCAACGCGGTGCTGGACATCTTGGAGCATCGCTCGTCTACGCGTGCCTTCGCGCGCGATGACGACGACCGTCCCGTGGCGGTGACCGACGAGCAGCGGGCGGCGATTCTGCATGCGGCGAGCCGCGCGCCGTCGGCGGGCGCCATGATGATGTATTCCATCGTGAGCATCCGCGAGCAGGCTACGCTCGACCGCCTGGCCGACCTGTGCGACCACCAGCCCATGATCGCCAAGGCGCCCTGGGCACTAATATTTGTGGTCGATTATGCCAAGTGGATCGATCTGTTTGAGCACGTGGGCTGCTTTGAGCCAGAGTTTGTAGAGCGTACGGGCAAGTCGCCCCGTCGTGCACCGGGTCTGGGCGACTTTGCCGTTGCGGCGCAGGACGCCGTGATCGCCGCGCAAAACGCCGTGGTTGCCGCCGAGGCCCTGGGCCTGGGGAGCTGCTATATCGGTGATATCGTCGAGAATGCCGAGGAAGTTGCCGAGCTGCTCGATCTGCCGCCCTATACCATGCCGCTGTCGATGCTCATCATCGGCACGCCCCGTAAGGAGCGTCCGGCAATCGCGCACCCCGTGGTGAACCTGGTGCACGAGGAGCGCTACTGCCGTGCGGACGACGCGACCATGGACGCGCAGGTGGCCGAGATGGATGCGATGTTTCGCCCACACGCCCGCGAGGTGGGCGAGCGCGTGGTGGATATCTACACCCGCAAACACACCAGTCCCTTTATGGCCGAGATGAGCCGCTCCATGGAGTGGTGGTTCAAAAACTGGCTCGGAAAATGACGAATGTGACAAGGGGACAGTCCCTTTGTCACATTCCATATCGCCGCGGTAGTCTAAAGACTGTATAAATCTTTATCTAGCTGGGAAAACAGTGCATTAAAACATGGGCCGATTACCTATAATCCCCTCGAACGTTAAAGTTGGGAGGAAACCGGCTTATGGAACAAAAGGCCAAGGAGGCAGCCTCGCACGCTGCGATTCCTGTGAGCATCTCGGCGATGCTCGTCACGCTGGGCGTGGTGTACGGCGATATCGGCACCAGCCCCATGTATGTAACCAAGGCGCTCGTTGCCGGCAACGGCGGCATCGGAAGCGTCACGGAGGAGTTCGTGCTCGGCGCGCTCTCCCTTGTCGTGTGGACGGTCACGCTACTGACGACCGTCAAGTACGTGCTCATCTCGCTGCGCGCCGACAACCACGGCGAGGGTGGCATCTTTGCTCTGTACAGCTTGGTTAAGCGCTGCGGCAAATGGCTCATCATCCCCGCCATGCTGGGCGGCGCGGCACTGCTCGCCGATGGTATCCTCACGCCTGCCGTTACCGTGACTACGGCTATCGAGGGTCTGCGCACCATTCCGGCGGTCCACGCCGTGCTCGGTGACGATCAGGCCCGCGTTGTCGCCATCACGCTTGCCATCATTATCGTGCTCTTCTTGGTGCAGCGCATCGGCACGGCCAAGATCGGCCGCGCCTTTGGCCCCATCATGACGCTGTGGTTTTTGTTCCTGGGTGGTACGGGCCTGTTCTTTGTCTTCCAGCATCCCACGGTGCTGCTGTGCCTCAACCCGCTGCGCGGCATCGGCTTTCTGCTGAGCCCCAACAACCATGCGGGCATCATGATTCTGGGCAGCTGCTTCCTCGCCACCACCGGTGCCGAGGCGCTCTACTCCGACATGGGCCACGTTGGCCGCGGCAACATTTATGCCACCTGGCCGTTCGTTAAGTGCTGCCTGCTGCTTTCCTATATGGGCCAGGGCGCTTGGCTTATGAACAACGCTGCCAACCCCGAGCTCATGGGCATTGCCGACCTCAACCCCTTCTACCAGATGCTCACCCCGGGCCTGCGTCCCTTTGCCGTCGGCCTTTCCACCGTCGCGGCCATCATTGCCTCGCAGGCGCTCATCACCGGCGCATTCTCGTTGGTGTCCGAGGCCAGTCGCCTGGACCTCATGCCGCACATGCAGGTCTTCTATCCTGCCGAGACCAAGGGCCAGCTCTATATTCCCATGGTCAACAACGTCATGCTTGTGGGCTGCGTCATCGTGGTGCTGCTGTTCCAGAGCTCGGCGCACATGGAGGCCGCCTACGGCTTGGCGATTACCCTGACCATGATGTGCACGACGCTGCTGCTCTTCTTCTACTTGCATGTTGATCGCGGCCTTAAGGTCGCCCCGTATGTCTTCGTTGCGTTCTTCCTCATGCTCGAGGGCTTCTTCTTTGTGAGCTCGCTTACCAAGTTCTTCCACGGTGGCTATTTCACCATTCTGATGGCCATGCTCATCATGGGCATTATGGTGTGCTGGTACAACGGCACGGCGGTCGAGCAGCGCCAGTTTACGCTGCTGCCGCTGCGCAGCTACCTGCCGCAGCTCAAGCGCCTGCGCGACGACGACCGTTACGAGCGTATGAGTGACAACATCGTGTACCTGACCAAGGACACCCATACCGACTACATCGACCGCGATATCGTCTATTCGATTTTGGACAAGCATCCCAAGCGCGCCCGCGCCTGGTGGTTTGTGAATGTCGAGACCATGGACGAACCGCACACCTTTGCCTATTCGGTCGAGACGTTCGGCACCGACTACGTGTTCCGCGTGCATCTGTACCTGGGCTACAAGATCAACCAGCGCGTTAATGCCTACCTGCGTCAGGTTGTTCAGGACCTGGCTGCCACCGGCGAGCTGCCGCCGCAGACGCATGACTACTCGGTCTACAAGGATCCGGGTAACATCGGCACGTTCAAGTTCATCCTGATTCGTAAGCTTCTGGCGCCCGAAAGCGATGTGGAGCCGAGCGAGCGTACGGCCATCACGCTCAAGTACATCATCCGCCGCGCCGCCGGCACGCCTGCACGCTGGTATGGCCTGGAGAACTCCAACGTGAGCTTTGAGTACGTGCCGCTGTTCACCAAGTTCAAGGCCGTGAACAAGATGCATCGCCTGGCCCCCAACGAGCGCCCGTAGGCGCCGACAGGTTGCATGGAGTTGGTTTTCGATGGACAAGGTTGAGACCGGGGAGGCAAACATGGATGCAAAGACGCTTGATGGCCACGAGGTGGTTGCCGAGATGGTGCGTGAGGCACGCGCCGACGCCGCCGAAGATCGGTTTTTGACGAACCGTGCCAACATGGACATGGCCGATCGCGTAATTTCGATCGTGGCACTGGTATTTGGAGCGGTGTGCGTGTGTGCCCTGCTCGCGCACGTGCTGTTTGTCTAGCGACTGCCGGTCGTAGAAGGCTTTACACTTGGAACCACCACAAGGGAAACCACCACAAAGGTGCCTGTCCCCTTTGTGGTGGTTTTTGTTTATGAGAGAGGGGCGGGGCGCTGATGGACGTCCGTACGGACGGCGATATTGCCGATAGCTTTTGGTGGCGGCGCACAACGCTGACGCGCCGCACTCCTCTGTATGACGCCTGCGTATCGGCGGGGCTGCTGGTCGCGGCGACGATTGTGGGCGCGCTGCTCGACCATCCGGGTCTCGCGCCGAGCATCATGATCGTCTATGTGCTTGCCGTGCAGCTGTGTGCCTTTTTCACCTGGAGCCGCCTGTATTGCCTGTTGAGTGCGGCTGCCGCCGCGGCGCTCTACAACTTCTTGTTTGTCGATCCGCGCTACTCGCTGTCGTTTATCGACCGCGCCTATCCCGGCATGTTCTTCATCATGTTTGTGGTCTCGCTTGTGTCGAGCTCGATTGCGTTGGCCCTGCGCCGCGCCTTGGCACAGGCTGCCGCCAGCGACCGTCGCACGCATATGGTGCTCGAGACCAACCGCATGCTGCAGCGGTGCGCCGATCAGCAGCAGATTGTCCATGCCATGGCAACGCAGCTGGCGCGTCTTTCGGGCTGTCCGGTCGTATGGTACAGCGCCGATGCCGACGATGATGACCTGCTGCCGCGTGCGACATACACGGCCGTGGGCGATGCCGCGCCGGTGCACGAGCTGGCGCCGCAGATGCCGCCGCGTCTCTCGGCGTCCGCCTATGTGGGAATGCCGCTCGACGCCACTTATGGCGGCTCGGCGTTTTATGGCATCTACCTGACGGTTCGCACGGGTGACGGCTTCGTGCGCTCGGGCGACCCTGCCTCGGTGGTGGGCGTGCTGGCTATCGTTGCCGAGCCCGACGTGCTGACGCACGAGGAGCGGACACTTGCCGATGCCATCGTGAGCGAAGGCGAGCTGGCACTCGATCGCGCCCGCGCCATGGAGGCCCGCGAGGAGGCGGCGGTGCTTGCCAAAAATGAGCAGCTGCGCGCCAACCTGCTGCGCTCCATCTCGCACGACCTGCGCACGCCGCTCACCAGTATTTCGGGCAATGCCGATGTGCTGCTCGACCAGGGCTCGACCGGCACCGCCGTGCTCGACGCCCAGACGCGCCGCGGCCTGCTCCTGTCCATTCGCTCGGATGCGCAATGGCTCAACGTCACCGTCGAGAACCTGCTCGCCATCACCAAGCTCGAGGGCGGCGGTATGCGACTGTCGACCACGCTCGAGCTCATGGACGATATCGTCGAGGAGGCGCTGCGCCACGTGAACCCTGCCGTGCGCGAGCACGACCTTAAGGTGGTGGCGTGCGATGAGCCGGCGCTCGTCAACGTCGATGCGCGCCTGATGGTGCAGCTGGTGGTCAATCTGGTGAACAACGCCATCACCTATACGCCCGCAGGCTCGCATATCATGATTTCGATTGGCGTCGACGATGGACGCGTGGCGTGCTCGGTGGCCGATGATGGTCCGGGCATCGCACCCGAGGACCGCGAGCGAATTTTTGAGTCGTTCTATACCGCCAACCATGGTCTGGCCGACAGCCACCGCAGCGTGGGCTTGGGTCTTTCGCTCTGCCGTTCCATTGCGTTGGCGCATGGCGGTAGCATAGAGGTTGCCGCGGCGGACCCGCACGGTTCGGTCTTTACGATTGAACTTCCCGCCGCCGACGTTTCGTTTGATAAGGAGTAGCGCCGTGTCGAACTCTGCCGTAAAACCGCTCATCTTGGTCGTTGAGGACGACCCAGCTGTTCGCAACCTTATCGTTGCTGCGCTCGAGGCGCACGGCTTGCGCCATATGGCCGTGGAGACCGCCCATGCCGCCATCGCCGCCGCCTCATCGCAGGCACCGAGTATTGTGCTGCTCGATCTGGGCCTGCCCGATATGGATGGTGTCAAGGTGGTGGAGTCGGTGCGCGCATGGTCGGGTATGCCGATTATTGTGGTTTCGGCGCGCAGCGAGGATGCGGACAAGATTCGCGCGCTCGATGCCGGCGCCGACGACTACCTGACCAAGCCGTTTTCGGTCGAGGAGCTGCTCGCGCGCATTCGCACGACGCTCAGGCGCCTTTCGTATGCGCAAACGGGCGGCGTTGCCTCCGAGGGCTCGTTCGATACCGGTGAGCTGCATATCGATTTTGATGCCGGCATCGCCGCGATGGATGGCGAGGAGCTGCATCTGACGCCGATCGAGTACAAGCTCCTGTGCCTGTTGGCGCATAACGCCGACAAGGTGCTGACGCACCAGTTTATCCTGCACGAGATTTGGGGCACGGCAACTAAGAGCGACCTGGCGAGCCTGCGCGTCTTTATGGGCACGTTGCGCAAGAAGATCGAGTCCGACCCCGCGCACCCGCGCTATATCCAGACGCATGTGGGTATCGGTTACCGATTGGTCACCCAAGGGTAGATCGCCAACCACCATCCCAATATGAGTTGCGGTGAAATAGTTCCTGTTTGGGCCTTTACCAGGCTTTTTAGGAACTATTCCACCGCAACGTTGTCTATTTGCCTTTGGGCTTGCTGGCGTAGAACTTCTTCTTTTTGGGCTTGCCGGCGGGGGAGGGTTTGCCGGCAAAGTTGGACTTGCCGTTGCTGGCCTGCGCGTGCGCGGGCGTCGTTGCGCGAGGCTTGCGGGCTTCGGGGTTGCGCAGCTCCTCGGTTCGCTCGGCGATCTCCTCAGCGCTAAAGCCGACTTCGGCCATGGCATCCTCGATGGGCAGGCGGCGCACGATATAGCAATGGTGCACCTTCTGGTTGCGTGCGAAGTCCTCGGGAATGGTCTGTGCCGTAATGTCCTCCAGCACGACGCCCGCGCGCGCGAGCTTGCGCGTCTCGGGGCGGAAGCCGCGCAGGTTGCAGCTAAAGATGGCATGTCCGCCCTGTGCGAGCAGGCGCGATACGCCGGCCAAAAGCTCAACATGGTCGCGCTGGACATCCCAGGTGCGACGGCCCATCTTGGACGAGTTCGAAAACGTGGGCGGGTCGACAAAGATCAGGTCCCAGCGGTTGCGCGTCTGGCGCTGGTCGCGAATCCAAGCGAGCACGTCATCGCGCACAAAGTGATGCTGCGGCCCCACAAAGCCGTTCTGTCGCATGTTGCGCTCGGCCCAGTCCAGATAGGTGTTGGAAAGGTCGACCGTCACAGTTTCCTCGACGCCGCCGTCTGCCGCATAGCAGGTGGCGGTGCCGGTGTAGGCGAACAGGTTGAGGAAGCGCCGCGCCTGCTTGGCGTGCTCGCGCACCAGGTTGCGGGTGACGCGGTGGTCCAGGAAGATACCCACATCCAGGTAGTCGTCAAAGTTGACGGCAAAGGTGAGCCCGCCCTCTTCGATGAGTGGCAGGCGACGGCGTGCGATGTTGGCGCGTTCGCCCGATGCGCCCTTGCCGGCGCCCTGCTTGCCGTACTGCGAACCGCCGCGCGAACGCATGCGGGCCTTGGCGTGCACATGCTCTGCCGGGACATCTAGGATGCGCGGTGCGATGGCCAAGATGTCGAGCATGCGGGCCTGGGCTAGCGCGGGGTCGATGGTCTTGGGCGCGGCGTATTCGGCGATGACGAGCCAGCGGCCCGGCGTCTGCGGGCAGCCCTCGTACAGGTCAATGGCGGCGGAGTAGTCGGGCAGGTCGGCATCGTAGACGCGGTAGCAGCTCACGCCCTCGCGCTTTGCCCACTTGCGACGCAGGCGTGCGTTCTTGCGCAGGCGGTTGGCGAACTGTTCGGATTCGGGGATGAGCACGGGCAGCGGCTTGCCGTCGCCCAGGTCGAGCGTGGCGGCAGGTTCGGGCATGGGAGTGTCGGCGGCTTCGTCTTGAGCGTCTGCGGTCTGCTGTTCGGCATCTGCGCTGGTCGCAGCTTCGAATGCCGCGGCGGCGTGGTCGAGCGAGGGCCAGACCTCAATAGCCGCCTCCTCGTTATTGGGCATGACGGCGATGGAGCGCGCAGGCTCGGCATGGAGCGCGCGGGCCATAAGGCCATCGCGGGCGAGCGTGGCGACCGGTGCCGAAGCGAGTTCGGGCGCGCGGCGCAGCTCGCCGACCAGCGTCATGGCGTCGTGCATGAGCGAAAGCGGGGTCTCGGTGGTGTCTGCGACTACGGCGGCGCCGGCGACAGCGCCTGCATGGTCCAGCACGGTGGCTGGTTTGGCAGCGCAGAAGTCGACGAAACGCTTGTAGCCGGCGCACTTGATCATACGCTCGGCAGTCTTGCGGGCGGCGGGGTCGATGTCTACGGCCACGATGCGCGCCTGGCGCTCGCGCGCCGTCGCCTCGCGCTCGCGCGCCTCGGCAAGCAGTTGTTCCCATAGGTCGGCATCATGCAGCTGCCAGCCCTCAAAACTCCAGTGCTTGCGCGCGGCACCCGGGGCGCGGTCGGTCAGGATATTCACGGCCTCCAGCAGCAGACCGCCGCCGGCGCACGAGGCATCGATCAGCGTGGGCAGGGCTTCATTCTCGTAATCATCGGCCGTCAGCTCGCGCTCGCACAGTGCGGTCCAGCCGACCTGCGCCAGCACCAGAGCGGCGTAGTCGGGGCGCAGCACGTGCGCGCCCTCGCCGGCACGGGTCGCCGCGGGCGGCAGGCGCTTGAACAGCGGGTCGCCCGAAAGGTCTAGGCTTATGCTCGCGCGGCGCTGGCGCAACGAAAGCAGTAGGTGAACATCGGGGTCGGCGGCATCGACGTCGGCGCGACGGCCCGTGGTCTCGGCCAGGCGGTCGCACAATGCGTCCTTGGCGCGCAGGGCCGAGAAGCGCGTGTTGCGCAGCTGCTCGGTCACGCCGCGGGCGGTAATGGCGATGGTGGCGCCGGGGCGGACGATGCTCTCCCAGGCGATGTCGTAAACGCTATCGTACAGTTCATCGGCATCCTGCGCCTCAAAGCGCCCGAGTACCACGAACACGCGGCTCGCCAGGCGCGACCACAGACAGGCGCGGTAGCCTTCTTCGAGCTCGCCCTCAAACGTGGCGCGGCCCTTCAGCCGGCGAACATGCGAAAGCCCGAGGCGTTTAAGCTCATCGGCGAGTGCGGACTCAAAGCCCTCGGGGCAGCTTGCGTAAAATTCCATGGGTGACCTCTCTGGTTGCGTCGCTCCATTATATGATGGATGCTTCGTTTGCCCTTATCCTCGAAAGGAACCCATATGATTGATGCGTGCCCCGAATCCGCCGTGCTCTTTTTTGACGTGGACGGCACGCTGACGTCGTTCGATCCCGACGATATGACCGACAAGGACTTCAATGCAGTCCATCCATCGAAGGCCGTTGTCGATGCATTTGGTCGCCTGCGCAATGCGGGTCACCAGGCATTTATCTGCACGGGTCGTCCCTTGTGGCTGATTGCCGATGGCCTGCGTGCTTTGGAGCCTGCGGGTGTCGTTGCCATGGCGGGGGCGACGCTCGAGGTCGAGGGCCGCGTGGTACACGAGGACTGCTTTGACGAGGACGTTATCGTGGAGCTCGCACGCCGTATGGCCGCGGCAGGGATCGAGGCCTTTTTCGAGACCAACGTGGCTACTTTTGCCCTGGAACCAGCGGGTGTTGAGCAGTCGTCTCTGATCGGCACTTCTGTGGTGCACAGCGCCGAGGAGATGCGCGTCGACGGCAGTCTGCGCGTGGGCAAGGTATGCCTCGGTGTACCCAGTTTGACTCGCGTAGCCGGCGATGACGACTTTATCGAGCGCTATTTTGAGGTCTGCAACACCGGTGGTCAGAATCGCGAGCTGAGCCCCAAGGGTATCGACAAGGGCGTGGGCGTGGCACGAGCGCTGGAGTATCTGGGCCGCACTGGCAATGCGCGCACCTTTGGCTTTGGCGATTCGGGCAACGACCTGGGCATGCTCGCTGCCGTCGAGACGGCTGTCGCCATGGGCAACGCCATGCCTGAGGTCAAGGCGGTCGCCGACTACGTGACCGACGATGTCGCGCATGACGGTACCGTCACGGCGATGCGGCATTTCGGCCTCATCTAATGAATCCCGCGTTCTGACGTTTGCTCAAACTGCGACTCTTTGCTTTTGCAGGCTCAATCGATTTATCAATCCAAACACTGAGGTGTTTATACCGTTCGCCGAGAAGATAAAAACCAGCAGCTCACGCCTTGATAAACATAGATAAAGTGTTTAGCAGTTCAACGTCCATATGCAGACGAAAGGAATCGGGCAGATGGCAATTAAGGTGTTCGCTGACGGTGCAAACCTCGAGGGCATGCTCGACATGTACGAGAACGGCAACGTTCAGGGTTTCACGACCAACCCGTCCCTTATGAAGAAGGGCGGCGTGACGGATTACCGCGCGTTTGCCAAGGAGGTCCTGGCCCACATCACTGATGTGTCCGTCTCGTTTGAGGTCTTTGCCGACGACGTCGAGACCATGGAGGTCGAGGCTCGCGAGATCGCTACCTGGGCAGATAACGTCTACGTCAAGATTCCGTGCGTGACCACCAAGGGCGAGTCTACCGCCGAGCTGGTGCGCAAGCTTTCCGCCGACGGCATCAAGGTCAACGTCACCACCATCTTTACGCCTAAGCAGGTTGACGAGATGGTTGAGGCCGTTGACGCCGAGACGCCGTCCATTATCTCGCTCTTTGCCGGCCGTATCGCCGATACCGGCGTCGATCCCATTCCGTTTATGACGGAGTCGGTCAAGAAGGCCGCCGCCAAGCCCAGCTGTGAGGTCCTGTGGGCGTCCACGCGCGAGCTCATCAACATTTACCAGGCGGAAGGATGCGGTTGCCAGATCATCACGGTGCCCAACAACATCCTGGCCAAGCGTAAGAACATCGGCCGCGACCCGTACGAGGTCTCGCTCGACACCGTGCGCGGCTTTGCCAAGGATATCGCCGCTTTGGGCTTCCATATTCTGCCGTAACGCGAACACTGACTACGCTGCGGGCTATTCGCCCCGGCCTTCCCTTTCCCTATCGCTCACGCGCTTCGCGAGGGTCGCGCTAGGGAAAGGGAAGGCCGGGGCTGCCGGCACGAGCTTGCCAGTAGGTTCTGAGCTGAATTGCGATAGGCTTCCATATCCTGCCGTGGGCAAAGGTACCCCTGCCTGCGCCGTGCAAAATTGAGAGTATTCAGCAAGGTAAAGGCTTTTACCAGTTGGGTGAAGCACGGAACAGCCCCCGTTCTGGCTCTAATGTCGCTAAAACGGGGGCTGTTTTTGACGTTATTGTCTCTGTGGGGCGTTCGGAACGGTGGAATTTGCAGAATACTCGCGATTTTGCACGTCGCTGCAGGGGGTACCTTTGCTTTGGCGGTTTACTTGCCCTGCACCATGGTGAGGGAGATCTTCTTGCGGTCGCGATCGACCTTTTCAATCCACACCTTGACCGTGTCACCGACGCGCACCACGTCGCTCGGGTGCTTGACAAAGCGGTTGGCCAGTTTGGAGATGTGCACGAGGCCGTCCTGGTGCACGCCCACGTCGACGAACGCGCCAAAGTCGACGACGTTGCGCACCGTGCCCTTGAGTTCCATGCCGGGCTCCAGGTCATCGATGGAAAGTGCTGAGCGGCTAAAGACCACCTCGGGCGCGTCGTCGCGCGGGTCGCGACCGGGCTTCTTGAGCTCGTTGACAATGTCGATGAGCGTGAGGGTGCCGCAGTTCAGGTCGCTTGCCAGCGCCGAGATGCTGCCCAGGCGACGCTCGATGTCGGGCACGCCGCCGCGGCTGAGCTCACTGGCTTTAACGCCTGCGCGCTCCAGGACGGACGTGGCTACCTCGTAGCTCTCGGGGTGGACGCTTGTCGCGTCAAGCGGGTTCTTGCCGCCACTGATGCGCAAAAAGCCCGCGGCGTTGAGATATGCCTTGGGTCCCAGCTTGGGGACCTTCTTGAGCTGGCGACGATCGGTAAAGGCGCCGTTTTCCTCGCGGTAGGCCACGATGTTTTTGGCCACGCTCGGCGTAATGCCCGACACGTAGCCCAGCAGGCTCGCGCTCGCGGTGTTTACGTCGACGCCTACGCGGTTGACGACGTCCTCCACCACGTGGCCCAGAGTGCGCGAAAGCTCGGCCTGGTCAAGGTCGTGCTGGTACTGGCCCACGCCGATGGACTGGGGCGGAATCTTGACGAGCTCTGCCAGCGGGTCTTGCAGGCGGCGGCCCAGGCTCATGGCGCCACGCACGGTGACGTCCAAGTCGGGATACTCCTGGCTGGCAAGCTCGGAAGCGGAGTACACCGATGCGCCGGCCTCGTTGACGATGGTGTAGCGAAGGCTGGGCGCCTTCTCGGCGATGAACTCCGAGACGACTTCCTCGGTCTCGCGGCTAGCGGTGCCGTTGCCGATGACGATGGTGTTGACGCTGTCCTTCTTGACGAGGCGGGCGAGCTCGCGCTTGGTGCCGGCGACGTCGTGGCGCGGCTTGGTGGGGTAGACCACGCCGTGGTCGAGTAGCTTGCCGGTCTCGTCCATGACGGCGACCTTGCAGCCGGTGCGGTAGCCCGGATCGAGCGCGAGCACGCGGGCGCCACGGACGGGGCGTGCCGAGAGCAGGCCCTCGAGATTCTTGGCAAAGACGTTGATAGCCTCGGTCTGGGCGCGAACGGTGAGTTTGGCGCGGGCCTCGCGCTCCAGCGAGGGGGCCATGAGGCGCTTGTAGCCGTCGGCGATGGCGGCATCGAAGACGGGCGCGAAGACGCCCTGGCGGCGGGGCCAACGGCTGCCGAGGCGTGCCGTGGCGGCGGCGCCGTCGACGTTCACGCGCACGCGGAGCTTGCCCTCGCGCTCACCGCGGTCGATAGCCAGCACACGGTGGTTGGGGATGCGGCGCAGCGGCTCATCATAGCTGTAGTACGGCTCGTAGGGGGTCTTCTCGGCGGGGTCGGTGGCCTCGACGATGATGTCGGCGGTGTTTTGCGTAAAGGCGCGCAGGTCGGCGACGTTCTCGGGGTCCTCGGCCACCGTTTCGGCCACGATGTCGGCGGCGCCGGCGAGCGCCTTTTCGGGCGTGTTGAAGCCGGCGTCCTCATTGACGTAGGCCGCGGCGGCATCGAGCGCGCTGCCCTTGGCCGAGGCCTGCATGATGATCATGTTGGCAAGCGGCTCCAGGCCTGCCTCGCGGGCCTTCTGCGCGCGAGTCATGCGCTTTTTGCGGTAGGGCTTGTAGAGGTCCTCGACACGCTGGAGCTGCGTGGCCTCGCGAATCTGCTGCTCAAGCTCTGGCGTGAGTTTGCCCTGGGCGTCGATGAGCAGAATGACGTCCTCTTTGCGCTGCTCAAGATTGCGCAGGTAAGACAGGCGCTCGTCGAGTGCGCGCAGGGCGACGTCGTCCATGCCACCCGTTGCTTCCTTGCGGTAGCGCGAGATAAAGGGGATGGTGTTGCCCTCGTCGATGAGCTTGACGGCTGCCTCGATGTTGACGGCCTTAAGGTTGAGCTCGCGGGCGAGCTGGGCGATAAGATCCATGGGACTCCTTGCGTTTAAGGTGCGTTTGCAGCACAGGGCTACCAAGGATACCACCCGTCCCAAAAGACTGTTTTGGAGCCGCGCCACGAAAACGACCCATCTACTACGTTTGAACCGTATGGGTCGACCGTGCCTGGTTTTACCGAAAATCGGCAAGCCGCCTACCTGCGGCTTTTATTTCGCGAAATTTGGCATGGTTGAGGGTGGTCGGCTAAACGTAGTAGATAGGCCCATTTCGTGGCGAACGAATCAGGTCGAGGTGCAAAATGGCCCCCGTCCTAGAAAAATCATCTGGTAGAGTTGACCCCACGTGATTTACAAGACGCTATGCGCCACCTACTCTTTTGCCATTTGGAGTGAACTTATGAATACCTCTGCCGCCAAGAAAGCCAGCCGGGCGGTACGCCTGCTCATGATGGTGCTCACGGCAGTTCTCATCTTCTTCTTCATCAATGTTATGCTGCTCGTCTCCGATATCCAGGGCACGGCGCGCGTAGTCAACTACGCCGGTCTGGTGCGCGGTACCACGCAGCGAATCGTTAAGCTCGAGGACGCGGGCCAACCTCAAGATGACCTGCTCAAAGCCGTGGATTCATACATCAACGGTTTGCGTTACGGAAGTGACGATCTCAACCTCGTCCGTCTCGACGACGACGAGTATCAGGCAAAGATGACCGAGCTTGCAAATTATTATGATGAGCTTTGCGCCGAGATCAGCCGCGTGCGCGAAGTCGGCTACGAGAACACCGACATCATCTCCATGAGCGAGGAGTTCTTTGGCATTTGCGACGATGCCACACGACTCGCGGAGGACTATTCCCAGGAGAAGGCTGCGGCACTCAATCGTCTCGAGGGTCTGGTGATCATCGACATCGTGGGCTTGGTGGCGACCTTTGCGGTCGAACTTGTTCGCGCGGTGCGAACTGCCGCGCTCAATCGCGAGCTGCAGAGTAAAGTTTATCTCGACGAAGCCACGGGACTGCCCAATAAGAACAAGTGCGAGGAGATCTTGGGGCAGGAGCATCCCGTTTCCGTTGAAGCGCCCGTTGCCCTGTGCGTCTTCGATCTTAATAATCTGCATACGGTCAATAACACCTTTGGTCACGAGAAGGGTGACGAATACATCCGTTCTTTTGCCCGGCAGCTGGGGCGCGTGGCGTCTGAGACTTGCTTTGTGGGCCGCGACGGCGGCGATGAGTTTATCGCGGTGCTGTGGGATGCCGATCGAGCTGCCGTGGAGTCCTGTCTCGCTCGGGTTCGTGCGAACGTGAACGAGTATTCCGAGGCTCACGCCGATATGCCCATCAGCTACGCGGTGGGCTATGCACTTTCCAGTGATTTTGACGAGCCGCCTAACATGCGTGAACTCTTTTCCCAAGCCGACAAAAACATGTACATCGACAAGAACCGTGTAAAGACAGCCGAGGCAGCCGGGCCGCAACACGAGGAGCGGTAAGCCTGTAACAGAGGGTATAGAAAAGCCTCC
>CAJMPK010000019.1 GCA_905215205.1 uncultured bacterium | reverse complement strand
TTAAGATCTTCGGGCGACAGCGCCTTAAATTGATCAGACTGCAAAAAGCCCTCAAACAGCTGGTTGGCAAGCGTTCCCACCTGCTGCATTTGCTCGGGCGTGAGTTCCAGACCGTCAAAGATACCCGAGAAATCTGGGGTTGGCGCTTTTGCCATGATGTCGCTGAAGTCGATGTCCTTGCCAACGCCCGAAAGGTCAATGTCCAGCCCCGACAGATCGATGCCAGAAAGGTCCATACCGTCGGCTGCACCCGAGAGCGCAGATATATCGAACGAAAACGCACTCTTCAGCGCCGCCTCGTCCACACTGAACATGCTGCCCAGATCCACGCCTTGCTTGGCCTCGCCTTGCAGTTCGTCGAAGGTTTTGCCCGTAAAGACATCCGTCTCGGGGTGGGCGAGTTGCTCCTGCACAATCTGAGAATCGGCGGCGCGCTCCATAAGCTGGCGAGTCAGCGCATGCGTGTAGGCAATGCCCGGGGTCAACGCGCTCGCGTTGGCCGTCTCGTTAGGTCGCACCACGCCCACAATGTGCACGTCGATACCGTCGGCAACCTTGGCAGCCATAAAGTCGGCATCGTCAGACATGTCGGTCCACATGCCGGTCTCTTCGTTTTTGCGATAGGCATCGGCCGGCGACAGCACCTTAAACGTCGTGGACAACGCATCATCGTAGGTAAAGTCGGCGCCGGTCTCGGGCGTCTCGATCTTACCGTCGGCCGTCATGGCACTGTTTACCAGATCGTTGAGCTCATCGATATCCAGCGCACCGATGCTGTAGAGCGTATAGTCGCCCACCGTACCGCTGCTCGAAAGCACCATTACGGCTTCGTTGGCAGACGTGGGCCAATGACCGGCGACGACATCGTACTGGCTGTCGAGCAGGCTCTGATCGTCGATCATCTCGTTAAAGACCGAGGTTCCCATGGATTCCATGCTCACCGTTGCCGCCGAGCTCGCGCCTCCGCTCATGGCCTCGGTCATGGCGTTGGGCACCAGCCGGACAGGCTTCTCATCGCCCTTGCCGGCACGATAGACAACCGGCGATACACCGTAGCCGTACTGAATGGCGTTGACCTCTTTATCAATGCCGTCGCCACCGGCATCGAGCCATGCCTTAAAGCTCGTCATGTCGTTGGACTTAACGCTCGCAAACATATCCTTTACGGCCGTGACCACAGGAATCTTATCGGTTCCCTTAGCCTTGCCGCCGACACTGTCGTCGGACGAATCCACGTTTTCAGGCGAGTCATCATCCGCAGCCCCCTGTCCGCCCATCATGGACGACAGGTCGTAATCCTGCTTGGAAATGGTGAGCGGGTAGCTCGAGAGCGTATCCTCCTCGACCTTTTTGATGTAGCCGTTTACGCCGTTGGACAGCGCCAGAATCGCCGCGATACCGATAATGCCAATCGAGCCCGCAAAGGCAGTCATGGCCGTGCGGCCCTTCTTGGTCATGAGGTTTCGGGCAGAAAGCCCCAGCGCCGTCACAAAGCTCATCGAGGTTTTGCGCGTAGGCTTTGCCTCGCGACGCGCGGCCTTGGCAGCATCGAAGGGATCGGAATCGTCGGTGATCTTGCCGTCCGCTAGATTGACGATGCGCGTGGCATATTGGTACGCCAGCTCGGGATTGTGCGTGACCATGATGACCAGGCGGTCGCGCGCCACGTCCTTGAGCAGGTCCATGACCTGTACGGATGTCGTTGAATCCAAAGCGCCGGTCGGCTCGTCGGCCAGCACAATCTCGGGATCATTAATCAGGGCGCGGGCGATGGCCACGCGTTGCATCTGCCCGCCCGAAAGCTGGCTCGGGCGCTTGTTAACGTGCTCGCCCAAGCCGACTTTCTCCAACGCCTCGCGCGCACGCTGGCGGCGCTCGGCATGCCCCACGCCCGTGAGCGTGAGCGCCAGCTCCACGTTTTCCAAAATGGTCTGATGCGGAATGAGGTTATAGCTTTGGAACACAAAGCCGATGCGGTTGTTGCGGTAGGCATCCCAATCGCGATCGTGAAAGTCTTTGGTCGAAATACCGTCGATCAGCAAGTCACCGGAATCGAAATGATCGAGTCCACCGATAACGTTGAGCATCGTGGTTTTACCCGAGCCCGAGGGACCCAGAATGGCCACGAACTCGTTATCGCGAAAAGACAGGCTCACGCTGTCGAGCGCCACCTGCGTAAACGACTGCGTAACGTACCTTTTGCAAATACCTTTGAGCTCCAGCATGGACGGCAACCTCTCCCGCGCAGGCACCCTGCCCGCTCTCCCCCGCCGTTCGTATTCGACGCGTTTGTCCTACTCTATCCCCATTTTTTGCCGGCGCCAGTGAGGAATGTAACGAAGCACGCCAAAAACGAACGTGATGGTGCCCAAAAAAGAGGTCCCGAGCGGGACCTCTATATGGTGGAGCTTATCTTGAAAGGTAGCGGACTACTTCGCACAGCGACACACGATCCTCGCCATGCTTTACACGTTTTTACTGCTCGCTATTCGCAATCGCCTGGTCGATAAGCTTGTCGAGTGCTGCGCGCTGCTCGGCGGAGCTGATGGCTCCCACGATGGGATCCCCTACGATGTTGCCATTCTGATCGATGACATACGTCGTCGGGAACGAGAACAAATTTGACGTAAACTTACCGGCCTCGCTATCCGACTTGAACCAGATGTTCTTATATGTCACGCCCTTCTTGCTCAGCACGTCCTTGGCATCTGCAATCTCGCCCTTGTTGCCATCGAGCGTAAAGGAATTGACACCCACGACCTGGCCGCCCTTCTTGGCAAGCTCCCTATTCAGGTCCTCAAGATCACCCAGCTCGCCCACGCACGGCTTGCAAGTAGTGAACCAGAAGTTCATGACGGTGACCTTGTTCTTAGAGAACAGCTCGTCGCTGCTCACGTCGTTACCATCCAGGTCCTTGCCCGTAAAGCTGGGGAACTTCGTCGCCTCGCTCGAAGCATTGGCACCAGCCGTCATGCCAGCGGCCGAAGCGTCGACGCTCTCGCCTGCGCTCGGCGTGCTTCCACAGCCGGGGAACTCCTTCTCCAAGCTCTCGAGCTTGTCCTCGATCTCCTTGATCTGCTGCGCACCAGCCTTGAGCGTCTTAAGCTCATCCGCCGTGAACTCATCCTTGGCGCCGTCGATGGTCTTGAGCAGGAAATCGCCGTAATTGCTGCCGTCCTCAATCATTGCCGAGTCTTTATTTGCCGCATTGAATACCTTTTCCCACAGTGCGTTATCACTCGAAAGGATATCGTTCTCCTTTTTCATGAGCTTCGCATACAGCTCGGCGGCCTCGTCGGCATTGGTCGGCTTCTGCGCAGTGAGTTCTGCGATCTTGGGATCGGAGCTCGCAGATTCGCTCGCATTGCCACCGGGCGCCGAACATGCCACAAGGCACAAGGCCAATACCGGCACCATAAACAGGGCCGCAATCTTAGAAAGCTTCATGGTCATTCCTCCGTTTTGTCGAAGCTTGTTTACTTTTTATCGGCGGTCAAGGGAAGCTTTTCCGCCGACACATCCAGGCCATAGCGATAGCTGATGGCATCGACGGGACAGGCCCCGATGCACTTTCCGCACCGGATACATTCGGTATGATTGGGCGCGCGGACCACATCAACGTCCATCTGACAAACCCTTGAACACTTGCCGCACGAGACGCATTTGCACGCGTCAACCTGAATCCCCAGTAGGGACACCCTATTCATGAGCGCATAGAATGCGCCGAGCGGGCAAATCCATTTGCAGAAGGGGCGATAGAACAAAACGCTCAGCACTACTACGGCAATGAGAACAGCAAGTTTCCAGGTAAAGAGCTGCCCCAGCGCAGATCGAATGCCGGCGTTGGCAATGGCCAGCGGAATGGCGCCCTCGAGCACGCCCTGCGGACAGACGTATTTGCAAAAGAACGGATCTCCCATCCCCAGGTTGTTGACCACCAGCACAGGCAGCAATACCACAGCAAACAGCAGCACGAAGTATTTGATATACGTAAGCGCCTTGAGCTTTTTCGTGGAGAACTTTTTGCCGGGAATCTTGTGAAGCAGCTCCTGCAGCCAGCCAAACGGGCACAGAAAGCCGCATACAAAGCGTCCCAGCAGCACGCCGAGCAAAATGAGCGTACCGGTGACGTAGTAAGAAAAGTTGAACTTGGATGAGCCTACCACCGACTGGAACGACCCGATGGGGCACGCACCCGATGCCGCGGGGCACGAATAGCAATTAAGTCCAGGTACGCAGACTGTTTTTCCCGCGCCCTGATAGATGCCGCCTTTGGCAAAGTTTGGCAGGTGAATGTTGGTAATAAGTGTTGCCGCCGCCTGAATGAATCCGCGAAATCGGGCCAAAACATGCGACGCAGTGTTTTCTCTTTTATCCAATTCCGATACACTCCAAGCACAGTCTAATCGCTTTGGCCAGCACGGCATCCGCCTCGCCACGCATAACACCAAAGCACACCATGGTAATTCCGACGATCAACAAAGCGACCTGTACCACGGGTTTTACCGCTTTGAACAACCCAACCACTCCTTTCGTTACGCGACCATTGGACCATATCGACTATAAAATCCGTGTTAAGCGCGATTTGGAATGTGCAAGGAGACTGTTATGCGTATTTTGATCGTCGAAGACGAGCAAGCGCTGTGCGACACGATCGCACGCAGCTTGCGAAACTTGGCGTACAGCGTCGACTGCCGTCACGACGGACAGGAGGCGCTCGACCTGCTGGGCGTCGAAGTCTTTGACCTCGTGGTACTCGACCTCAACCTTCCCAGTATCGATGGCATGACCGTGCTCAGGGAACTTAGGAAAACCGACTGCGAGACCAAGGTACTGATTCTGTCCGCGCGTGGCGAAGTATCCGATAAAGTCGCCGGACTCGATGCCGGCGCCAACGATTACCTCACCAAGCCGTTTCATCTGGACGAACTTGCGGCAAGGATCCGCAGCCTTACCCTCAGACGCTTCGCACAAAGCGACATAGTATTAACCTGTGGAATGCTCCGCTTTGACACCAAGGCGCGCATCGCTTCCGTGGACAGCGAGGCTCTATCTCTTACACGCAAGGAAACGGGAATCTTGGAATATCTGATGCTTAATCAGGGGCGACCGGTAAGCCAAGAGGAGCTTATCGAGCACGTTTGGGATAGCAGCGTGAACAGCTTTAGCAACGCAACCCGCGTTCATATCTCGTCGCTCCGAAAAAAGTTGCGCAGCGCTTTGGGATACGACCCGATTCGCAATCGGATTGGAGAGGGCTACGTTATGGAGGATAGCGAATGAAAAGGCTTTCGCTGCAATGGCGCATAACGATCATGACGGCACTGCTCACGTGTGCGGCATGCGTGCTGACGAACTGCCTGGTCGGCTATACGGGCATGCGCTATATGGATGCCATCGGCAGTGACATCTCGGCCTTTACCGCAACCGGCGAAGATTCGCCCCAGGCGTTCGACCCAACGAAAGCGACCCTCGATAACGAGGTTACAATCGTCGTAAACGACGCACAGGAGTCTTTTGGCACGACAGCCTGGTACATCACGGCTGGAGTCACACTCCTTGGCGGCGTGCTGGCATACTTTGTGAGCGGCCGTGCACTCAAACCGCTACGGGCTTTTGCAGACCAGGTTGAGCGTGTGCAGCCTGACAACCTAAGCGAAATCAGACTCAGTGAAGATGTGCCCACCGAGCTACAACGATGCAGCGCCTCTTTCAACGACATGATCGCCCGTCTTGGCGAAGGGTTCTCTGCACAGCGTCAGTTTACCGGCAACGCCGCACACGAGCTGCGCACCCCGCTCGCCCTTATGCAAGCACAGATTGAACTATTCATCTCCGAGCATTCCGGTTTGCAACCCGAAACAGCCGAGCTGCTCGGCCTGCTACAAGAACAAACCGAGCGCATGTCTCGAATGGCCAAGGTCTTGCTCGAGATGAGTGAGCTCCGCAGCGTTCCTTGCGAGGACGATGTGGAACTTGGTCCCTTGTCCGAAGAGGTCCTCACCGACCTTGTGCCACTTGCCGAGAATAATGGCATAGCCCTCGATTGCGCCGGAGACGCTTTGACAATCGGAAGTGATACGCTCCTCTATCGGCTGGTGTTCAATCTGGTCGAAAACGCCATCCGCTACAGCCGCACCGACTCGAGCGTTACCGTCTCCATCTGCGACAACGACAGCCACGTGTTCCTGCGAGTCGAGGACCAGGGCCCGGGAATACCCAAGCAGTACCGTGAGAGCATCTTCCAACCGTTCTTTCGCCTGGATAAATCCCGCAGCAGGGCATACGGCGGCGCAGGACTCGGGCTAGCGCTCGTTTGGGAGATTGCAGCGCTTCACGGTGGCGCTGTAGAGGTCGAAGAAAGTTCCGAGAACGGGACCACCATGCTCGTAAGCCTTCCAAAACGATCCGCAGCGTTAACCGAACAGTAAAACGAAAGGGGTCCCGAGCAACAGGAGTACAATCGCTGCTAATGTTGCCACCTGATGGGAGATGGAAGATGGACTGCGATGGCTACCCGCGCATTCCCATGCCGTTGATGTGCACTGCCTTTGTGCCGGGGCAGATTGACGCTGCGGTTGCAGGCATTTCCGACCCCGATTCGCGCACCATCGCCGCGGCAGAAGCGCTGTACTTTCGCGGACAGGCCACACTCGCCGCCGAGACAGCACGCCCCTATCTTGACGCCACCGACCCCGCACTGCGCTATTCCGCATGCCTTATCTGCGGATATGCCAGTCTGTCGCTCAACCGTATCGCCGATGCCCGCCGGTGCCTTGCTGGCATCCTCGATACGCCGGCTGACGAGGAATCGCCCGTCGTCCGCGCCACGCATATCCTGTTCGCCTCGGCCGCGAGTGTCCTGCTGCACCTGCCTTCCCCGTATTCTGCCGAAGAGTTTTATCCACTTGCGGCGCATCTGCCCGAAGGTCTGCGCCTGTTCGCCAGCTACGTGATGGCGCACGCCTTGTATCTGCGCGGCGAATACGGACGCAGCCTGGGCATGGCGGAAAATGCCCTGATCATGAAACAGGGAAGCTATCCGATCTCGGAACTGTTCCTGCACCTGGCAGCTTCTATGGCATGCATGAGCCTCAAGGACATCGACGCCGCAAAAACGCACTTCGGAGCCGCTTGGAACATTGCGCGCCCCGACGGCCTTATCGAGCTCATTGGCGAGCACCACGGCCTTTTGCAGGGGCTCATCGAGGCATGCCTAAAATCGCAATACCCAGACGACTTCGCGCGCATCATCGAGATCACGTACCGCTTCAGCTACGGCTGGCGGCGCATCCACAACCCCGATTCGGGCGAGGACGTGGCCGACGATCTAACGACCACGGAATTCACCATGGCCATGCTCGCCTGTCGTGGGTGGACCAACGCCGAAATCGCACGCCATATGGGAGTATCGCCGGGCACCGTTAAAAACCGCCTATCAGGCGTGTATGCCAAGCTTGGTATCGGAACTCGCGCCGAGCTGGTTGCCCACATGTTACGCTAGCGGCCAGACTGCCCGGCATATCGAAAGCGATGGCAACGATGAAGCCGAAACGAACGGGCCCCACTAGCTCTCAGCCGCTTTTGTGGACGGCGCTGGCCCTGCTCATCGAGCACCAAAAAGGGCTGGCCCCGATAACTCGGAGCCAGTCCATTACGCATTAGATATCATCAGGGAAGTCGAGTTCTGCCTCGAGCTTGGCACGGCGTCTTTTCGCCGTGAAAAACGTTGCGCACAGGGCAGCAAACGTGGCCGCGAAAATCGTCGCACCGCAGAACACGCCCGTGGCCAGGTTCGCCAACCAAAAGACGCTTTCGAGCGGTACAATCTGCGCCTCAGCTATACAGCGCATTGCAGCAATAACAAGCGCGAACGCGGCGCCGCTAAGGCCGCTGACAAGCAGGAAATATCCAACAGGAAGATGCTCGGTTTGCCCAAAACGATTGGTATCGACATAGCCCTTCCGCGTTTGCAGTCCTGCGCAAATTAACATCACGAGAACGAGCCACAAATACATGGCTGCCTCGAACGGCGTTGCAAAGCCATGCGGCATTTCACTGGCGTCGCTGTGAACCCACGCAACCTGTCGAGCTATAAACTGATAGAAAAAGATCATCAACATGCCAAACGAAAGCAGCACGAAACCAATCTTGTAGACCTTCGCGCTCTCGGCCTCCAGGCGCTCATCCTTTGGGCCGGCATATTCACGCCACTTTTGCACGAGTTTTAAATCTTCAAATTTCATAGCGAACTCCTAAAGAGCGTCAGGGTCGACGTCGCTCTCGTCTTCCCAAAACAAGTCGTTCAACGTAACGCGTAGCGCTTTACAGATTGCCACGCACAAATTGAGCGTGGGGTTGTAGCCGCCCGCCTCAATCAGGCCGATGGTCTGGCGCGTAACGCCCACGGCCTGGGCCAAGTCGGCTTGCGAAAGGCCAGCCGCCGCGCGCGCCGCCTTCATGCGTAGGTTCTTTTTGCCCAGCATGGAGTTCCTTTCGTAGTAATGGACAGATATCCGTTGCAATATGACAGAAATATATTGCATCCATCAGAAGATGTCAACTATATCTGTCATTACGGAAACCATATCCGTCATCGCTATGCAGACATAGCAATTTCGATTCGCTATTCAAACTTACTCAGACAGAACCGACTCGGTTTTGTCCGAGTAGACGAATCCCCATCGTACTCCGAACGATTGTTCGATGTATTTCGTGTTAGATGGAATCGCCCATGGCCTGGGCTATGCTAACTTGACTATCTATATGACTAAAACGCAGCAAAGGAGCACCGAGAGAGCGAGTATGGCAAAAAACACCGCAAACTATGGTAACGACAGTATCCGCCAGCTCAAGAACGAGGAACGCGTACGCCTGCGCCCCGCCGTCATCTTTGGCTCGGACGGACTCGATGGCTGCGCGCATGCCGCCTTCGAGATCCTGTCCAACGCCGTTGACGAGGCACGCCAGGGCTACGGCAAACTTATCACCCTTACCGCCTTTCGCGATGGCTCCATTCAGGTAGAGGATAACGGCCGTGGCTGCCCGCTCGACTGGAACCCTTCCGAGAAGCGCTTTAACTGGGAGCTCGTCTTTTGCGAGCTCTACGCCGGCGGCAAGTACAACAACAACCAGGGCGGCGACTACGACTTCTCGCTCGGCACCAACGGCCTGGGCTCCTGTGCGACCCAGTACGCTTCCGAGTACATGGACGTCACGGTTTGGCGTGACGGTAACAAGTACTCCCTGCACTTTAAGAAGGGTAAGGTCGTCGGCGCCAAAAAGAAGGCACTCGAGATTGAACCCAGCGACGAGGACCGCACCGGCACCACCATCAAGTGGCGTCCCGATCTTGAGGTCTTTACCTCCATCAGTATCCCCCACGAGTGGTATCGCGAGACTATGCGCCGCCAGGCCGTGGTCAACGCCAACGTGACCTTCCGCCTGCGCATCGAGGGCGACGATGGCGAGTTTTCCGAAGAGGATTTTTGCTATCCCAAGGGCATCGAGGACTATGTGCTCGAGAAGGTCGGTACCGACTACCTTACCGAGCCCTTCTTTATCGAGGCCGACCGTCGCGGTCGCGATCGCGAGGACCTGCCCGACTACAACGTAAAAATCACTGCTTGCATGTGCTTCTCGCGCACTTTCATGATGCAGGAGTACTACCACAACTCATCGTGGCTCGAGAACGGCGGCTCGCCCGAGAAGGCTGCCCGCAGCGCTCTGACCAGCGCCATCGATGCCTACATCAAGCAACAGGGCAAGTACAACAAAAACGAGAGCGGCATTAAGTGGCAGGACGTCCAGGACTGCCTGGTGCTGGTGACCAACTGCTTCTCCACCCAGACGTCCTACGAAAACCAGACCAAGAAGGCCATCAATAACCGCTTTATCCAGCAGGCCATGACTGCCTTCTTTAAGGAGCGTCTCTCGACCTACCTGATCGAGAACAAAGACGCCGCCAACAAGATCATGGAGCAGGTGCTCATCAACAAGCGCTCGCGCGAGAATGCCGAGAAGACACGCCAGAGCATCAAAACCAACCTGCAGCAGAAGACCGACATGGCCAACCGCGTGCAGAAGTTCATCGACTGCCGCTCCAAGGACAAGAGCCGCCGCGAGATCTACATCGTAGAGGGCGACTCGGCAGCAGGTGCCATTCGCACGTCGCGCGATGCCGAGTTCCAGGGCGTTATGCCCGTCCGCGGTAAGATCCTCAACTGCCTGAAAGAGGACTACCCGCGCATCTTTAAGTCCGACATCATCATGGACCTCATGCGCGTGCTGGGCTGCGGCGTGGAGATCAAGGACAAGCGCATCAAGAACCTCGGCGCCTTTGACCTGGACAACCTCAACTGGAACAAGGTCATCATCTGTACGGACGCCGACGTCGACGGTTATCACATCCGTACGCTCGTGCTCACCATGCTCTACCGCCTGGTGCCCACACTTATCGACGAGGGTTACGTGTATATCGCCGAGTCGCCGCTCTACGAGATCAACTGCAAAGAGAAGACCTACTTTGCCTACACCGAGCTCGAGAAGAACGGCATCCTTAAGGAGATCGGCGACCAAAAGTGCTCCATCAACCGCTCCAAGGGTCTTGGTGAGAACGATCCGGACATGATGTGGCTCACCACCATGAACCCCGAGACGCGTCGCCTGATCAAGGTGGAGCCCGAGGACGTCGCCAAGATGGAAACTATGTTCAACCTTTTGCTGGGCAACGACGAGGCAGGCCGCAAGCGCCATATCTCCGAGCACGGCAAGGAATACCTGGACCAGCTGGACCTGCAGTAGCAGTAAATCGATAACGACGGCCCATAAGAAGTTCAAGAGGATATCGTGGCAAAGAAGAAGACGAAGAACCAGCCAAAGAAAAAGCAGGTTAACGCCGAGAACGTCATCGGCCTGCACTCCGAGGTCACCGACCAGCCGATCACGCAGACGCTCGAGGTCAACTACATGCCCTACGCCATGAGCGTCAACGTCTCGCGTGCGTTCCCCGAGATCGACGGCTTTAAGCCCTCGCACCGCAAGCTGCTCTACACCATGTACAAGATGGGCCTGCTCAAGGGCGAGCGCCAGAAGAGCGCCAACATCGTGGGCCAGACCATGAAGCTCAACCCGCACGGCGACGCCGCGATCTACGAGACGATGGTGCGCCTGGCGACGGGCAACGAAGCGCTGCTTGCCCCCTTCGTGGAGTCGAAGGGCAACTTTGGCAAGTACTATTCGGGCGATCTGAGCTACGCCGCCTCGCGTTATACCGAGGCCAAGCTCTCCCCCATCAGCGCCGAGATCTTCAAGGACATCGACAAAGACCCGGTCGACTTTGTCGACAGCTACGACGGCGCCATGAAGGAGCCGCGTTTGCTGCCCACCACGTTCCCCAACATCCTTGTCTCGGCCAACAAGGGCATCGGCGTCGCCATGGCGTCCGACATCTGCGGCTTCAACCTCAACGAGGTCTGCACTGCCACCATGCACTACCTGCAGGATCCCGACTGCGACCTGCTCGAATACATGCCCATGCCCGATTTTTCGACCGGCGGCGAGATTATCTACCGCCGCGAGGAGATGGAAAAGATTATCGAGACCGGCCTTGGCAGCTTCCAGATCCGCTCCCGTTGGCGCTGGATTCCCGAAGAGCGCATCATCGAGGTGTACGAAATCCCCTACACCACCAAGACCGATGTCATCATCGAGCGCATCGTCAAGCTCTCCAAAGAGGGCAAGGTCAAGGAGATCGCCGACATTCGCGACGAGACCGACCTCTCGGGCCTGCGCATCGCCATCGACCTTAAGCGCGGTGTCGACCCCGACAAGCTCATGGCCAAGCTCTATCGCTCGACCACGCTACAGGATTCGTTCTCGTGCAACTTTAACGTGCTGGTCGACGGCTATCCCCGTGTTATGGGCGTGCGCCAGATTCTGCACGAGTGGGTCAAGTGGCGTATTGAGTCCACGCGTCGCCGCATTAACTTTGACCTGGGCAAAAAGTCCGAGCGCCTGCACCTGCTGCACGGCCTTGAGGCGATCTTGCTCGACATCGACAAGGCGATCGCCATCATCCGTGGCACCAAGCTCGAGGCCGAGGTCGTGCCCAACCTTATGAAGGGTTTCGACATTGACGAGACCCAGGCCGAGTTTGTTGCCGAACTTAAGCTCCGCAATATCAACGAGGAGTACATCCTCAACCGCACCAAGGACATTGCCAAGCTTGAGGGCGAGATTGCCGAGCTTGAGGAGATCCTCTCCAGCGAGGAGAACATCAAGAAGGTCATCAGCGACGAGCTGGCCACAGTCAACAAGAAGTACGTGATGCCGCGCCGCACGGGTAGAATCGAGCCCCATGAGGTTATCGAGGTAAGCCTGGAGCCCGAGGTCGAGGAATATCCGGTTACCATCATGCTCTCGCGCGATGGCTACCTTAAGAAGATGACGGACCGCGTACTCAAGAAGGCGACCACGCTCAAGTACAAGGACGGCGACAAACCCTTTATCGAGTTCCCGTCCTCCAATACGCACGAGCTGCTCGTGTTTACCAACAAGAGCCAGGTTTATAAGTGCAAAGTCGCGGCGTTTGAGGATACCAAGTCGGCACAGCTGGGCTCGTACCTGCCCACCGACCTCGAGATGGAACCCGACGAGAGCGTCATCTGGGTCATCGACCCCGAGGACTACAAGGCCGACGTGCTGTTCGTCTTTGAGAACGGCCGCGTGGTGCGCGTCGCGCTTTCCGGATACGTCACCAAGACCAACCGCAAGCGCCTCAAGAACGCCATCTACGGTGGCAGCAAGCTGCTGTATGCCCAGGTGCTCAAGGAAGACCGCGACCTCGCGCTGGTCTCGAGCGACTACCGCCTAATGAACTTCAACACATCGTTGCTCAAGACCAAGACGACCACCAACACGCAGGGCGTCCAGGCCTTTACGGCCAAGAAGGGCCGCTCGGTCACCACCGTCGGCACGACCGAGGAGATTCTTGGCGCCGGCGTCTCAGCCGAGAAGTTCACCGCGCAGAGCCTCCCCTCTGCCGGCGCCCTCATGAAAGAAAACGACATGCCGAGTCTGTTTGACTAGGACGACGGCAAAGAGATCGTTAGATACTTCGCAAAGCGACGAGGCCCGGAATGCAACGGCATTGCGCCCGGGACTCGTCGTTTTTCTTCTCAACTATTTTTTAACGCAGATAAATTGATTTCTGCTTATTTTTCTGCGTAAAAAATGTCAGCGTCACTGCTTCGATGCCCTTTGGTCAGTCGTTAGCAAAACTTGCAAAAGTTAGTAAAACTTGCAAAAATTAGCAAAACTTGCAAAGGAGCTACCATGGAGTACAGCAAGAACCCCTTTACCCCGACGTTCGGAAGCGTCCCTCCCTTTCTAGCGGGTCGCGAGCATATCCTGCGTGACATCAACCGTGGCTTTATCAACGGCCCGGGAGATCCCAACCTGTCGACCATTTTTACTGGCGCAAGGGGAACGGGCAAGACGGCGCTTCTCTCGCTCCTTTCAGAAACGGCGCTTGAACACGGCTGGATCGCAGCAAATGTCTCCGCCATGCCAGGCATGCTCGAAGATATTATCGAGCGAACCAAAGAAGCCGCAGATAGCTACCTCTCACAGCCTCACGCGCGCATAAACGGCGTTCAAATTGGTCCAGTGGGCATCGATTGGACATATGCTCAAGAGGCCCAGGGCAACTGGCGCACACGCATGAATGGCATCTTTAAGCAACTCGAAAAACATGACATCGGACTTCCCATCACCATCGATGAAGTCACAGTCGATCTCGAAGAAATGCTTCAATTTGCCTCTGTTTACCAGCACTTTGTACGCGAAGGTAAAAAAGTAGCCCTACTCATGGCAGGACTGCCCTACAAGGTATCGGCGTTGCTGCGTAACGATTCCGTCTCGTTCCTCAGGCGCTCCCAGTACCATCAGCTGGGACGAATCGCTGACGTTGAAATTGCAAACGCCTTTCGCAAAACCGTTGAGGCCGGAGGCCGCTCAATCACGCCAGAAGCGCTCGAGGATGCCGTGAAGGCCGTCGACGGATTTCCCTATATGATGCAGCTCGTCGGATATCGCACATGGGATGTTTCGGAGAGCTCGCCCAAAATCAGCGCATCTGATGTCCAGCAGGGTTCTCTGCTTGCCCGCATGGAACTGCGCGATCGCATTCTCGAAACGACCTATCGGGAGCTTTCCGATAAAGACATTGAGTTTTTGCTCGCGATGCTGCCCGATTCTGGCCCCAGCAGGGTCTCGGAGATAGCCAAGCGTATGGGCGTCGCAAGCAACTATGCAAGCCAATACAAGCGCCGCCTCCTGGAGGACGGCGTCATTGGAGAGCGCGGGTGTCGTCTCGTTGGCTTTGACATTCCCGCGTTCAGGGAATTCTTGAACGAGAAGGCGTTTTAGCACGCCGGAATTGTCCGCGGAAGCATCAACGCATGGCAATCAGCATTCCTCTTGGTAAGGATTGCAAGTATTTCCACCAACACCGATTGCCATGCGTTCTTCTTGTCCTTAGGCGAGCTTGCGAGCGAGCTCTCGCACCTCTTCCAACTTGGGCGACGATGCCATGCTGTCGCGCTCGGTCATGCCGCTGATGGTGACAATGCCCTGGTCCTCCCACTTGCAGTAGGCGCAGGCTGACTTGTACATAGCGATCGCCGCATCATAGACGCCCTCACTGTGGCTATCGAGCAAAAGGGCCGTCTTGGTGAACGGGAAGCCCGTGGCGCCGAAGGCGTACAGGCGGTCGATGGCGGCCTTCTCCTGCGCGGTGATATCAAACCAGTAGATGGGCGAAGCGAAGACAACCATGTCGGCGCCTTTCAGCGACTCGATCACGTCGGCCATGTCATCCTTCTGCACACAGGTGCCCTCGTGGGTAAAGCAGTACTGGCATCCCAAGCAGCCGGCGATCTTTTTGCCTGCAACGCGGATGACCTCGACCGTATGGCCGCCCTCGCGCGCGGTCTCGGCAAAGGCCTCGACCATGGTGTCGGTATTGGCACCCTTGCGCGGGCTGCCACTCAATACAACGATATTCATAGGATTCCCTCTCCTTCATGCTGCAGGCGCGCAGCATGTTTTCTTATAACCAAAACGAATGGGGTTAATCAATCGCCTCGTTTCAGCTACTCCCACTCTTTAGAAGAATCGTTGCTGGAGACTTGGCATTAAATCAAGGCACGCCTTATTTCAGATACTCCTCAAAGAATGCCTTCAGCTTTCCAAACGGAATGATGTCCATCTGATCGTAAAGGTCTGTGTGGTTGGCACCGGGGATAATGAGCAATTCCTTGTTGTCCCCAGTCAGCTTGCCGTACGCGGTTTCGCTGAAATAGAGGGAGTGCGCCTTCTCGCCGTGCACCAGCAACACGGCGGAACGGATCTCGCCGGCGTACTGCAGGATCGGCATGTTCAAAAACGACAGCGAAGACGTCACATTCCAGCCGCCATTGGAGCCCAGGCTGCGGGGATGGTAGCCTCGCGGAGTCTTGTAGTAGGCGTAATAGTCCGCCACAAACTGCGGCGCGTCATCGGGCAGCGGATCAACCACGCCGCCCGCCAGCGCGTAGCTGTCATTTTTATAGTCCTCGGTGCGCTGCGCATTCAGTGCTTTCCGCTTTTCAAAGCGCGCCTGCTCGGAATCCTCGGCGTCAAAATAGCCGTTTGCGGTCACGCGGGTCATGTCGTACATGGTCATAGCTGCGGTAGCTTTGATACGGGTGTCGATGGCTGCCGCATTGACTGCCATGCCGCCCCAACCGCAGATACCGATGATGCCGATACGCTCCGGATCGACGTTTTCCTGTACCGAGAGGAAGTCCACCGCTGCGCAGAAATCCTCGGTGTTGATGTCCGGCGATGCTACATAGCGGGGCGCACCGCCGCTCTCGCCGGTATAGGACGGGTCGAAGGCAATCGCGAAAAAGCCCAGCTCCGCCATTTTCTGCGCATAAAGGCCGGACGTTTGCTCCTTCACCGCGCCAAACGGACCGCTGACGGCGATGGCAGGCAGCTTGCCCTCCGCGTTCTTTGGCACGTAGACGTCGGCCGCCAGCGTGATGCCGTATCGGTTGTGGAAGGTCGCCTTGCTGTGCTCAACCTTGTCGCTTTTGGGGAACACCTTGTCCCATTCCTG
>CAJMPK010000018.1 GCA_905215205.1 uncultured bacterium | reverse complement strand
CCTAAAATGACGTCGCGCCGGTGTCGGGGAAATCACCGGGTTGACGCGCCGCTATAAACTAAGCAGCGAGAGCCATAGGCTCAAAAGAAGAGTTGTTGTCAATTCAATTTGACGGTACCCCTGTTTAACGAGGCGAGGAGACCTCGGCTTGCTTCCTCTCTCAGAGCTATCGTGTCGAAACCAGTCGCCCCCGAATGTCGGGAAAGTCTGGATGACATTGGGCGCGAGCGCCCAACACCCATCGACTTTTCAAAGAACATGCGGGGCGAACCCCGCTTGTGAAGTGTTATCTTACCACGTTCTGAAAGCGGACAGCTGTTCTATGCACGAGCTGTGAAGACCCCAATGTGCGCCGCACTTCGCACTTTTGCTACCGATCGCGTCACGTATATTTTCGCCAAGCAAAATTGACCCGTCGAAAGGATCGCTATGGATACCAAACAGCAACTCGTCAATGCCCTCGCAGGCCTGGGCTCAACCATTACCGAAGCTATGGATGTCATCGAGGGCTTTGTCCCCTGCGGACATCCCGCCCTCACGGTATCGAACGCACTCGTCGCGCTGGACGCTGACGATGATGCAGCTCTCGCCCAGCAGCTTGAGACCGTCGAGGGCTTTATCGACCACGTGAGCGAGAACCGCGGCGTGGCCGCCTACCATGGCATCGAGGTCGAGCTCGCGGGTCCCAAAGCCGATCTGCTCGCAGCAATCCGCGAGGTAGGCGCCCTTATGCAGACCGCAGGCGTCAAGAACACCCAGGTCAACGAGTGGGTCTACCGCAGCCTGGCAGCACTCGACAGCTCCGACGAAAAGGCAGCCGAGCAGCTCGCAGAAAGTCCCGCCATTAAGGGCGAGCTTTTGTAAATATCAGACGCGGGCCCCTTGGCGCATCGTCGTCCAAGAGGCCCGCAAACGGTTCGCGTCAACCGATAGCCGCGCCGCCGCGTTCGGCCAAAGCAAGAATCGGCATCATTTGGCGCGGGGTCTTTGCTGCAAGATCGGCATGTTCGAGCAGCTTGCGATCGTTGGTCACCAAGTAATCGACCTGTGCGCGCTTGCACGCGGCGAGCACCAAGTTGTCCTCGTAATCGCGATGGAGCGTCAGATATTTGTCGGCTAGCCACAAATCGGATGCATCAGCGCCCACGGCCGTGGCGTTTTCGGTCATGTTCCGAACAAACGCCAGCGCCGCATCGCCAATTGCGCGGGCAGAAGCCTCGTCGAGCGCTCCCCCGCTGGCAAGAACGCTACGCTTCAGCTCGTGTTGGACAACGTACAGCACGTCCTTGGCAATATGCACCGGAAAGAACAACAACGCCCCCGTCTCCGTCGCCTGCCCAATAAACGCACGCGCGACAAGCGACTCGGCATGGTCGACGCAAAACGAATCGACCCATACGTTGGCGTCTACCACGATCTTGAGAGGCGCCCCACTCACTGGATCATCCCCTTTTGGCGATAATGCTCATCCATGGCTTCGGAATAGATCGTGTCCCAACCGCGATCGTCGGATACGGGCGACGCAGCGATGCCCAAATCTGCATAAAGCCGGTCGGCCGCTGCCCACGACGTGGCGAACGGAGTATCGTGCGCGACGGTCTGTTGCCGGCCATCAACGGCAGAGAGCACTTCCTCACACTGCCCGCCACCCTGTGCGACCTTGGCCACGACCTTTTTGATGAGCTCGGGCAGTGACCTGCCCGAAAGCTGCAGTGCTTCCTCGGCGCGCTCTTTAACCGAGCGATCTACGCGAACATTCACCTGTGCCATGCTGCCAACGGTAGCCATCTCAACCTCACCTTCAGCATTAACTAGCATTGCTAGCACGAGCATATATCCGAGCTAACATCTCGTCAAACAAAAGAAGGCCTGCACCCTGGCGGCTGTGGTGCCGCCCGAATGCAGGCCATATACTCAATCGAAAACGCTAATGCAGGTACGCCTTTGCGTTGCCCAGGCTGTAGGCGATCGTTGAGCCGTTGTGCAGCAGCGACGACGTCTGCGGAGTGATCATGCCGGTAATACCCAATGCCAACAGCGCCGAGTTGGTGAGCATCACCTTGGAATACGAACTCGTCAGACGGTCGATAAGCCCCTGGCTCATGCGGCGCAGGCGCACAATCGCGGCCAGATCCGTATCGGTCAGGATGATATCGGCAACCTCCTTGGCGATGTCGCTTCCGCCGCCCATTGCCAACCCCACGTCGGCCAAACCGAGCGCCGGCGAATCGTTGACGCCGTCGCCCACCATGGCAACGTGGCGCCCCTCGCGCTTAATCCGCTCCACATAAGCGTACTTGTCCTCGGGCAGCAGCTCGGCCTTAAACTCGTCGACGCCCGCCTCTCGCGCAATGCGCTCGGCCGTGCGCTCGGAGTCGCCCGTAAGCATGACCACGTGCTTAACGCCCAGCGCGTGCAGGTCGGCGATGGCCTCACGCACACCAGGTTTGAGCGGATCCTCGATACCGAGCACGCCCACGACCGTGCCGTCGACTGCCAGGTACAGCGGCGACAGGCCCTGCATCTGGGACTCAATTTGCTCCTTAATGTCGGACTCGAGCTGCGCGCTCTCGTCCTCAAACACAAAGTGCGCGGAACCGATGATGGCGCGGCGCCCCTCGATGGACGAAGCGATGCCGTGCGCCACAATATACTCGACGGCGGCATGGCGCTCGCGGTGCTCGAGCCCGCGCTCGCGGGCGGCGTTGACGACGGCGCGCGCCACCGGATGCGGGAAATGCTCCTCCAGGCAGGCAGAAAGGCGCAGGACCTCGTCCTCGCTCCAGCCATCGGTGGTGAGTACGCAGGCAAGACGCGGCTGCGCCTCGGTGAGCGTGCCGGTCTTATCAAACACAATGGTGTCGGCCTTGGCAAACGACTCAAAGTACTTCGCGCCCTTGACCATGACGCCCATCTTGGCAGCATCGCTCATAGCGGTCATAACGGCGACGGAACCCGTGAGCTTGAGTGCGCACGAGTAGTCGACCATCAGTGCCGCTGAGGTCTTGATGAGGCTGCGGGTGGTAAGTGCAACCAGGCCCGCGAGCAGGAAGTTCCACGGGACGATCTTGTTGGCGAGGTCCTCCATATGCGACTGGCCCTCGGACTTGAGCGAGTCGGCCGTCTGCACGAGCGAGACGATCGAGCGCAGTTTGGTTTGAGCCGTGTTGGCGCGCACGCGCACCAAGATGCTGCCGTCTTCCACAACGGTGCCGGCGAACACGTCGTCGCCCACGCTGCGCTCGACGGCCAGCGGCTCGCCGGTCAGGGTCGCCTGGTTGACCATGGCGCTCCCCTGCTCGACCACACCGTCAATGCAGATGGACATGCCGGTGCGCACGGCTACCAAGTCGCCGGGCTCAAGCTCGGTGGCGGCAACGCTTACCTCGGTGTCGCCGACGACCTTTTGCGCCTTGTCGGGCACATCGAGCAGCGAGTTGATGAGCTCGTTTTCGCTCATGGCGCGGGTGTAGTCCTCGAGCAGCTCGCCCACGTTGAGCAGGAACATTGTCTGGCCCGCGGTGTCGACATCACGTTTGACGAACGAAATGCCGATGGCCGAAGCGTCGAGCACAGGAACGGTCAGGCGCGGCTGCGCCAGCTCATGAAGGGCAGCGCGCAAAAATGCCATGTAACCGGCCACGACAAAGATGGCACGCAGCGGCGTAGGCAGGAACCAGCGGCGCGCGTAATGGGCACCGACGAGTGTCGCCAGGTCCATAACGAGTTTGTGCTTGCGCGGCTCGAGTTGCATCACGTAGCCCGACTTGGCATCGACGATAGCTTGAGCATCGAGCGCGCCCAAGGCGTCGAGCACGTTCGCGCGGCGCGACTCGTCGTACTCCAGCGCCATCTGGCCAATGCGGCCATACACGCGCACCTTGCGCACGCCATCGATGTCGCCGCCAAGCTTAAGAAGTGCATCGAGATCGCTCTCTGGCACAGGACCCGCCAATTGAAGACGGGTCCTGCCGGGGATCTCGCTAATAATCGAGAATCTCATAGTTTGTGCCTGGGGGCGTTACTCGGCTGCCTCGTCAGCAGCGGCCTCGCTCTGAGTGATGTAGGCAGCCTCGGCAACCATGTCATCGACATTGGCCTTGGCCTGCTCGACCATGTCCTGGTAGCAGTTCTTGACGCGCATACCGCACGCAATGCCCTGCACGCAGGCATTCTTTACCGGAGCGCTGGTGAGCAGCTTGATGCCGGCCGTACCAAGCAGAAAACCGCCACCGACAAGCAGGGTGTTAAACGTCGACTTCTTCATGTTGCTTCTCCCTTTTGCCGCACAAGCGCGGCATGGTGCCTTAGCACCCGAGTTCATTAGTTTGCTCGAGCACGCTTTTGAGAACAGTTTAGTATAACTATTTGGTCAACAATGGCTAACTTTTTGGAAACTATGGGGATGGACTCAATATGACAAAGGGACAGTCCCTTTGTCATATTCCTACAGCTGCCAGGCAGCCGCTTCCTTTTGCAGCGCAACCATGCGGGCAAATTCTCCGCCTGCTGCCTTGAGCTGCACCGGGGTGCCCTGTTCGGCAACCACACCATCCTTGAGCACAACGATTTTGTCGGCATTTTCCACCGTACGCATACGGTGGGCAATAACGATAACCGTCTTGCCTGCAAGCAGACGGGAGAGCGCCTGCTGTACCACGGTCTCATTCTCCACATCCAAGCTTGCCGTCGCCTCGTCCAACAGCACGATGGGCGCGTCTTTGAGCAGCGCGCGGGCGATAGAGATGCGCTGGCGCTCGCCGCCGGACAGCTTGGAGCCGTTCTCGCCGATCATGGTGTCGTAGCCCTGCGGCATGCGGTTCACGAACTCGTCGCAGTTGGCGGCACGCGCGGCCGCAAACACTTCCTCATCGGTGGCATCACGACGCCCGAGGCGGATGTTTCCCATCACCGTGTCGTCAAAGAGCAGCACGTCTTGGAACACAATGGCGTAGTCGCGCAGCAGCACCTCGGGATCAACGCTCGCTACATCCACGCCACCCACGGTGACCGTGCCTTCGGTGGCATCCCAAAAGCGCGCGGCCAGGCGGCTCACCGTAGACTTACCGGAACCCGAAGGACCGACCAGCGCCGTGACCTCGCCTTCCTTGGCGGTAAAGCTCACATCGGTAAGAACTTTCTCGCCGGCACGGCCGTCCTCGCCCGCACCATAGCCAAATGCCACGTGATCGAACACCACATCGTGGCCCACGGGCTCAAATTTCTCGCTGCCCCGCGCCACAGGCTCTTCCATGATGGAACGCATGCGCTTGGCAGACGACTCGGCGACAAACAGCTCGGACATTAACATTAACGCTTGGTCAAAGGGTGCATAGATACGGCTCACCATAAGCAGGAAGGCAAACATCACCAAAAAGTCGACCTGCCCGGAGGCGACCATCGCGGCACCCGTGACCAGCGTGGTGGCAATGCCCAGACGCAGGATGGCAAAGGCGGAGTTGACCAAAAGCCCGTTAGCGAGCTCGCCTCTGGTGGTCTCGCGCTCCTCGGCATCGATCACGGCGTTGAGTCCCTCAAGATAATGGGCCTCCTGGTTGGTGGCGCGGATCTCGCGAACGCAGTCGAGCGTCTCTTGAATTGCCTCGGTAACCTTGACCTTCTCGGCACGCACGCGATCGAACACCGGAGTCATGGGGCCGCGTGTTAGATGCAGCACGGCAAAGGCCACGGGAACGCTCCAAAACGCCGCGATCGCCAGCTGCCAGCAAAAGAACAGCGACGCCACGAACACAATGGCGCTTGCGACGATGGCACCCCAAAGCTCTCCCAGCACGTGGCTGTAGGCGTGCTCCATGGCCTGGACATCACCCATGATGGTCTCGGTTAAATCGGCCAGATCACGACGACCAAAAAACGACAGCGGCAGTTTGCGCAAGCGCTCGGCAATCTCCATACGCTGCTTGCCGCACTCCTCGTAAAAGATGCAGTAGGTGTAGTAATACTGCTGCCAGTTAGAGGCAAAGAGCAACACAAAAAAGACCAGGAGGCCGCCCACGATCGGCAGGGCATCCGGCAGGTCGGCGCCGCTGGCGAGATGCTCGACAAAGCCGGCCATAACCAGGAATAAAAAGCCCATGCCGGCCATGGTGATGAGATTGGTGAGCGTGGTCCAGAAAATGCCGCGTTTTACGCCGGCGACGCCTTTATCGGATAGGAAATACTTCTTTTGGAATGAGGCGAACATTTAGGCCTCGCCTCCCTTCGTGACGGCGGCATCCGCAGTCGCTGCAGTGATTTTCCAGCTCGCGGCCTGTTCGTATTCGGCCCACATCTTGGCATACAGGCCCTCTTGGGACAGCAACTCGGCATGGGTACCCGACTCCTGCACGCTGCCCTGGTTGAGCACCACGATTTGGTCTGCGCCCACTACAGTCGAGAGTCGGTGCGCAATCATAATGACCGTGCGACCCGCCGCCAGCTTGCTAAAGGCGCGCTGGATGAGCGCCTCGTTCTCGGGATCGGCAAACGCCGTGGCCTCATCGAGCACCACGATAGGCGCGTCTTTAAGGATCGCGCGGGCGAGTGCCACGCGCTGGACCTCGCCGCCCGAAAGATATGCTCCGCCGGCACCGAGCATGGTATTGATGCCCTGTGGGAGCTTGGCCACAATGTCGTCGCACTGAGCTGCGGAGAGGGCCGCACGCACTTCGTCGTCAGTGGCCGTAGGCTTGGAGGCGCGCACGTTATCGGCAAGTGTTTGCCGGAACAGCTGGTTGGTCTGGAACACGAAGGCGACCTGGTCCATAAGCTCGTGCGGATCCATATCGCGAACGTCCACACCGCCTACGAGCACTCGACCCGAGGAAACATCCCAAAAACGCGGGATCAGGCTTGCGCAGGTTGACTTACCGCCACCCGAGGGACCCACCAGGGCGAGGGTGCTACCCGCGGAAACGCTAAAACTTACATGGCTGACGGCAGGCGCTTCGGTGCCCTCGTAGGTAAAGCTCACGTCCTCAAATCGCACGTCGCCGCCGGCAGGGTGCTTGAGTTGGGCGGGCACGGAGAGCTGCTTGGAATCCATGACGCTTCGAATACGAGCCAGCGAATCGGCACTCATCTGAGAGGCCTCGCCCACAAACATGAGCTTGGTCATGGCCGTCGGCACCACGGCCGAAAATATCGCGTAAAACGTGAAGTTGGCCATAAAATGCGCGAAGTCCGTCTCGCCCGGCGCCAACAGCAACGCCACGGGCAACAGGAATGCCACAAGACCATTGAGCGCGGTAAGGTTGAGTACCTGCGGACCTCGACAGAACGTGCCCGCATAGTTTTGTGCCATGTCGGCGTATTCGGCGATCGCATCGTGGAAGGCCTTAAAGGAGTAGACCGTCTGCTGAAACACCTTGACAACGGGGATGCCACGTACGTATTCGGTGCCGGTCTTGTTCATCTTGACCAGCGCTCCCATGTAGGCCTTCATGAACTCGGCGCCTTTGCCGCCCATCATGGTGGCCATGGCACCAAACGAAACGACGACCGAGATAAGGCATGCCGCGCCCAAGCGCCAATCGAGGGCGAAAAGCAATACGAGCAGGCCCACGACCATGGCGGCGGCACCTGCGATATCGGGCAGCATGTGTGCGAGCAAAGTCTCGGTGGAGGCGGCGCATCCGTCTACAACACGACGCAGCTCACCGGTGGCGTGCGTGTCAAAGTAGCCGAGCGGCAGCTTAAGCAAGTGCTCGCTCGTAGTCTTGCGGATATTGGACGCGCAGCGAAACGCGGACAGGTGCGTGCACATGAGCCCCACGAAATAAACTACGATGCTTGCCAGGGCAAAACCCACTGCCCACCAGCCATACATCGCGATATCGGTGGCTTCGCTCCAGTTAGGTGCCACGGCGATCAGATCGCGCGCGACAAGCCAAATGCACACGTACGGGCCAAAGCTCAGCAGCTGCGAGAGCGCCGAGAGTGCCATGCCCAAATACGTTAGGAATTTGCGGTCACCGGCATATGCAAGCAGCTCGCCGATACCGCCGCCTTCCTTTTTTGATTCCTTTGCCATGAGATTCCTTTCTAACGGCTTGAGAGTTAACCGTAATGAATTTATCATTGGCATGTTAGCCATGGCTCACAATCAACCGAGCTGTGGACGTTTCTGCAAAGGAAAGGGACGCTTTTGCAAATGCGGCGAGCAGCGACCGACATAACCGAGCTCTACGCACCGCAGTTTGAGCAGTTTGGCCTGGAGCTTACCGGCAAGGGCGCCGTATTTACCGGCGAGGTAGCAAACGACCGGGCGCACGGACGCGCATGGATCATGCCTCTCTCCCCTGCCTGCATTGTCATGGAGCATTTCATCACCCCGACGCACGATATGTACCTGGCCGAATACACACCCGAGCCATACGCCTGCGTGAGCGAAGTCAGCGCGCCCACACTTACATGCATGCCCGAAGCAGGTATAACGCCCGCAAACCTTAAACCATTGCATGGACCGTGGCCAAACAATGCCGTTTGCAGCTTTATCCAAGATAGCTGTGGCGAGGAATTAAGCCCGCTGTTTGCGGGGGAGCTCTACCACTCGCGCTCGGTGCTCTTTTTGCCTGGATATTTTGACGAACTGGAGCACCGCTATCCCACCGAGTTCGCGGGAATCTTTGAGGCGTTTGCCGAGCCATGGCACGAGGAGGCGACGTCTGCCATCTGCCACACGCTGCGCCGGATTAACGAGGACCGCGCCCGCACCGTAGGCGGACACGTCTATATGCAGGGCATCGTGGAGACCATGGTCGCGGAGCTCGCCTGTTCGTGCGCGGCCCACAAGCAGGCGCGGCAGGCGGCAGGCACACGCGTCAGCATAACCGTTGCCGAAGAAGCAACGGCAATGATTGAGCGCGCGCTCGACAAAGGCAGACGTGTGGGTATCAACGAGGTGGCCGAGAGGCTCTACACAAGCCGCTCCAAGCTATGCGCCACCTTTAAGGCCCAAACAGGCGAGTCCCTGGGCGCCTACATTCGCAGACGCCGCATGGAGCGAGCACAGGACCTTTTGGCCGATAGCGCGCTCACGATAGCGCAGGTGGCAGAGCGGCTCGACTACCCTCAGCAGGCCGCCTTCGCCCAAGCCTTCAAGCAATACACCGGCATGACACCCACGGCTTGGCGAAGCAAGTATCGCTAAGGCCCAAGCTCCCTGGCCGTAACGGAGCGATTAATTAGCCGCCGCCCGTCAGCTCACCCAGGATCTAAACGTCAAGATGCGCACAATCAAGCGCCTTTTTGATAAGAGGGACAGATCGATCAGCCAAATACAACGGAATGTTGAGCACCCCGTCGTCGAGCTTTAGGTTCTTAAGTGAGTAGCGGACCCTCAATGGAGTCGTCTCCGCATGCTTGTCGGCATAGTACTTAAGGCTCTTGGAATGAACGACCTCTCCCGATTTGACCTCGACGGGAACGATTTCGTTTCCGACTTGAATCAAAAAATCGACTTCGTGCTTCGGCTTCTCGTTTGTCCAATAACGCGGAGCAGCATCTAACTGTGAAAGTAATGCCTGAAGCACATAGTTCTCGGCGAACGAACCTTTGAACTCCGAAAATAGCGCATCCGAGATGGCAAAAGCGGACGCATCCAGCCTTGCCATGCGGCGCAGCAAGCCGACATCAAGACAGTAGACTTTAAATGCCTTGAGGTCATCGTACGCAGAGAGCGGCACACCACCGGCAGCATTAAGGCGAACCGCCGTGATGAGCCCAGCATCGGCAAGCCATTCCAGAGCATCCTCGTATTCTCGAGCACGAGCCCCCTCGCGCACCGCACCCCAAACGAACTTTTTGTTCTCGCGCGCCAACTGAGCTGGAATCGAGTTCCATATTTGCGAAAGCTTGGCGAACTGCGCACGGCCACCATGCTTGGCAAAATCGCGCTCGTAGGAATCCAAGAGATCAGACAGCACCTTATCGACCTGAACGATATCGCCCGTCTCCGCCCACCGGCCAAGAGCCTCTGGCATGCCGCCGCATGCAAAATAACGACGAAGATGCTCGACGAGACGGACATGGAAGAAATCGGGCACTGTCTCGATCTGATCCAGGCCGCCAAGGTATTCGTCGTAGTTTGCAGCGCCCTCGGCTTTCAGAAACTCGGAAAAGCTCATGGGGCGCATCTCCATGAACTCGACCTTTCCCACCGGAAAAGCGCTGGTCTCACGGGACAAGCGAACGCCCAACAAAGACCCTGCGCATGCGACGTGATACTCGGGGGCCTCGTCACAGAAGTATTTAAGGGCGCCGACTGCAGAAGGACAATCCTGGATCTCATCAATAATAAGCAGCGTTTCGCCGGGATTGATAGGCTGTCCAAGTGCCAGGGAAAGATTTGAGATGATCCGTCGAGGATCGCGCGTACCTTCGAAAAACTGAGCGTACTCGCTCTGTACCCCAGGTGACGGCTCCTCGAGCGTCAGATACACAAAATTGATGTACGAGGTTCGGCCGAACTCCTTAAGCGCCCATGTCTTTCCAACCTGGCGCGCCCCCTTAAGGATAAGCGGCTTACGATATTCTGACGCTTTCCAAGCGTTAAGCTTGGCAATGATATCTCGCTGCATGACCGAACCTCCCGCAAAGAAACTTCCGTAAACGTGATATTTCCCACATTTTACCCTAGGTAAAATGTGACATTTATCACATTTACGGAAGTTTTAAGCTCATTTCGCCACACTTTCATCACATTTATTGCAATGTGACAAAGGGACAGTCCCTTTGTCACCCGCACAAAAATGGACGCGCCAACGGCGCGCCCATTCACTCTATTCCATTCAGCCCGCCTGACCCGAACGGCCGAGTCGTCACGGAACCGAGGGGCCGGGCGCAGGGCCTTGTCTCTCAATGAGTTCCGCACGAACAGGAGGCGCCAGTGGCGCCTCCGTCGTGAGTCAGGACTGTCCGAAATTGAGAGGCAAGGCCCTGCGCCCGGCCCCTCGGTTCCCGCTTACGAGAGCGACGTTCTCAGCAACTCGTTGAAGAGCTTCGGGTTGCCCTTGCCGCGGCTCGCCTTCATGCACTGGCCCACCAAAAAGCCGATAACCTTCTGGTTGCCGTCGCGGTACTGCTGCGCCTGATCGGCACAGTTTGTCAGCACCTCGTCCACAATCGGCTGCAGCGCGCCGGCATCGCTCACCTGACGCATACCGCGCTCGTCGACGATCTTGTTGGGGTCGTCGCCGGTCTGGGCCATGGCCTCAAAGACCTCGTGAGCCTGGTTGGAGCTGATGGCATCGGTCGCCAGCAGCTTGGCAAGGGCTGCTACCTGAGCCGGCGCGATACCGGACTCGGTCAACGACACGCCCGCGCCCTTAAGGTAGGCGATCATCTCGTTCACCAGCAGGTTTGTGACCGTCTGGGCCTCCTTGCCAGCCATACCGGCAGCGGCGGCCTCAAAAAACTCGGCAAACTCCGGATCGCCGGCGATCTGCTCGGCGTCGGCCGTCTTAATGCCAAAGTCGGCTTCAAAACGAGCGCGCTTGGCATCGGGCAGCTCGGGGATCTCGCCACGGCAGCGGTCGATGAACTCGTCGTCCAAATCGAACGGCGCCAGGTCGGGGTCGGGGAACAGGCGATAGTCGTCGGCCGTCTCCTTCACACGCATGACCACGGTGCGCTTGCGACTGGGCTCCCAGTGGCGGGTCTCCTGATAGATGATGCCGCCCTCCTCGAGTACCTCGGCCTGGCGGCAGATCTCGTAGGCAAGGCCATCGTGCAGGCTCTTGAACGAGTTGAGGTTCTTGAGCTCGGTCTTGGTGCCCAGCTTGGTCTCGCCGCGGCGGCGCAGCGACACGTTACCGTCGCAGCGCATGGAACCCTTCTCCATGGAGCAGTCCGAAATGCCCAGCGTCACAAAGATGCGGCGGAGCTTCTCCATAAACAGACGAGCCTCCTCGGGCGTGCGCAAGTCGGGCTCGGTGACGAGCTCAATCAAAGGCGTGCCGCAGCGGTTGTAGTCGACGAGCGACTCGGCCGCGGCGGTAATGCGGCCCTCGGCGCCGCCCACGTGGACCATCTTGGCGGCGTCCTCCTCCATGTGGATGCGCAGGATGCGAATGGGCACCGTGTAGGAACCGTCCTCGCGACGCTCGGGCATCTGCAGGTTGGACGCGTCATAACTGGCCAGGTGGCCGGCGCGCTGGTTGCCCTCGCGCATGGTCGACGTCATGGACGTGGACAGGCCCTCGGCATTGGCCGAGGCGCTCGCCAGGCTCTGAGCCTCGGCCTCGCCAAACGCGCAGTCTGGGCGCTCAGCGGCACCGCGGCCGGTCACGTCCAGATCAAGATGGCCGTACATGGCAAAGGCGACCGGGCCTTGCGTGGTCTGGAAGTTCTTGGCCATGTCGGGATAGAAGTAGTGCTTGCGGTAGAACATCGAGTGGCGCTGGATCTCGCAGTTGGTGGCAAGACCGGCCTTGACGATGCTCTCGATGGCGCGCTTGTTGGGCACCGGGAGGGCGCCGGGCAGGCCCAGGCACACCGGGCACACGTTGGCGTTGGGCTCGTCATCATGGCTGAGCTTGCAGTTGCAGAACATCTTGGTATCGAGTGCGGTGAGCTCGGTATGGATCTCCAGGCCGATCACGGCCTCCCAATCCTGCAGGACCTCGGAAAGCTCCTTCATTACAGCTCGCCTCCCTTCCCGGCAAAATCGGGCGCGACGGAAAGCGCGGGCGCACCCGTGGCGGCATCGGCAAAGCCGCGCTCCAGGGCGCGGGCAAACGTGAGCAGCTGACGGTCCTTAAAGGCCGGACCAACCAGCTGGGCAGAAACGGGCAGCTGAGTATCCTCGCCCAGGCCCAGCGGCACCGAGATGCCGCCGTTGCCGCAGATGTTAAGCGAGATAGTGTACAGGTCGGAGAGGTACATCTGCGTGGGGTCGCTGATCTCGCCAAACTTAAAGGCCGTGCGCGGCGAGGCGGGCATGAGGATGGTGTCCACCTTGGCATACGCGGCGTCGTAGTCCTGCGTGATGAGCGTGCGGGCCTTTTGCGCAGCGTAGTAGTACTTGTCGTACACGCCCGAGCTCAGCAGGTAGGCACCGAGCATCTGACGGCGCTTGGCCTCGGCGCCAAAGCCGTGGGCACGCGACAGCGAGCTCTGGTCGGACAGGTTGGCGCAGCCCTCCTCCTGATAGCCGTAGCGAATGCCGTCGAAGCGGGCCAGGTTGGAGAACGCCTCGGCCGGGCCGATGACGTAGTAGGCGGCGATGGCGGCGTCCAGGTGCGGCAGGTCGACCTCGACCAGCTCGGCACCCTGGTTCTGCAGCTCCTGGGCGGCGCGCTGAACAGCGGCCTTGACCTCGGGCGTCAGGCCCTCGGCCTCCATAAACGCAGGGATAATGCCCACGCGCTTGCCCTCGATGCTGTCGTTGAGATGCTCGGTAAAGTCGACGGCGCAATCCTGGCTGGTGCAGTCGTACGGATCATGGCCCGCGCCGGTAAGCGCGTTCATGGCCAGCGCGACATCCTCGACCGTGCGGCCAAAGGGGCCCACCTGGTCGAGCGACGAGCCAAAGGCAACCACGCCGTAACGGCTCACGGCGCCATACGTGGGCTTAAAGCCCACCACGCCGCACAGCGATGCCGGCTGGCGAATGGAGCCGCCGGTGTCCGAGCCCAGCGAGAGCGCGACTTCGCCCGCGGCGACGGCGGCAGCGGAGCCGCCCGAAGAGCCACCGGGCACGCGTTCGGTATCCCAAGGGTTGTTGGTGCGGTGGAAGGCAGAGCTCTCGGTGGAGCTGCCAAAGGCAAACTCGTCCATGTTGGCCTTGCCCATGGGCAGGCAGCCGGCATCGAGCATGCGCTGGACGCAGGTGGCGGTGTAGACGCTCTGGTAGTCCCCGAGCATGCGGGAAGCGCAGGTGGTGCGCGTACCCACGAGGTTCATGTTGTCCTTGATGGCCAGCGGCACGCCCGCGAGCGGGGGCAGCGGCTTGCCTGCGGCACGGTCGGCATCCACGCGCGCAGCGGCCTCGAGCGCGAGCTCGGGCGCCACCTGCAGGAATGCCTGGACCCCGCCCTCGCGCGCCTCGATGGCGGCAAGGGAGGCCTGGGCCACCTCGGTAGCGGTAAAGTCGCCGGCGGCAACGCCCGCGGCGATCTGGGCGGCGGTAAGGGAATCGAAGCTCTGCGCCATTACTCGCTCTCCCCCTCTCCCAAAATGGACGGCACGCGGAAGTAGCGGTCGCGCGCGCTGCCGGCGTTTTCGAGCGCGACGTCGAGCGGCAGGTCGCGCTCGGGCTCGCGCAGGTCATCGCCCATCACGTTGGACAGGCTTCCGATGGGATGGAACGTGGGCTCCACGTCGGGCAAGTCATATTGCAGGACGGGCTCGAGCATCTGGACGGCGTCGTTCATGTAGGACGTCATCTGGGTGAGCTCGTCATCGGTCAGTGCGATCTTTGCGTACTCGGCGATGCCGCGCACGTCTTTCTCGCTGAGTGCCATAGGCGCTCCCTTCCGCATAACAGATAAACCGCTCTAGTATACAAGGCAACGCCGCTTGGAGCAGGCGCTTTACCTAAATGCAGCGAAAACGTAACGAGGGCGGCGGTTGGCAGGCTGCGGGCTGGCGATTCTACAGCGAAACCGCACCGTCCATAGCGAAAGCCGTACTGCCCGCAGCGAAAACCGTCGCGTCCACAACGAAAACCGTCCCGCCCACAACGAAAACCATCACAACATTCGACGCTTTTCGCCAAAATCGAGATTTTCATCGAATGTTGTGATGGTTTGGAAGCCCCGACCACCACAAAGGTGTCTGTCCCCATTGTGGTGGTTCTGAACGAGCCCTATGCCGAGGCCTTGCCCTTGCGGCGCTTGCGGACCGCGTGGATCACGATGTCCAGCAGCAACAGCACAATGGCCACGACCACAATGAGCACGGCAAACTCGCGCTTGCCCCAGTGGCGACCGGCCAGCGACTTTTGCTTGTCGACGTCCTTTTTGTTGTACTTGGTGCGCACGCAATGCACCAGCAGGCGATGGTCGTTCACGCCATAGGGCGTGCAGGTGACGAGCGTTACCTTGTCGGCGCCCGGCTCGATGGTCAGCGACTCCATCTCCTCGGGCAGCACGACCTCGGAGTCCACCATCTTGTAGGCGAGCGTCTTGTTCATGGTGTGCAGCAGCACCAGGTCGCCGGGTTCCAGCGAGTGGATGTCATCGAACATGCTCAGGTTGCGCATGCCCGAGTGCGCGGTGAGCACGCAATGCGTCGAGGTGCCGCCCACCGGCAGGCTCGTGCCCTCCAGGTGGCCGACGCCCGCCATAAGGACTTCTTCGCTCGTGCCGTGGTAAATGGGCATGCTCACGTCGATGGAGGGGATCTCGACCCAGCTCATCATGGGGTCACGGTCAAAGATGAGCTGCTGAGCGTAGGGCTCAATCTGGTCGGTGGGAAGCTCGGTGGCCTCGCCCGCCAGTTGCTCGTTAAAGGAGCGAGCCTGGAGCAGGATGCGCTCGCGCTCCTCTTCAGAGAGCGCGTCCACGGTGCTGGACACGGTGCTGATCTGGTTGAACACGCCCGAGGCCTCGAGCCGGTCCAAGATCCACGGCCAGGTCATAAGGCCCACGCCGATAAGGATGATGACGATGGTGATGAGCCGGTCGGCCCAGCGCGGCAGCCGCTTGCGACGGCGCTTGGGCTTTGGTTGAGGTTTGGACTGGGGGCCTGAGCCACCGTTGGCCGCGGCGTTACTGCTCTTCATATGTTTGGCGCCCTGCACCATCGCCGGTCACTCCTCTACAACTCAAGTTGTCTAAACAAATAATAGCCGATTAGCGAGCTTCCACGCCGGACAACGCAGCTAGACTGCACCGTCCGGGCCACGTAACCCCACTCAACCAATCAAGCCATATGTTGCTTTCATCGTCTCGAGCAACTGCACCATCGTTACGCCCGCAACCCCAATCTGTTTCAGATTGACGTCGCCCACCTCGCAATCTTTAACAAACGCAAGCATATCGTCCTTCAGTTCTCCGCCCAGGTCGACACCTTCCGACTCGCCAAGCAGCTGAGCAAGCCTCAGCGCATCGCGTTTATGCTTTTTTACCTTCCTCGAATCAACGTTCTCCCCCGCTTCCCTTCTAGCTTTTAGGTCGAGATACGCCTTCGCTTTGAACGGGACAATGTATTCCGTACCTAGGACCGAAACGCCGTCTACGGTCCGAATTCCCTGAAGGAACAAGCTGTAGTAAGCATCGTCCAACAAAATTGCCGAAAGACTGCTTACGTTTTCATCAACGTGAATTGGTGCCACATCAATCCCCTCACGACCCTTTAGAAAGTCGGGGCACTTCGCGAAGAGCTCGATCATATGGGGGTAACCCGGCCTCTTAGGCTCTGTAAACCGATAAAAACATGAGCCTTTGCCTTCGCCCCAGCCGCAGCGGTAACCGCCATCACGCACCAAAGTCCATATAGCTTCTGCCGTCTGAGGCAACCGGTCATCGGCGACAATTACCACATCAAAATCGTGAGTCGCCCTAAACGGAAGTCCCGCCTCCGCGAGCAAAATGTCGCATGCCGTGCCGCCGATAAGGGCATACGATCCTGCAGCTTCTTGCATATGCTGCTGAAATTCTTGGAGACCTTCTACAGCGCTTCTTGCCATGGATATTCCTTTCCAAACATGCGATCGACTTCGAGCTGAATTCGCTCATCGTCGATTGCCGCCAAAGATAGCGCAAGCGAAATGTCGTCGACACGGGAGGAGTCGGCAAACACGGGTGCATAGCGCCACACTTGGATCATCGCCGTCTCGTTATCCGGCAACTCCCCGTCTGCGACTTCGAGGTCGCTCAGTTGACGCCATGCACTTCTTAAGACGGCCTTTTGTTCCATACCCGGCGCAGCGAGCATCGAACGTGCAGCGAGCGCCGCCTCCCCAGCGTCAGCGAGGCGGTCGACCTGTGGTGCCTTCCTTGCAAAAATAACCTTCGAGACAGGCGAGGAGAGCTCTGCCATGTGCTCACTGAGCAGAAGATCAACGGCAACAGGGAACACGACGACACGTCGCTCGCGACGCTCGCGCCTCGCGAGTCCCCTGTCGACAAGCTCGGTTATGGCCTCACTCGCACGGCTTGCCGAGATCCCAAGCGCACGACAAAGGTCATAGGGGCGATATGGCTCCTGGGCTGCTCCCCAGATTGCGGCAGCCTGCGCGTTGGGTGACATCTTGGTCGCGTGATTACGAAACCGGGCACCGCCCCTCTCCGTGCAAGCTGTGCCCATAAATGGAAGAAAAGCCTGTCTACCGGGACAGACAAAGGGAATCCCTTGTGCGACCAATGCTTTGCGCTGACGTGCATCGGCATCAGGAAACGAAACGACAACAGGAGTCTCCGCACGCAAGGCTAGCTGACTATAGACCCTCTTAGCCTCGGGAAGCCCGACGCCAGTAGGCAAGCTTGCAAGCAAAAACGAAAAACCGTTTGCGTCAACAGTGCGGACCTCAATCG
>CAJMPK010000017.1 GCA_905215205.1 uncultured bacterium | reverse complement strand
GACGGAAAGCACATTAAGTGCTTTCCTTTGCGTGCGGAACTCGCGACGAACTAAACAGCCAGGCACGCTGTGCGCGTTCGTCATCATCCCGAGGGTTATCTGATGAAAGAAGGTGCGCCGGCTTTCGCCGGCGCTTAATAAGGGATCTAGTTGGTGCTCATTCGTTTTGCTGCGGATTCGACGTAGCTGGCCATCTCATCGACGTCGCAGACGTCTTCGAAGCGGACGGGCTTGGACTCGAGTTCGGCGAGCTGGGCTGGGGCGACCGTATTGGTGGCCTGCTCGAGAAGGCGCATGGCCTCAAAGTCGTCCTCGGGAACGTCGAGCCCCAGAGCGTCGCAGCATGCGCGCGGGAACTTGTAGGGGCTGGCGGTCGAAAGCAGCACGCGGGCCTTAGCGCCCTCGGTGGGGGCGACCTGGTCAAAGACGTGATAGCCGCAAGCGGTGTGCGGGTCGATCACGTAGCCGTTTGTGTCCCAGCAGCTCTTGATGGTAGCGCGGACCTCGTCCTCGCTGGCCCAACCGCAGCCAAAGACGCTCTGAATCTTTGCCAGCAGGTCGGCGGGAACCTCGTAGCGACCCGTCTGGGCAAGCTGCTCCATAAGGCCGGCAACGAGCTCGCAGTCGCCATCGGACAGGAAGTACAGCATGCGCTCCAGGTTAGAGCTGATGAGGATGTCCATCGACGGCGAGATGGTCGTGAAGAACGGACGGTTGCGGTCGTAGACGCCGGTGGTCAGGAAGTCAGCCAGCACGTTATTCTTGTCGCTCGCGACGATGAGCTTGGCGACGGGCAGACCCATGCGCTTGGCATAGTAGCCGGCCAGGATATCGCCAAAGTTGCCGGTCGGTACGCAGAACTCCACGGCGTCGCCGGCCTCGATGGCGCCGGCGCGCAACAGCTGCGCATAGGCGGCAAAGTAGTAGACGACCTGCGGTACCAGGCGGCCGACGTTGATGGAGTTGGCGCTCGAAAGCACCGTGCCGGCGGCCTCCAGACGCTCGGCAAGCTCCTTATCGGCAAAGATGCGCTTGACGGCGCTCTGGGCGTCGTCAAAGTTGCCGCGGATGCCGCAGACGGCGACGTTATCGCCCTCCTGTGTGGACATCTGCAGATTCTGCACACGGCTGACTTTGCCCTCGGGATAAAAGACGGTGATGCCCGTGCCCGGGGCGTCGGCAAAGCCGGCGAGTGCTGCTTTGCCCGTGTCGCCCGACGTGGCGGTGACGATCATGATGCGCTCGGCGCCACCGTCCTTGGCGGAAGTGCGGGCCATCAGACGGGGGAGCATCTGCAGGGCGACGTCCTTGAAGGCGCTCGTGGGGCCGCCAAAGAGCTCCATCACATAGGTCTGAGGGGCGTCAGCGCCCGGCGCAGCGTCGAGTTTGACGAGCGGCGTAACCTCTTCACTCGCGAACGTGCCGCGGTATGCCTCGTCGACACACGCCGAAATTTCTTCGGCCGTGTAATCATTCAGTAACATTCCCAACACATCTTGAGCGATTTCAAAGTACGATTTATCTGCAAGCGAGCTGATATCGACCTGCTGGGTGCCGAGCTCGTCCGAGACAAACAAACCCCCGTCGGGAGCGATGCCGGTACGGATTGCCACCTTACTTGAGCACGATAAAGTGCGTCCTCGTGTACTATGATAAGTTCCCATATAACACTGCTCCTCGGATGCCTTGGTCCCAATCGGTGAAACCATGGTATCAGAGCGCGCAAAACAGGTTTGCAGAGGCTTTTAGAAAGGTAACCTCCACGCCATGATAAAAATTGCCAAGTTTGGCGGCTCGTCGGTCGCCGACGCCGAACACTTCAAAAAGATCAAGGCCATCGTCGACGCCGACCCTGCCCGCCGTTTTGTGGTGGTTTCTGCCTGCGGTCGCCGTTTTAAGGGCGACACCAAGGTGACCGACCTGCTCTACCTGGTTAACGCGCACGTTAAGTACCACGTGTCGTGCGAGGAACTGCTCGAGGACATTGGCCAGCGCTACTTTGATATTGCTGACGAGTTGGAGCTTGCCTATCCCATCCGCGAAGAGTTTGCGGCCTTTGCCGAGCGTGCTCGCTCCGGTGGCTACTCTACTGAGGAGCTCGTAAGCCGCGGCGAGTACTTTACCGCTCGCCTGATGGCCGAATACCTGGGCCTGCCGTTCCTGGACGCCGCGACGGTTGTGGCGTTCCATCACGACGGTACGCTCAGCATGAACCGCACCTCCGAGCTGGTGCAGGAGTACGGTCAGCAGGGCGGCTTTGTTATGCCTGGCTTCTACGGCGCGACGCGCGAGGGCCAGATCAAGCTGCTCGACCGTGGTGGCGGCGATATTTCCGGCTCGATCCTGGCCAAGTGCCTGGGCGCCGACCTGTACGAGAACTGGACCGACGTTTCGGGCTTCTATTCTGCCGATCCTCGCATTGTGCCCGAGGCTCAGCCCATTGCGCGCGTTACCTACGAGGAGCTGCGCGAGCTTTCGTACATGGGTGCAAGCGTCCTGCACGAGGAGGCCGTGTTCCCCGTGCGTGAGGCGGGTATTCCGCTGGTCATCAAGAACACCAACGCGCCGCAGGACCCCGGCACCATCATTAGCGAGACGGCTGACGAGGGCGAGGCGGAGCCCATCATTACCGGCGTGACCGGCAAGCGCGGTTTTGTCGCCATCAACGTTGCCCGCGACCGTACCAAGCCCCGTGTTGGCTTTATGCGCCGCGCGCTTTCGGTCTTCGAGCGCTATGACGTTTCCGTCGAGCACATGCCCACCGGTGTCGACCGCTTTGGCGCCGTGGTGCAGGAGCAGGATGTGCACGACTCGCTGTACTCGCTCGTGGGCGACATTCAGCAGGAGGTCGAGCCGCTCGAGATCGAGGTTGTCGAGGGCTTGGCACTTATCGCGACCGTCGGCCGTAACCTGCGCGGTCGTGCAGGTATCTCGGGCCATCTGTTTGGCATGCTCGGCCAGGCCGGCGTGAGCGTGCGTATGATTTCGCAGAGCTGCGACGAGATTAACATCATTATCGGTGTCGAGGAGAAGGACTTCGACCTTGCGATTCGGACCATTTACCGTGCCTTCTCCGACGAGAACGGCATTGTGAAGGTCTCCGACCTGGAGGCTCCCGCGCCGGCCGATCCCACCTTGGCCGCGCTCCATAAGTAGCTGCCATCCCGGTGGATTTTTGGGACAAGTGCCAAAAATCTAGTGCGGGGCGTTTCGTTTCGGTTTCGTTTCGACGGGGCGGGTTTCGTGCCCGCCCCGTTCTTGTATACACTGGCAACAATAATCGGCCTGCTCGGCGTGCGGGCAAAAGCCATAACCTTTAAAGGGGGAAGCATGAAACAGTACACGGTTGCTATTTTGGGCGCGACGGGAGCCGTGGGCACCCAGATGCTCGAGTGCCTCAACGAGCAGGAGTTCCCGGTTAGCAAGCTCAAGCTACTGGCGAGCGCGCGTTCTGCGGGCAAGATCGTCGAGTTCCGCGGCGAGCAGGTTGTGATCGAAGAGGCTTGCCCCGAGGCCTTTGAGGGCTGCGACATCGTACTCGGCGCTGCCGGCGACGACATCGCAAAGGAGCTGCTGCCCGAGGCCGTCAAGCGCGGCGCCGTCGTGGTCGACAACAGCCACGCCTTCCGCATGGACTCCGAGGTGCCGCTGGTCGTGCCCGAGATCAATGCCGACGACATCAAGTGGCATCACGGCCTTATCGCCAACCCCAACTGCGCGACCATTATCGGTCTGGTTCCCACGTGGCCGCTGCATCAGTTTGCCGGCGTGAAGCGCATGATCGTCTCGACGTATCAGGCGGCTTCGGGTGCCGGCGCTCCCGGTATGGCCGAGCTCGAAGCGCAGCTTGCCGCCCTGGGCCGTGGCGAGGAGATTCCCGAGCCGCGCGCATTTGCCGCCCAGCTGGCGAGTAACCTGATTCCGCAGATTGGCGGCGTCAAGGAGGAGGGCTTTACCTCCGAGGAGATGAAGTTGCAAAACGAGGGCCGCAAGATCATGCACCTGCCCGAGCTGCGCGTGAACTGCACTTGCGTGCGCGTGCCTGTGCTGCGCTCGCACTCCGAGAGCATTACGCTCGAGTTCGAGCGTGACATTACGGTTGAGGAGGCCCGTGCCGCGCTGGTTGCCGCTCCGGGCGTGAAGCTGGTTGACGACATGAGCGCCGAGGATGCGCACGACCGCTTCCCCATGCCGATGGATACGTCCGACCAGGACCTGATTTGGGTCGGTCGCGTACGCCGCGACATCTCGAACCCCGAGGCTGCGCGCGGCATCACCTTCTGGTGCTGCGGCGACCAAATCCGTAAGGGCGCGGCAACTAACGCCGTTCAGATCGCTAAGCTGCTCTGCGAGTAGCGGTTGACCTGTCCGGCGGGGGCCGGGCTTAGTTTTCAGAACGTCCTTGACCATGTGTGGCGCCTTGTCCTGCTTCTTCGGAGCCGCGGACAAGGCGCCACACTGGTCTGCGGAGTGTTCTGAAAACTAAGCCCGGCCCCCGCCTGCGGTGACTCGGCTGCGAGCGGCTTGCGATGGGGCCGTTGTTGGTTGGGGCCGCTGGGCTGATGTGAGGGCACGTGGCTGTTGCGGGCCCTAGTCCCGGCGGCGGCCCCGGCACTTCGTGCCTGCCGCCTTTGGGGACTGTGGGGCTCGGCCGGCAGCTGCGGCGCGTTGCGCCTGCTGCCTGCGGGGACTTTGGGGTCGTGCGGCAGCCCCGGCGCTGCGCGCCTGCTGCCTTGGGTGACTTTGGGGTCGATTGGGGTTGTCTGCACAATTCGCGGTATTATGGTGCGAAGTTTTGAAAGGAGCCGCTGGTGGTCACGACGACGTTTGCTTCGCCTTTGGGCGAGATTTTGCTTGCCGCTGATGGCCGCGGTTTGACTGGGCTTTGGTTTGAGGGGCAGGAGCACTTTGGCTCTACGCTTCTCCGTGAAGACTCCGAACATGTTGAAGGCGCCGATGCGGTTTCCGGTATTGGTGGCATATCGCCGGTGAGTCCGGCAAATGGTGCGGCCTCTTCGGTGCTTGAGCGCTCCTGGGCTTGGCTGAATGCTTATTTTGCAGGGCAGGAACCTCGGTTTACGCCGCCGTTGCATATGATTGGTACGGCGTTTCAGCGCGAGGTTTGGTTTGAGCTGCTTTCTATTCCGCGCGGCGAGGTCGCCACGTATGGCGAGATCGCCCAACGTGTTGCGGCTCGACATCGTGCACCGGGAAATGAGGATCCCGTTGTGTCTCCTCGTGCGGTGGGGGCTGCGGTCGCGCGTAATCCCATATCGATTATTGTGCCGTGCCATCGCGTGGTGGCGGCCGACGGATCGCTCAACGGATATGCCGGCGGGCTTGATCGCAAGGAGTGGCTGCTGCGGCTTGAGGGCGCGTACGAGGAGTAAGGCACGAACACTTTGCATAACTAGGACGCCGCGAAAGGACGAGTCGCTGTCTTTTCACGGCCGGCATGCGTCCAGGCGCTCGGCGTCTGCGCCTTAAGTTTGGCTAAGCCATATCCTGCGTATTTGAAAACGCGCAGGTTGAGCAGCTAAGGCTGCGCTAAGGCGGCTGACGGTGCGCTATCATCGGCAGTATCGAAACCTGTATAGTCGTGCGCCAAAGGAGCAACCATGAAACTGATGCTTGCCGAGGACGAACCCGGTCTCTCCCGCGCCCTTACCGCGATTCTTCAACATAGCGACTACGAGGTCGATACCGCGCTCGACGGTCTGACGGCGCTCGAATATCTGCTTGCCAACGACTACGATGCCGCAATCCTGGATATCATGATGCCCGGCATGGATGGCATCGAGGTGCTCAAGCGCACACGCGCCGCCGGTAAGCGTCTGCCCATCATTATGCTCACGGCCAAAAGCGAGGTGTCCGATAAGGTCGAGGGCCTGGATGCCGGTGCCAACGATTATCTGACCAAGCCGTTTGCCGCCAAGGAGCTGCTCGCTCGCATTCGTGCCATGACGCGTGCCGCGACGGCAATTGACGCCACGACGCTCAGTGTGGGCAACATGCGCCTCGACACGGCATCGTGCACGCTTGTGGGTCCCTTGGGCGAGGAGCACCTGGCCAATCGTGAGTTTCAGCTTATGGAACTCTTTATGCGCAACGCCGGCACGCGCATGCCCACCGAGCGTCTGATGCTCGAAGTTTGGGGTGAGGATGCGCCCGAAGGCGCCAACGTGGTGTGGGTCTACATCTCGTATCTGCGCAAAAAGCTGACGGCGCTTGGTGCCAACGTGGTCATTCGCGCATCGCGCAATCAGGGCTATTCGCTTGAGGTTGTCGAAGGGGACGAGCGGGCGTGAGCGTACGCTCGTGGTGCAAGCGCATGACGGAGCGGTTCCACACCGCCTCGAGTAGTACGGGGCGGGCAAATTCTGTTGACGCATTGGGCCGTCGCCTGCGTCGCAAGTCTATCCTCGTTGCCATGGGCGCCGTGACCGTGGTGCTCACACTCATCATCGCCGGCATCAACATCGTCAATTATTCGCATGTCTGCAAAATGGCCGATGCGCGCCTGGGCTATATCCTGGCGGGCAAGGACGGTATCGATTGGGGGGACGAGCCTAAAGATGATCCCGCTAATGGCAAGGATGCCAGCGATAGCCAAGCGGGCGTTCGCATCAGGCACTTCGAAGGTATGACGGCGGAGTCTCCCTTCGACACGCGCTACTTTACGGTGACGATTGCCGCCGGACAGGTTGCCGATGTCAATACGGCCCGCATTGCCGCGGTGGGCGCCAAGCGCGCCGCCAGCATTGCCGCAAAGCTGCATTCCAAGGGTTGGGTCTCGGGTTTTTCTGGCAATTATCGCTATACCACTACGGCTCAAGACGATGAGACCACCTATGTGTTCGTGGACTGCTCGCGCGAGCTCGCAAGCTTTCATTCGTTTTTGAGCGCGAGCGTGGCAATCAGTTGTATTGGCTGGTTGGCGGTGCTGGCAATTGTGGCGGGCGCCTCGGGTGCGGTAATTCGCCCGATGGTCGAGAGCTACAGCAAGCAAAAGCGCTTTATTACCGATGCAAGCCACGAGATCAAGACGCCGCTGGCCGTGATTGATGCCGCTAACGAGGTGCAGGAAATTGAGAGCGGCGAGAGCGAGTGGACGCAGAGCATTCACGAACAGGTTGCACGGTTGACGGCGCTCACGGAGCGTCTGGTATTTTTGGCTCGTATGGACGAGGGCTCGGCGGGCTTTACCATGACATCGATCGATCTTTCGGAGGCAGTGGACAAGGCAGCGGTGCCGTTTGAGTCGGTGGCGGTTTCGCGTGGCAAGCGTCTGTCGACGTCGATTGCGAGCGGCGTGCGGGCCCATGCCGACGCTGCAGCGGTGGCGCAGGTGGTTGAGTTGCTGCTGGATAACGCCACACGCTACGCAAGCGAGGACAGCGTGATTGAGCTAAGCCTGCGCGCGGCCTCGCGCGGTCAGGGTAAGGGCGCCGCCGAACTTGTCGTATCGAACGCCGTGGACGAGCTGCCCGAGGGTGACCTGGACCGGCTGTTCGACCGCTTCTACCGCGCAGATGTCTCGCGCAGCTCCAAGACAGGCGGTTCGGGCGTGGGCCTATCCGTGGTGCGAGCCATCGCCGAGGCCCATGGCGGGAGCGCTTCTGTCTGCGGCCACGGCAACCAGATTACCTTCACCGTCCGCCTCTAAAACCTGCCAAAATCAACCTGTCCCTTTTTGGTCGGTGCGAAATGGGTAATACTAAAGAGTTATCCGACCAGATTGGAACCGATCGATGGCCTATATCGAATTCAAAGACGTCATCAAAGCATACGGCGAGGGTGATGCCCGCATTCATGCGCTCGATGGCGCGAGCTTTACGGTCGAGCGCGGCGAGCTCGCCATCATTTTGGGTGCTTCGGGTGCCGGCAAGACCACGGCGCTCAACATTCTGGGCGGCATGGATACGGCGACCTCCGGCACCGTGAGGGTGGACGGGCGAGACGTGAGCTCCGCCAACGAGGCACAGCTCGTGGAATATCGCCGCGCCGACGTCGGCTTTGTCTTCCAGTTCTACAATTTGGTCCCCAACTTGACGGCGCTCGAGAACGTCGAGCTCGCGGCGCAAATCTGCCCCGATTCGCTCGATGCCGAGCAAACGCTTTGCCAGGTTGGTCTGGGTGAGCGTCTCGCCAACTTTCCCGCGCAGCTTTCGGGCGGCGAGCAACAGCGCGTGTCCATTGCCCGCGCACTGGCCAAGACCCCCAAGCTTCTTTTATGTGACGAGCCCACGGGTGCACTCGACTACAAAACCGGCAAGCAGATCTTGCAGCTGCTGCAGGACACTTGCCGCAAGCAGGGCATCACGGTCATTATCATCACCCACAACTCCGCGCTGGCACCCATGGCCGATCGCCTGATCCGCTTTAAGAGCGGCCGCGTGGAGAGCGAGACGGTCCAGCAAAATCCCGTGCCTATCGAGACGATCGAGTGGTAGCGCTCATGGACCAAGATCGCCAAAACGGCCAAAACCACGATACGCAGCACGTGAGTCGCGACCGGGAGTTCGCGACCTACCGCGCCGCCCAAAGCTCAAACGATATGGTGCCGACGGTTTTTCGCCGTGGCATCTATCGCACAATCCGCGGCAGTCTTAAGCGCTTCCTATCTATCGTGGTCATCACCGCGCTCGGCGTGAGCGTGATGTGCGGCCTTAAGGCGGGCTGCGAGGACCTGTGCGATTCGGTCGACGCCTACTTTGACCAGCAGAATGTCTATGACATTAACGTGCAGTCGACCTATGGCCTTACGCGCGACGATCTCGCGGCTATCCAAGAGGTCGACGGCGTCGAGACGGCCGAGGGTATCTACACCGAGACCGCCTACACCGCCGTGGGCACAACGCACGAGCGCGTGGTCGTGCAGAGTCTCTCCAAGGAGAACATCGATCAGCCTGTGCTCGTGAGCGGCGATTTGCCCGAGAGCGCCGATGAGGTCGCGGTGACTTCGAAGTTCCTGAAGGCTTCGGGCAAAAAGCTCGGCGATACGGTGAGTTTTGCCGCCAATGACGCGAGCTCATCGAACCAAAGCGCCAAGGATCAGTTTGCCGCGGGCGAGTACACCATTACGGCCGAGGTCCTCGATCCTACCGACGTGAGCTCCGACTCGACAGTCAACGCCTTTCGCGCTGCTTCGGCGGCGGACTATAAGTTCTATGTGAGCGAGGATGCCGCGACATCTTCTTCCTACTCCGCGGTCCACGTGATCGTCGAGGGAGCCAAGAGCCTCAACTCCTATTCGGATGCCTACACGACAAAGATCAACGAGGTCAAAGGCAATATCGAGAAGATCCGCGAGGAGCGTGAGAAGGCGCGCGCTCAGGAGCTGACGGTCGACACGCCGGCAAGCTTAGATGCGGCCGAGCGCCAGGCGAATATGCTCTTTGGGATTGAACAGGACAACATCGACCGTATGGCCGAGGGCAGCGAGGAGCGCGTCCAGGCTCAGGCCGAGTTGGACCAGCGCCGCGCCGCCGCCGACCAGCATTTTGCCGACGCCCGCGCCGAGCTTTCCGATCTGGGTGAATGCACCTGGTACATCCAGGACCGCGATAACATCGCAAGCTACTCGAGCGTGGAGAGCGATAGCTCGTCAATTGAGGCCATCGCCACGGTGTTCCCGTTCATCTTCTTTATCGTCGCCGTGCTCATCAGCCTCACCACCGCCACGCGCATGGTCGAGGAGGAACGCACGCTCATTGGCCTGTACAAGGCGCTTGGCTACTCGCGCGGGCGCATCCTGTCCAAATACGTGGACTACGCGCTGTGGGCGTGTCTGATCGGTGGCGTGCTCGGCAATATCATCGGCTTTGTGGGCCTGCCGCTGTTCTTGTTTACGGTGTTCGACGACATGTATTCGCTGCCCCAGATGCTGCTTTCGTACGACATCGTGTCGTCGCTCGTGTCGGTGGCGCTATTTGCCGTGGGCGTGGTGGGCGCTACGATTATTGCCTGCCGCCACGAGATGGCCGAGACCCCTGCCTCGCTCATGCGTCCCAAGGCCCCACGTGCCGGCTCGCGCATCTTGCTTGAGCGCATCGGCTTTATTTGGCGCCGCATGGGCTTTTTGAACAAGGTAGCGGCGCGTAACCTGTTCCGCTACAAAAAGCGTGCCTTTATGACCATCTTCGGTATCGCCGGCTGCACGGCGCTCGTGATCTGCGGTATGGGCATCCGCGATACGTCGGTGGCGCTTTCGCCCAAACAGTACGGGCATATCACGCGCTATGACTTGTTGGCGGTCGCCAATCCCGACGATTTTCCGCAGACGTGCGCGGCATTGGATGAGCGCAGCGCAGCCAATGATTCCAACGTGACCGTGACCTCGACCCTGCCGATTATAACTGACAACGTCACCTTTACGTTCGGCGGCAAGAGCGAGACCGTGCAGCTCATCGTGATTCCTGATGACCGCACGGGTGACTTGGGCGATTACGTGCGCCTGGAGGATGAGTCCAAAGAACCGCTGTCTTTGCGTGACGGAGACGTGTATCTGAGCAAGAGTTCACAGCTGGTACTGGGGATTCAACCGGGCGATACGGCGCACGTCCAGGATTCGTCGCTCAATGTTGCCAAGGTCAAAGTCAGCGACATTTCGCTTAACTATCTGGGCAACACGCTTTACATGACGCAGGGCACCTATGAGCGCGCGTTCGGTCGAAGTGCACGCCTTAACGGCGTTTTTGTGCTGCTTAAGGGTTCGTCGGCCGACCAGATTGCGTTTAGCAAGAAGCTTAAGAGTGACGGTTGGCTTACGATTTCGAGCACGGCCGAACATTGGCAGAACTACGAGGCGAACTTTACGATTATCAATTCTGTCGTGGTGCTCGTGACCTTTATGGCAGCGTGCCTATCGTTTGTGGTGGTGTTTACGCTGTCCAACACGAATATCTCCGAGCGCGAACGCGAGCTGGCGACCATCAAGGTTCTGGGCTTCCGTCGCGGCGAGGTGCACCATTACGTCAACAAGGAGACGTTGATCCTCACGGCGATTGGCGCCGCTCTGGGTGTACCGCTAGGCGGTTTGCTGGCCGAGAGCTTTACCTACATTTTGCAGATGCCGTCGCTGTACTTTGACGTTGAAGTCGAGCCGCTGAGCTTCGTGCTCGCCGTGGTGCTTTCCTTTGGCTTTACGTTTATCGTCAACCTCGCCACCAATCGTACCCTCAACAAGATCGACATGGTCGGCGCCCTCAAGAGCGCCGAGTAACCTGTCCTGGGATTCAAGTTCTAGCGAGCTGCGACGTGCCACAGTCGCTTTATTGCATAAACCGCCCCGTCGAATGCATATTTCGGCGGGGCGGTTGCTATTTGTCCACAGGTACCCCCGGGGGCGGCGTGCAAATTCCGGAGTATTCAGCATCCCGAAGTCCGCAGGCGCGCAAAACTGCGCTGAAAGCCCTGATTAAGAGCCCCCAGCGCCTCAAGAGCCGCTCATTTTCCACAGGATGTGCCCCATGGTGCCTGCCTTTCGCCCAAAATCCAGTATGCAGGCATCCTCGGCTGCTGAATACTCCCAAAAATGCACGCCGCATCCTACCCCAGGCACCCGCAGCAAGAAGACGAATAGCCTCGGCCTCCCTAGTTGCCGCAGGAGACCCCAGGGCTTACCTCCCAAATCTTTCCGCAGGACGGAAGGACCCCGCCGCGCGAAGCGCACGGCGGGGTCCTGACATGTCCGAGGACGATTTGGGAGGTAAGCCCTGGGGCCTCCGATGGGGCGGTTCCAGCCGAGGCTATTCGTCGCCGAAGCTGATGCCCAACGCCTTGGCCTCGCGTACCAGGTCGCTCTGGGGGTCGACAAACTTGAGCTTGCCGGCGACATCCTCGAGCGGCATGTGGCACATCTTGCCGTCACGCAGGGCAATCATGTAGCCAAACTCGCCGCGTAGGCAGCCGAGTGCTGCCTCGACGCCGCACTGGGTCGCAAAGATGCGGTCCTGGGCGTCGGGCTGACCGCCGCGTTGCGTGTGGCCGGGGATGGCGACGCGGGTCTCGCGACCGGTCTTAGCCTCGATCTCCTTGGCGATGTCGTACACGATTGACGGGCTCGTGCGCTCGGCGAGCTTCTTCTTGTACTCCTTCTTGGACAGCGCCGCGTCCTCCTTGGAGATAGCGCCCTCGGCGACGGCTACGATGGTAAAGCGGCTGCCGGTTTCCATGCGATGCTCGATGGTCTTGATGACGTTATCCATGTCGTAGGGGATCTCGGGAATCAAGATGACATCCGCGCCGCCCGCGACGCCGGCATACAGCGGGATCCAGCCAACCTTGTGGCCCATGATCTCGATAACGAACACGCGACCATGGCTCGAAGCGGTGGTATGGATGTCGTCGATGCACTTGGTGGCGATGTCGATGGCACTCGTAAAGCCAAACGTCAGCTCGGTGCCCCAGGTGTCGTTATCGATGGTCTTGGGCAGGGCGATAACGTTGAGGCCTTCTTCGCGCAGACGGTTGGCGGTCTTGGTGGAGCCGTTGCCGCCCAGCATAAACAGGCAGTCGAGCTGCAACTTATGATAGGTGTGGACCATCGCGGGCACCTTCTCGACGCCATCGGCCTCGGGAATGTCCAAGCGCTTGAACGGCGTACGGCTCGTGCCCAGGATGGTGCCGCCGCGGGTGAGGATGCCGCTAAAATCGGCGGGCGTCATGACACGGAATCTGCTGTAGATAAGGCCCTGGTAGCCGTCCTCAAAACCATAGATCTCGATAGGTTCTTCGCTATTGGTCATAAGCGTTTTGACGATGCCGCGCATAGTGGCGTTGAGCGCCTGGCAGTCGCCGCCACTGGTAAGAAGACCGATCCTGAGCATGATGAATCCTTCCGGGCAAGTTATAACATGCGCATAAGTTTACCCCCGTACACTGTTGATAAGGGGGTAAAACGTGTTAGCTCAAGCGTATAGAAATGTAAGCAATGTCAGGCGGGCGTAAGGTTGACGGGCCCGGCTCCTTACAGTGCGAAGGCGTCGACGTCGCCCCAGTGGCGGCGCAGCGTAATAGCGGCGGCGGGTTCGGTATTGTCAAAGACGACCGACCATTGCGTATTGCTGGTGATGTCTTCCGGATTGGGCTCTTGCGCTGCGGCGCGCAGGGCTTCCCAGGCAATCGTTTCGTCCTGGGCATCGACATGGGCGTCAAGGACATCGGCGATTGCGACGGCGCGCTCTTTACCATGGCCTAGCTCGTCATTCTTTTGGTTGGGCAGGACTTCGTCGCCATAGCAGGCGTAGAAGTTCGTAACCTGGTGTACAGGAGTCGCTTTGAAAGCGCGGTCCGGATCGTGCGGATCCCACTCTGCTACGCGCGCGTCACCGGCGGCGTCGTTGATAAAGAAGTGGTAATCGCGTCCTGCCATGGCGTGCATGTCGTAGGCGGAAAGCAGGTCGACAGCTTCTTGCGTGGTGGCGGCACGGTCGAGTACCAGACGGATGGCGAGCGAGGTATTGATGACGGGGCGTTGCGTGTCCTGGTCACAGGGCTTGGAATCCAGTGTGAGTACGGCAATGGACACGCCGCATTCGTTAACACCGTCGAGCTGGGCAAACGGGCCCATGAGTGCGGCGGCGCGTCCGGCGACGGAGTCAAGCGGAGTGTTATCGCCCAGGTTGTTAAGGGCGGCAAGCCCGATGGAGGCATAGCCGCCGCGCGGGTGATTACGCACCAGCAGCGCCGAGGTGTCGTCCTTAAAGTCGTAATTGCGACCGGTGCGCACGCGGCCTTCGGCATCTACGGCGACAAAAGCGCTGCAGGCAAACTGGGGCGCCTGGACATGTGCCGGCACGCCGGGCAGCACCTGCGCCACCACGGCATCGATGTAGGCTTGGTCGTCGCGCACGCCAGCGGCGATGATGCGATCGAGATCGTAGTCGCAGGCGATGTCGATTGCATACAGGTCATAGCCATCCGCGTAGCCGGTCAAGCGTTTGAGCGATGCGGCGGACTTGATTTGCTTGTGATAAACGATACCGCTGGCAGCGGCAAGGCCGACGGCGACTCCCGCGACACCGCAGGCGATGGCAATGTTACGTGGCTTCATGACGACTCCTCTCGTCCTGTTAGCGCAATTGTCGCAAAAGGAGCGCGGGCATGATGGCTCAACTTGGTGAGCGGCGCGGGATTAAACACGGAATGAAGAGTGCGGCGCTGGCGCGGCGGGGTATGCTGGAAGGGACCATCAACCCAGCGAAAGGGGAGAGCATGACGGATCAGGAAACGCCCGAGCGCGCGCATGTGACGGCCGATGATATCGAGGCCGCCAACGACCTTATCGACTTTATCGAGGCATGCCCCAGCATGTTCCATACGGCGGCGACCATTATGGCCGAGCTCGACGAGGCGGGCTTTACCTACCTGCCCGAGAATGCGGCGTGGGACATCGAGCCGGGCGGGCGTTATTACACGCAGCGCAACACCTCGAGCGTTGTTGCCTTTAAGGTGGGCGAGGACCTGGCCGCGACGTGGGGCGAGGACGGCGTTGCCGGCGACTACCATTTTCAGCTGACGGCGTCGCACAGCGACTCGCCGACGTTTAAGGTCAAGGCCGTGCCCGAGCTCGACGGCGCGGGCGAGACGCTGCGCCTGAACACCGAGGCCTACGGCGGCATGATCGACTACACCTGGTTCGATCGCCCGCTGGCGCTCGCGGGCCGCGTGTTGGTGCGCGAGGGCGACCGTATTGAGAGCCGCCTGCTTGCCACCGAGCGCGAGGTCGCTATCATTCCGAGCCTTGCTATCCATATGAACCGCGGCGTTAACGAGGGCTTTGCGCCCAACCGCGCCGTCGACCTGTGCCCGCTCATCAGCGCCGGTGACCTTAAGCAGGGTGACTTTGATGCTCTGATCGCCGACGAGCTGGACGTTGAGCCCGAGCAGATTCTGGGCCGCGATCTGTTCCTGGTCAATCGTCAGGATGCGCGCATTTGGGGTTGGGCCGACGAGTTTATCTCGACGCCCAAGCTCGACGACCTGGCCTGCGCCTATACCTCGCTACAGGCATTTTTGGGTGCCGAGAACGCGCATGACGTCTCGGTCTTCTGCTGCTTTGATAACGAGGAGGTTGGCTCCGAGACCAAGCAGGGTGCCATGTCGACGTTCTTGGCCGACGCGCTGCGCCGCATCAACGGATCGCTGGGCTTTGACGACGAGTCGTACCATCGCGCACTTGCCGCCTCGATGCTTGTAAGCTGCGACAATGCACATGCCGTGCACCCCAACCACGCCGAGAAGTGCGACGTTCGCAATCAGGTTGTGCTCAACGGCGGCATCGTCATCAAAGAAGCCGCCAACCAGCACTACTGCACCGATGCCTTTAGCCGCGCGGTGTTCCAGGCCATCTGCGATGACGCCGACGTGCCCACGCAGGCCTTCGCCAACAAGAGCGATATGGCGGGCGGTTCTACCTTGGGCAACCTGTCCAATATGCAGGCGAGCATGCATGCCGTGGACGTGGGCCTGCCGCAGCTTGCCATGCACTCGAGCTACGAGACCGGCGGCGTGCGCGACGTGATGTACGCCATCCGCGCCCTCACCGCCTTTTACGAGCGCGACCTAACCATCAACGGCGCCGAAAGCGTGGAGCTCTAAAACCTGCCAAAAAGGGACAGGTTTATTTTGGCAGGTTTTATCTGGGCAAATGCTGCAACGCCAACAGCAAGACGGAACTGCTGGGATTTCATAGGCAGAGCCTGCGCTAGTCAGATCCCGCAGGTCGAATAAAAGTCAGCGAGAGCCCGCCGTTTGAGCCAAGGTGCCGTGAAATGAAAAGGCGCTGACCTTCTGGTCGCGCCTTTGAAATTGAACGGCAGATTGGCCAAACGGCGGGCTCGCAGCGTCGAGGGGTTCCGGCGTTTGGCAAAACGCCGGAACAAATTAGTGCTCGATCCAGCAGCGCAGGGTCTCGCCGGCTTGCAGGTGACGCAGATTCTCCGCGGCGATGTCGACGACGTTGTTGAGCGTCGCGGCTAGGTGGAACCAGCCGGAGACGTGCGGCGTGATGAGCATGTTGGGCGCATCCCACAGCGGGCTTGTCTCAGGCAACGGTTCGGGGTCGGTGACGTCGACCGCGGCGCCGGTGAGATGACCTGACTCCAGGGCGGCAACCAAGTCGTCGGCGACCACAAGGTCGCCGCGGCCGCCGTTGGCAAAGAAGGCGCCCGGTTTCATCGCGGCGAAGAACTCGGCGTTCGCCAGGCCGCGGGTCTCGGGCGTGCTGGGCATAAAGGATGCGACGACGTCCGCCTCGGCCAGGCGCTCGGGGAGGGCATCCATGCCGTCCATGTCCTCAAACACAATGGGGTAGACGAGCGGATGGCGCTTGATGCCGCGGACGTGCGCGCCCATGCTGCGACAGAGCATGGCGAAGTGGCCGCCGATATCGCCCGCGCCCAGCACCAGCACATTGGCGTTTTTGAGCGAGGTGACCGGGCCCAAGTCCTCCCAGCGATGCTCACGCTGCAGGTCCTGGTAGCCGGGCAGGCGCTTCATCATAGACAGCACCATGGCAAACATATGCTCGCTCACGGCCTGACCGTAGGCGCCGATTGAGCAAGACAGCTTGGCTTCAGCCGGCACGGTGCCGGCGGTAAGGTAGTCGTCATAGCCGGCGGTCTGCAATTGCAACAGCTGGAGATGCTCGCATGCCGTGAGCATGTCGGGGCCGATGTTGCCCAAGATCACGTCGGCATCGGCGACCTGCTCGCGCGTGGCGGCGTCGGAGCTCGTGTAGATAAAGTCCTCGCCCGGAGCGCTCGACTCAAGAATTGCGCGATGGCGGTCGTTGACGGGCAACAAAACCAGGATGTTCACAAGCAGTCCTCTCCGCTCGACCTGCCAAAAAGGGACAGGTTTATTTTGGCAGGTTTTATCAGGCAAAACGTTCAAATAAAACGCCGGATGCAAAGCGGGTTTGCCCGTCGGCATCCGGCGCCCGCATGGCTACCAGCTCAGCAGTTCGTAGCCATCCTCGGTCACCACGAGCTGTACCTCGCACTGGGCCGAATCGCTGCCGTCCTTGGTGCGCACGCACCAGCCGTCACCCTTGCTGATCTTGATGTCGGGCGCTCCGGCGTTGACCATGGGCTCGATGGTAAAGACCATGCCCGGAGCCATGATGGTGTCCACATCGGGCGCCTCGGTGGTAAAGCCCACAAACGGGTCCTCGTGGAACTCCTTACCGATTCCGTGTCCGCCGTACTCGCGCACCACGCTAAAGCCGGCGTCCTCGACGGTCTTTTGCACTGCCTCGGCCATCACGGACAGCGGCAGCCACGGCTTGACGGCGGCAAGGCCAGCCTCCACGCTGGCGCGGGTGACGTCGACCAGGCGCTGGCGCTCGGCAGAGACCTCGCCGATGCAGAACATGCGGCTCGAGTCGCTAAAGTAGCCGTCAAGAATCGTGGAGCAGTCGACGTTGATGATGTCGCCCTCGTGCAGCACGTCCGTATCGCAGGGGATGCCGTGACAGACGACGTCGTTGATCGAGGTGCACACACTCTTGGGGTAGCCCTCGTAGTTGAGGTCGGCTGGCGTGCCACCGTGCTCGACGGTGTAGTCGTAGATCATCTGGTCGATCTGGTTAGTGGTCATGCCCGCGGCGATGTGCTCGCCTACGTAGTCGAGCACGCCTACGTTGATGGCTGCCGAGCGTTTGATGCCCTCGATATCGGCGGGCGTCTTATAGAGCGTGCGGGGCAGGACCTCCCAGCCCTCTTCCCACAGGCGCTCGAGGCGCTCGTCG
>CAJMPK010000016.1 GCA_905215205.1 uncultured bacterium | reverse complement strand
CGAAGGCCGACGAGGAAGTTTTTGTGCCTTGGGACGAGACTCCTGTCGTGCTGCCGAGCGGGTCTGCTTCGCTCTATCTAATTAAACAGGTACGTGATGAGTCCCACCGATTTGCCATCACGTTCCACCGCGAGTTGCGCGACAAGGCCATGACGGTTTCGGTACTTGATGACGTTCCAGGCGTGGGACCCACCAGAAAACGTGCCCTTATGCGCCATTTTGGCTCGATGAAGCGTTTGCGCGCGGCGAGCGAGCAAGAGATCGCGGAAGTTCGCGGCATACCTGCCGATGTTGCCAAGGCGGTCCACGAGGCGCTCGTTGCATGGAATGCCGAGCGCGCCGAGGCGGCGGCTGGCCATTCCGATAGCTAAACACGAGCCTAAACAACTGATATACATGATTGCGCGATTTTCAACCATTTATTTCGCCATGATTGCCTGCTGGTTTCGGGTTTTATTAACGCTAAAACGTTTGACTAACCCAAGCGAAAACCCTGCTATCCTGCGGGTTGACGAAGACTGATATCTCACCTTGCCGATACATACTGTCTGGCGAATCGTTTGTCAACGAATTCGGTGAACGGTAGTAAATACCGTTCAAGCGTATGTATGTATCGGTCGCCGAGCGCGGCACCTCAGTTGGGTTCGTCGGTAGGTAAGGTATATATCGTCCGCAAGTTGCGCGGGGGCAAGTCTAGGTGCTCCCGAGTAAGATTCTCTATTGATAGGAGAAGACATGGCCATCATCAACAAGGGTATGTCCAGGCGTTCGTTCCTCGGCCTCACCGGCAGCGTCGCTGCTGTCGCAGGGCTTGGTCTCACCGGCTGCGGTGGCAGCTCTAGCGACGAGGGTTCCGCTTCCGGTTCCACCGATTCCGCCAACCGTGGCGGCGGCGTGATCACCGCTGGTTCCGCTTACGCTCCGTCCAGCTTCGATCCCGCCAGCACCGGCTCCGCTGTGGGCCTGGGTGCTAACTGGCACGTCGTCGAGGGCCTCTACGGCATCGATTACCACGACTACAGCACCTTCAACGAGCTCGCCACCGACGACCCCAAGTCTGTGGACGACACCACTTTCGAGGTCACCATCCGCAAGGGCGCCAAGTTCTCCGATGGCACCGAGGTCACCGCTGACGATGTCGTTGCCTCCTACACCGCTTGCGCCGCTTCCGCTACCTATGCTCCGTTCTTCCAGCCGTTCGAGTCCATCGAGGCCAAGGACGCCAGCACCGTGACGGTCAAGACCAAGGTCCCCAACTTCTCCCTGCTCAAGGATCGTTTGGCCATCGTCCGCGTTACCCCGGCCACCCAGACCGAGGAGGATCGCGCCAAGCAGCCGATCGGCTCCGGCCCCTGGATGTACGACTCTATCTCGGATACCGAGATCACCCTGGTTCCCAACCCCGAGTACAACGGTGAGTATGCTGCCGAGGATAAGAAGATCCAGTACAGCATCCTGACCGACCCCACCGCTCGTGTTACCGCTCAGCAGGAGGGCTCCACGCTCGTTATGGAGCTCGTTACCGCTGACGCCGTCGACCAGCTCGAGAGCGCTGGCTGCAAGATCGATAACGTTCAGGGTTTCGGCACCCGCTTCATCATGTTCAACGTCGCCAAGGAGCCTTGGAACAACGTCAAGGTCCGTCAGGCTGTCATGTATGCGCTCGACACCGAGAAGATGGTCAGCAACACCTTCGCCGGCCTTGCCACCGCTGCCAGCTGCTACCTGCCCAAGAGCTTCACCAACTATCATGAGGCTTCCACGGTGTACAAGACCGACGCCAAGAAGGCTAAGAAGCTCATCGAGGAGTCTGGCATCACCCCGGGTGCCATCACCCTGCGCACCACCGATAACGAGCAGATTAAGGGTATGGCCGCCCAAGTCAAGAACGACCTCGACGCTCTCGGCTTCGATGTGACCATCCAGACCGATACCTCGCCGGCCACCTACGCTGCCATCGACGGCGGCGAGGCCTACGATATCCTCCTTGCCCCTGGCGATCCTTCCTGCTTCGGCGCTGACCCCGACCTGCTGCTCAACTGGTGGTACGGTGACAACGTCTGGATGCAGACCCGTTGCCCGTGGAAGGAGTCCGCTGAGTGGCAGAAGCTCCACGGTCTCATGGACGAGGCTCTTGCCGCTGAGGGCGACGAGCAGCAGAAGAAGTGGAACGAGTGCTTCGACATCATTGCCGACAACGCCGTTCTGTACCCTGTTGTTCACGTCAAGACCGTCTCCGCTTCCTGGGACGATCCGTCCACTGCGCCCAACGGCGAGGCCCTCGATGGCTTCAAGGGCATCGGCACGACGAGCATGTCCTTCAGGGGCGTTGCGACCGTCAAGGCGTAAGACTCGCTTGAGTCTGTATGCAGGATGTCGGTCGTTGGGACCGTATCCTCATAGTTGAAACAAAGACCCGGGCGGCAACGATGTCGCTCGGGTCTTGTAATGAGTATCCGTACTCATATACCAGTTGGTCCTACCGACAAAAGAAAGGGGAGAGAACGTGAACAACTTGCTACGTTTGATTGGAAGGCGTCTTGTGGCGCTGCCGATCATGGCATTGGGCGTCACCGTCCTGGTGTTCTTCCTTATGTCGTTCTCCAAGACCGACCCCGCCTACACGGCGTTGGGTGACGGTGCCTCGCCCGAGGCGGTTGCCGAGTACCATGAGAAGTATGGTCTGGACGACCCCTGGCCCGTGCGCTACGTGCGCTATATGGGCGATCTGATCCATGGCGACATGGGCACCTATGGTGCTGCTCGCAACTCCGTTGCCAAGCGCATCTCCACGGCCCTGCCCGTCACGATGCAGCTGACCTTTATCGGTCTTGCCATCGGTGCGGTCGTTTCGTTTTTGCTCGGCGTCATCGCGGCACTGTATCGCGACAAATGGCCGGACCAAGTGATCCGCGTCTTTTCCATCGCCGGCTTGGCAACCCCGTCGTTCTGGCTTGCCGTTCTGTTGATTCTGCTGTTCTCTTCCTACCTTAAGGTGCTCCCGGCATCGGGTGCTCTGCCTCACTTCACCACGAATCCGGTTGGCTATCTGGGACGTATGATCATGCCCGCTATCGCCTTGGCATTTCCGCTGACGGGCCAGATGACTCGTATCGTGCGTACCGCCATGGTCGAGGAGCTCGACAAGGATTATGTCCGTATGGCTCGCGGCGCCGGCGTCCCCGAGAAGGTCGTCGTCGGCATCAACGTTCTTCGCAATGCGCTGATCACCCCGGTCACCACCCTCGGTCTTAAGATCGGTTACCTCATGGGCGGCGCCGTCGTCATCGAGGTTATCTTCAACCTCCCCGGCATGGGCACCGCGATTCTGCAGGGCGTTCAGGGCAACGAGGCGAACCTGGTTCAGGGCGTCGTTATCGTCGTTGCTCTTGCCTTCATCATCATCAACATCGTGGTTGACATGCTCTACCTGCTCATCAACCCGCGCATCAGGACGGTGTAGATTATGGTAAAGATTCGAGAGAAGCAAACCGAGCAGCTCGAGAAGGCTGCCTCCAAGGGGCTCAAGCTCGGTGGCTGGAAGAAGATGACGCTGTCTTCTAAGATTGCCGCCGTCGTGCTGGTGCTGGTCGCCCTGACTGCGATTCTGGCGCCCCTTCTTGCCCCCTATAGCCCGGTCGAGATCTTTACGGCTCGCCAGGCTCCCGGCAACGGATTTATCTTCGGTACCGACGATAAGGGTCGCGACATTCTGTCGCGTATGCTCTACGGTGGTCGTTACTCGCTGATCATCGGCTTTGGCGCCACTGCCATGGCTCTGGTCTGCGGCTCGGTCGTGGGCGCCCTTGCAGCGGTTTCGCGCAAGGCCGTCTCCGAGACGATCATGCGTATCCTGGACATCATCATGTCCATCCCGGGCATCGCCCTCGCGGCCGTCTTCGTCTCCATCCTGGGCAACTCCGTGCCGTCGATCATCTTCGCTATTGGCTTTATGTACACTCCGCAGATTGCCCGTATCGTACGCGCCAACATCGTGTCCGAGTACGGCGAGGACTATGTCCGCGCGGTCATCGTTTCCGGCGCCAAGGCTCCGTGGATTTTGATCAAGCATGTTCTGCGTAACTGCATCGCCCCGATCATGGTCTTCACCGTTACCCTGGTCGCCGACGCCATCATCTTCGAGGCCTCGCTGACCTTCATCGGCGCTGGTATCCAGGAACCCACCGCTACCTGGGGCAACATCCTCGCCGACGCCCGCGGCGGCGTGCTCGCCGGCCGTTGGTGGCAGGCGCTGTTCCCGGGCCTGGCCATCATGATCACCTGCCTGGCGCTCAACATCCTCTCCGAGGGCATTACCGACGCCATGGCCGCTGCTCCCTCCGCTGCCCTGGATCCTACCGATTCCTCCAAGCGTCGCGAGGCCGACCTGCTGGTCTCCGACCCCGTTCGCGCCTACAAGGAGCAGGCCCAGTCCCTCTCCGCTCGCCTTGGCGCCCTGCGCGATGTCGAGCTCAAGCGTGACGATCGCCATGTGCCCGACGAGTCCGTTGAGCCGATTCTCTCGGTCCGTGACTTCTGCATCCAGTTTGAGCATCACGGTGATATCAACGTCGTCGACCATGTCAACTTTGACGTCCGTCCTGGTCAGACCATGGGCCTGGTGGGCGAGTCCGGTTGCGGTAAGTCCATCACCACGCTGGCCATCATGGGCCTGACCGATGAGGACGAGCATCTTTCCGGCGAGGTTCTCTGGGAGGGCCGCGACCTGCTCAAGATGAGCAAGAAGGAGTGGTTCGGCCTGCGCGGTACCGATATCGCCATGGTCTACCAGGACGCCCTGTCCTCGCTCAACCCCTCTATGCTCATTTCCGCCCAGATGAAGCAGCTCACCAAGCGTGGCGGCACCCGTAGCGCCGAGGAGCTCCTGGAGCTCGTTGGCCTCGACCCCAAGCGTACGCTCGAGAGCTATCCGCATGAGCTTTCCGGTGGCCAGCGTCAGCGCGTCCTGATCGCTATGGCCCTTACCCGCGACCCCAAGCTGGTCATCTGCGACGAGCCCACGACCGCTCTGGACGTTACCGTTCAGAAGCAGGTCATCAAGCTGCTCAACGATCTTCAGGCCAAGCTCGGCTTTGCCATGGTCTTCGTTTCGCATGACCTGGCTCTGGTCGCCGAGGTCGCCCATAACATCACGGTTATGTACGCCGGTCAGGTTATCGAGCAGGCACCCACCAAGGAGCTGCTCACGAACCCGATCCACGAGTACACCCGCGGTCTTCTGGGTTCCGTTCTGTCCATCGAGAGCGGTTCGGGCCGCCTGCACCAGGTGCCCGGCGCCGTTCCGAGCCCGCGCGATTTCCCCAAGGGCGATCGCTTCGCGCCCCGCTCGAGCCATCCGCGTATTGGCCTGGACACCCGTCCGGTCTTCAAGCGCGTGCCCGGCACCGAGCACTTCTATTCCGAGCTCCCCGACGAGGTGCTCAAGGCAAATGGTTTGACCCCTCACGCGGAGGTGATGTAGATGAGCGAGACCGCAGTCAACGGCGTCGAGCCGATTATCTTCCTTGATGACGTCCACGTCACCTTTAGGACCCGTACCGGCTCGATTCTGCACCCCAACCTGGTTCACGCCGTCCAGGGTGTAACGATTAAGCTCATGCCCGGTCAGACGATCGGCATCGTCGGCGAGTCCGGTTGCGGTAAATCCACCACCGCCAACGTCATGTGCGGCCTGCAGGCCCCCACGAGCGGCAAGGTCTACTTTAAGGGCAAGGACGTTACCAAGCGCACCGCCGAGGACCGTCGTCACATGGGTCGCGTCATCTCGGTCGTGTTCCAGAACCCGGCCACGGCGCTCAACCCCCGCATGGTCGTTCGCGAGCAGCTGCTCGACCCCATGCGCGTCCACAACCTGGGTACCGAGGCCGAGCAGGAGAAGCGCGTCAAGGAACTCTTGGAGCTCACCGGTCTGCCCAGCTCCGCTGCCGAGGTTCTTCCCGGCCAGCTTTCGGGCGGCCAGCGTCAGCGCGTCGCAATTGCCCGTGCCCTGTCGCTGAACCCCGATGCCATCATCGCCGACGAGCCCACCTCGGCTCTGGACGTTTCGGTCCGCGCGCAGATTCTGAACCTGCTGACCGACCTTAAGAAGGAGCTCGGCCTGGCCATGGTGTTCATCAGCCATGACATCCAGACGGTCCGCTATATCTCTGACGACATCATCGTTATGAATGGAGGCAGGATCGTCGAGCAGGGCGAGGCCAAGCAGGTCTTCCAGCACCCCCAGGACCCCTACACCAAGATGCTGCTCGGCGCTGCGCCGTCGCTGCTGCATCCCAAGCTCGGCGAGTAGCCTCGCTTTCCCTCCCGTGCGCCCGGTTCCCTTGCCGGGCGCACCTCCGTTGCGATTTCGAAAGGTTGGGTTCACGAGCCATGCCAAGTGCTCAGGAGCTACAACATCAATTTGGTGAATATCGAGGCGCCATGCCCCGTCCATCAGATTTCGATCTCTTTTGGAAGGATCGCATGGCCGAGGCCGACGCTGTCGGGCTTGACTATGCGATCGAGGCGGCATCGGTCACTGATGCCGCGACCTGCCAGCTTTTCGATCTCTGGTATACCGGCATGTGTGGCGCTCGCCTGCATGCCAAGTACCTTAAACCCGTCTCGGACGAGCCCGTGCCATTGGTACTTCAGTTCCATGGGTATCCGGGTGCAAGCCGCAGCTGGTTTGAGCAGGCGTCGTTTGCGGGCATGGGCATGGCACTCATCGCCCTCGACTGCCCCGGCCAAGGAGGTCCCTCCGAGGACATTGGTGGATTTGAGGGCACAACGGTTGCCGGTCATATCGTCGCCGGTATCGACGGCGACCCGGCCAACCTCTACTATGTCCGCTTGCACCAAGATATTCGCATCCTGTGCCGCATCGTTCGCGAGCTCGAGGGCATCGATCTTGCGCGTGTGTTTGTGAACGGCGCGTCGCAGGGCGGCGGTTTGGGCATTGCGACCTGTGCACTTAACAGCGAGCTTATCAATCGCGCCGCCATCCTCTATCCCTTCCTGTCAGATTTCCGCCTAGTCTGGGATTTGGATGCCGACGACATTGCCTACGAGGGCCTGCGCTATTGGTCTCGCTGGTTTGACGAGGACTCGACTCGTATTGACGAAGCTTATGCCAAGCTGGCGTACTTCGATTCCAAGAACTTTGCCCCTATGGTCAAATGCCCCGTGCTGTTTGGCACCGGCACAGCCGATATCGTCTGTCCGCCAGCGACGCAGTTTGCGGTCTATAACAACCTGACCTGCGAAAAGCGTCATGAGTTCTTTGAAGGCTTTGGACACGAGGAGATTCAGGATTTTGACGATCTGATCATTCCGTTTTTCTGCAAGGGAGGGGAGGCTCATGTCTAAGTGCGAGAGCAATGTTGACGAGCTGATTGTCCCCGGGCTCGTGGGAATTCCTGGAACGGTTTCGTCAAGGCTCTCCGATTTCCGGGATTGGCGCGGCGATGCTTCTGCGGATGTTTCTGATTTAGAGACATGCGCTTTGAATCTTGAGATTCAAAGCCTGGCCATTACGGCGATTGACTTTGCTAACCCCTGCGCCCGTTACTCGGAGGTCTCCTTTGAGCTCGGTGACGATGCGATTCACGCTCGTTTGATCGAGCCTGTCGGTCGTGCCCGAGTATCTGAGCGCGTGCCGCTATGTCTGATGTTCCACGACATCGATCGGCCTGTGCGCGGCTGGCATCACATGACGAGATTTGCCGCCATGGGGTATGCCGTCCTCGCGCTGGATGACGATGTTGCTGGTGCGGACGACCTGCAGCAGGGGATTACCTCGCCTGCGTTTGTCGAGCGCGTCCGTTGGGGCTGCGCGTTGGCGAAGGTCGCGCGCAATCTTGATGGCATGGACCTCGATTGCATTTTTGCGTGGGGCGAGGGCCTTGGCGGCGGTGTTGCGCTGGCGGTTTCTGCTCTGGACGAGCGGGGCCTTGCCTGCACGGCGGTTGCCAATCCAATCCCCGGTGGCCTCGAGGCTCTGTCGTCTCGGGTGCGCGGATCGGTGCTCATAGGCACATCGCTCATGGATGCCGTGAGCGATCCCAAGGGCCAGTTCGCCGTATTCAACGGTCTTGAGTGTGACCGGAGGCATATCATCTATGCCAAATACGCTCACGAGCGCATCAATGCGTTCGAAAACGAAGTCGTCGACTTCTTTAACCAAACGTTCTACCCGTGTTCTTTGGCCTAGACGGCCTGGACACTGCCAACAAGAGTGGGTGGCATAGGGCCGCTCGCCAGACAACTAAGGAGATTCTTGTGGCAACTCAGAAATTCACCGGCGTTATCCCTCCCGTCGTTGTTCCCGATACCGAAGACCACCAGCTCGACGTTGCCTCCTTTGAGCGCAGCATCAACCGCATGATCGATGCCGGCGTCGATGGCCTGTTCTTCTTGGGATCCTCGGGCGAGGTCGTCTTCTCCACCGACGAGCGCCGTCGCCAGATTATCGCCGAGGCCGTTCGTATCGTCGACCACCGTGTGCCTGTTCTGGTCGGCATCATCGATACCGAGACCGAGCGCATGATCGAGCACGGCAAGGTCGCCCAGGAGCTGGGCGCCGATGCCCTCGTCGCCACCTGCCCGTTCTATGCCCTGCAGGGCATGACCGAGGTTGAGGAGCACTTCCGCATCCTGCACGAGGAGCTCGACCTGCCCATCTTTGCCTATGACATTCCCGTCTGCGTTCACACCAAGCTCCCCTGGAAGCTCCTTGCCAAGCTCGGCGCCGAGGGCGTTCTGGCCGGCGTCAAGGATTCCTCGGGTGATGACATCTCGTTCCGCTACCTCATTCAGGAGAACGAGAAGAACGGCCATCCGATGAGCATCCTCACCGGTCACGAGGTTGTTGTCGACGGTGCTTACCTCGGTGGCGCCGACGGTTCCGTCCCGGGTCTCGCCAACGTTGAGCCCGAGGGCTACGTTCGTCAGTGGAAGGCCGCTCAGGCTGGTGACTGGGCTACCGTCAAGGCCGAGCAGGATCGCCTCAATGAGATTTCGCACATCTGGGATGTCACCTCGGGCGTCCAGGGCTATGCCGGTGGCGTCGGCGCCTTCAAGACCGCTATGAACCTCATGGGCATCTTCGACAGCCCGACCATGCCGCGCCCGGTGAAGGCCATGACCGGCGAGAACGTCGAGGCGATTAAGAAGGTCCTCCAGGACAACGGTCTCCTTTAAAGCTTTTCCAGGCACCCGACCTCGCCGTTCAACCGTGCGGCCATGACCCATTAGGTCAATGGCCGCACGGTTTCTCGGCGATCTCGGGCACCTGGAAAACCTTTACCGCGCTGTGACGGCTAGCCTGACGGCGCATTTCCTGTAGTTGTTTTTTATCTCCTAAGGAGGGCGACATGGAGAACAAGTACGTCTGCTCTGTCGATATCGGCGGAACTAAGATCGCGACTGCCATCATGGAGTACCCGGCTGACGGCAGCGTGCCTCATCCCGTTTTTGAGGCCGAGGTTCCCACTGAGGCCCAAGAGGGCGGCGAGGCCGTCTTCCAGCGTATCGAGGCGTCCATCAAGGCTGCTCTCGAGGCGAATCCCGATGTCGAGGTCCTTGGCGTCGGCATCGGTGCCGCCGGCGTCGTCGATCCCAAGACGGGCGCCATCGCGTATGCCAACGAGATCATGCCCGGCTGGTCCGGCGTTCAGTTGGGGCCGCGCCTGCGCGAGGACCTCGGTCTTCCCGTTGCCGTCGTAGGCGACGTGCAGGCTCATGCTCTGGGTGAGGCCCACTGGGGCGTCGGCAAGGGCAAGTTCTCCGTCTTGTGTCTTGGCATCGGTACGGGCATCGGCGGCGCATATGTCGAGAACGGCCGCGTGATGCAGGGCTTCCATGGTGCTGCCGGTCATATGGGCCACATCGAGTGCTCGGCTGCCGCCGGCATTCCCTGCGCCTGCGGGCGTTCCGGCCATCTGGAGTCGGTTGCTTCGGGCACTTCCATTGGTCGTATGTACGATGAGCGCTTTGGTCGCGTCGACCCCAGCCGTCCTTCGGTCGGTCGCGATGTGAACGACCTGTGCCGTGCGGGCGACGCAAAGGCGACCGAGGTCATCCATGACGCCGGCTTTGCGCTGGGGGCCAGCTTGGGCTCGCTCGCTAACATCCTGGACCCCGAGGTCATCGTGCTTTCGGGTGGCGTGATTCACCAAGGTCCCGATTGGCGTTCACAGACGTGGAAGGATTCGGTGCACGAGGGCTATGCCAGTCAGGCGCTCGATCCGCTTCAGGACACGCCGATCCTCATCGGTTCTCTGGAGGGCGATGCTCCGCTCATCGGTGCCGCCGAACACCTTCTTGCTTCGTTGAAGTAAACATAACTACCAAGTGTGCCTTCTGAGGTGCCGCAGATTGACGTGAAAGAGGAGCGAAGCGTACTTCGGTACGCGAGCGACGGTTTGAACGTCAAGGTGCGGTGTCTCAGAAGGCTGTTTTGAGAAAGGTTGAGTCGAACATGACCGTTGATCCTTTGATCCAGTCCCTGAAGGGCAAGCTCGTCGTGAGCGTTCAGGCGTATATGGGCGAGCCGCTTCGTACGCCCGAGACCATGGCGCAAATGTCTCGCGCTTGCGAGCTCGGCGGCGCCGCCGCCATTCGCTGCCAGGGCCTTGCCGACATTGCCGCCATTAAGGGTCGCTGTGAGGTTCCCGTCATCGGCCTGTGGAAGGATGGGCACGAAGGCGTTTACATCACGCCGACGCTGCGTCACGCTCGCGCCTGCGTTGCTGCCGGTGCCGATATCGTGGCGATCGACGCCACCGATCGTCCGCGCCCCGATGGCAAGACGGTCGAGGATACCTTCCGCCCGCTGCACGAGGAGGGTATGCTCCTGATGGCCGACTGTGCCACCATCGAGGATATTCGTCGTGCTGTCGACATGGGCTTCGACCTGGTATCCACCACGCTTTCTCACGGCGTCGCCGCCATCGACTGCACCATGGCCGATGGCCCCGACCTGCCGCTCCTGCGTCAGGCGACCGAGGAATTCCCCGGCCTTCCCATCATTTGCGAGGGCCGCGTGCATACGCCCGAGGAGGCTCGCGCCGCGATCGATGCTGGCGCCTGGGCCGTTGTCGTCGGCACCGCCATCACGCACCCCACGAGTATTACGAGTTGGTTCAAGGCTGCGCTTGAGGCGTAAGACAGGCCTCGTATCCGCTCGGGGCGGTATACTCAATATAGGCAATTGACCGCGCGGGATCCGGGTTGCTGGGTCCCGCGCTTGTTTTCGGGAGGCAGCACATGCAAAAGGGAGATGCCATGGATGCGGCGGAGCGCTCGGAGCGCATCCCCGATATCGTCATCATCACCGGAATGTCCGGATCGGGCCGCACACAGGCCATGCACGTGTTCGAGGACATGGGCTATTTTTGCATCGATAACCTGCCTCCGCGTCTCATCGCCCAGCTTGCCGAGCTCGTCGGCATCAATACGGGCGTGGGCAGGCATCTCGCTGTCACCTGCGACCTGCGCAGCCAGGGCTTGTTCGATGAGCTGCTCGATGCCGTTGCCGCACTCGAGGAGCGCGAGATGAGCTGTGACATCGTGTTTCTCGAGGCCTCTGACGAGGTGCTGATCCGTCGCTATAGCGAAAACCGCCGCCGCCATCCCATTGCCAAGCCGGGGGAGACTACGGCCGATGCGATTCAGCGCGAGCGCCTGCAGCTGCAGGGTGTGCGCGATCGAGCCGATATGATCATCGACACGAGCCGCCTGCGTACCTCTGCCCTGCGCAACAAATTGCGCATGGCGTTCTCCGAGTTGTCCGACCAGCAGCTCATGGACGTTCACGTGTTCTCGTTTGGCTTTAAGCACGGTATGCCCGTCGAGGCGGACATTATGATCGACGTTCGCTTCCTGCCCAATCCGTTCTACGATCCTGAGATGCGCACCATGACCGGTCTCGATAAGAAGGTCTCCGACTTTGTTCTGGACCATCCCAAGACCCAGGAGTTCTGGAAAGCTTGGACGCAGCTGCTCGATACGGTCATGCCCGGCTATATCGCGGAGGGCAAGCCACAGCTTTCTATTGCCATCGGCTGCACGGGCGGTCAACACCGCAGCGTTGCCATCGCCGAGGCCACGGCACGTTATTTGGAAGGTGCCCAATATCACGTGAGCATTTCCCACCGCGACCTGTCGCGCGCCAACACGAAAGCATAGGCCTGCATGTCGTTTACCGCCGAGGTGCGTGACGAGCTCGCGCGCTGCGAACCCGAATGTGAATACTGCGATTTGTCGACGCTTGCCGCCCTGACGCGTGTGAGCGGTACACTTTCGCTGGCCGGCTCCGGGCGGTATCGTTTGACGGTCGCGACCGAGACGGGCGCCGTCGCGCGCACGATGATCACGCTGACGCATCGCATCCTTAAGCTCAAAACGGAGTTCACCGTTCGTAAATCTGTATTGCATAAGGTTCGAAACTACCTCATCACCTTGCCTGATCAGCCAGACCTGGATAAGGCTCTGGTGCTGCTGGGCATCCTCGACCGCAGGGGAGGACTTGTCGCCGGCGTGCCCCGACATATCGTTGCCCGTCCCTGCTGCAGGCTTGCCTATATCCGCGGCGCGCTCATCGCGGGCGGCTTCGTGGCCGATCCACGCGGCGATTTTCATTTGGAGATCGCGGTGCAGGGAGAGCAATATGCCAAGGGGCTTTGCGATCTGTTGGAGCAGATTGGGGTCCATGCTCGTGTTAATGCACGGCGGGGGTCATATGCCGTGTACATTAAGAGCGCCGAGGAGATCGAGCAGCTCCTAAAGCTGATCGGCGCCAAGCGCAGCGTTGCCGAGATCGAGGAAGCGCGCGCGGTCAAATTGGTTAAGAACGACGTAAACCGTCGCGTGAACGCCGAGCTCGCCAACCAGACCAGAAGTGCGGGTGCCGCCCAGCATCAGCTTGCGTTGATCGATGAGCTCGAGCAGCGTGGCCTTCGCGATGCGCTTCCGGATGCCTTGGCGGTCTTTTGCGACCTGCGCGAGCGCTATCCCGATCTGTCGCTGCGTGATTTGGGGGAGATGGCTGACCCTCCCTTGTCGAAGTCTGCCCTCTACCATCGTGTTTTACGGCTTGAAAAGCTCATTGAAGCAAACAGGTAGTTTGAAGTATCGACTTATATATGGATTTAGCTGCTATTTTAGTCTTTAAAACGTTTTAACGTAAATTTGATTTTCAATTTCGAGCATTCTCGTGAAATTCAAGTCAAAAAAAAGGTATATTAGGCGAGTGGTTAGTTTGTGGGCCTCAACGGCAGGCGCTGTAGCTTGCGGGGGCCTTACGAAAGGAGACACAATGGCAGTAAAGGTTGCTATTAACGGCTTCGGTCGCATCGGTCGTCTGGCTTTCCGTCAGATGTTCGGTCATGAGGGCTCCGAGATCGTCGCTATCAACGACCTCACCTCTCCCGATATGCTCGCTTACCTGCTGAAGTACGACTCCACGCAGGGCAACTACGCTCGCGATCACGAGGTCGTTGCTGGCGAGGATTCCATCACCGTTGACGGCAAGGAGATCAAGATCTACAAGGAGGCCGACGCCAACAACCTGCCTTGGGGCGACCTCGACGTCGACGTCGTTCTCGAGTGCACCGGCTTCTACACCAGCAAGGCTAAGGCTCAGGCCCACATCAACGCTGGCGCCAAGAAGGTCGTCATCTCCGCTCCGGCTGGCAGCGATCTGCCCACCATCGTGTACAACGTCAACCACGAGACGCTGACCGCTGAGGACAACATCATCTCCGCTGCTTCCTGCACCACCAACTGCCTCGCCCCGATGGCCAAGGGTCTGAACGACTTCGCTCCCATCGTGTCCGGCATCATGACCACCATTCACGCCTGGACTGGCGACCAGATGCCGCTCGACGGCCCGCAGCGCAAGGGCAACAAGCGTCGTAGCCGCGCCTGCGCCGTCAACATCGTCCCCAACACCACCGGTGCTGCCAAGGCTATCGGCCTGGTTCTCCCCGAGCTCAACGGTAAGCTCATCGGTGCCGCCCAGCGCGTCCCGACGCCGACCGGCTCCATCACCAACCTCTACGCTGTCGTTGACAAGAAGGTCACCGTCGACGAGGTCAACGCTGCTATGAAGGCCTACGCTGCCACCATCTCCGAGACCTTCGGTTACAACGAGGACGACATCGTCTCCACCGACATCATCGGCGAGACCCACGGCTCCATCTTCGACGCCACTCAGACCATGTGCTCTGACCTCGGCAACGGCCAGACCCTCGTTCAGGTCACCTCTTGGTACGACAACGAGAACTCCTATACCTCTCAGATGGTCCGCACCATCAAGTACTTCGAGAAGTTCGTTGCCTAATTTAGCTTTTAGCGAATAGCTCGTTGAGCGTCTAAAGAAGGGCGCGGCCTTATAGGGCTTACACCCTAGGGTCGCGCCCTTTTTATAAGAAATCGTCTGCCGTAATGGGAGGCAGACACGTACGAAAGGTAGAAGCAAACATGGCCTTTACCAAGAAGACCGTCCGCGACATCGATGTCGACGGAAAGCGCGTTCTCGTCCGCGTTGACTTTAACGTGCCTATCAAGGATGGCGTCGTTGGCGACACCACCCGTATCAAGGCTGCCCTGCCCACCATCAACTACCTCGTTGAGCACAACGCTCGCGTCATCCTCATGAGCCACCTCGGCCGTCCCGAGGGCACCGGCTTCCAGCCCGAGCTGTCCCTTGAGCCCGTCGCCAAGAAGCTCGCTGAGCTCTCTGGTCTCGACGTTGCCTTTGTCGCCGACACCTACGGCGAGAAGGCTGCTGAGGCTGTCGCTGCCGTTGAGCCGGGCAAGGTCCTCGTTCTCGAGAACGTCCGTTTTGACAAGCGTGAGAAGAAGAACGATCCCGAGATCGCCAAGAAGCTCGCTTCCTATGGTGACGTCTTCGTTCTCGATGCCTTCGGTACCGCTCACCGCGCCCAGGGTTCCGTCGTGGGCCCCGCCGCTTACCTGCCCGCCGTCGCTGGCTTCCTGCTCGAGAAGGAGGTCGACACGCTGACCGGCATCTTCGCCGAGCCCGAGCGTCCCTTCGTCGCTATCGTCGGCGGTTCCAAGGTTTCCTCCAAGATCGGTGTTCTCGATCACCTCATCGACTCCGCTGATACCCTGATCATCGGTGGCGGCATGGCCTATACCTTCTTCCTGGCTCAGGGCCTGTCCGTTGGTCAGTCCCTCAAGGAAGAGGACTGGGTCGAGCGCGCTGGCGAGATGCTCAAGAAGGCCGAGGAGAAGGGCGTCAAGATCCTGCTCCCCATCGACAACCGCGTTGCCGATCACTTTGGTGAGGACGCTGTCCCCGAGGTTGTCGCTTCCGACGCTATCCCCGACGATCGTGAGGGCATGGACATCGGCCCCAAGACCGAGGAGCTCTATGCCGAGGCTGTCAAGGGCGCCAAGACCGTGTTCTGGAATGGCCCCATGGGCGTCTTCGAGTTCGACAACTTCGCTCACGGCACCCAGGCTATCGCCGAGGCTGTTGCCGAGGCTGACTGCACCTCGATCATCGGCGGTGGCGACTCTGTCGCAGCTGTCAACAAGTTCAACCTGGCCGACAAGATGAGCTGGATCTCCACCGGCGGTGGCGCTTCCATGGAGCTCGTCGAGGGTAAGGCCCTGCCCGGAGTGGAGGCGCTTCTCGATGCCTAATCGCACCCTTCTTATCGCTGGTAACTGGAAGATGAACAACGACGTCGCCGAGGCTGCGAAGCTCGCCGACGAGCTGGCCCAGGCTCTGCCTGAGGTTCCGGCTGGCGTCGAGGTGCTCGTCTGCCCTCCGACCATCGACATCACCACGGTTCATGACCGTATTCAGGCTGCCCCCATCGCCCTCGGTGCACAGAACGTGTACTGGGAGGCCAAGGGTGCCTTCACCGGTGAGTCCTCTTGCGACATGCTCAAGTCTGCTGGCTGCACCTACTGCATCATCGGCCACTCCGAGCGTCGCGACTACTTCCACGAGACCGACGAGGATCAGAACAAGAAGGCCAAGGCTCTCGTTGCCGCCGGTCTTGTTCCTGTCTTCTGCTGCGGCGAGTCCCTCGAGGTCCGCGAGGCTGGCACCTATGTCGAGCACGTCGTGAACCAGGTCAAGGCTGGCCTTGCTGGTCTTGAGATCACCTGCCCCAAGCAGGTCGTCGTCGCCTACGAGCCCATCTGGGCCATCGGCACCGGCAAGACCGCTACCGCCGAGGACGCTCAGGAGGTCTGCGGCGCTATCCGTGAGACCCTCAAGGAGATGTTCGGCGAGGAGCTCGCTAACGGCATCCGCGTTCTCTATGGTGGCTCTGCCAAGCCCGGCAACATCGCCGAGCTCGTCGCCAAGCCCGACGTTGACGGCGCCCTCGTGGGCGGCGCTTCGCTCAAGGCTGCCGACTTCGCCTCTATGGTCGTCAAGGCAGGCGAGTAGGACATATGGCACAGCGTCATCTTCCTGCACTCCTGATCATCATGGACGGTTGCGGCCTGGCTCCGGCCGATGGCGAGAACGCCGTCGCCGCTGCCAAGACGCCCTTCCTTGATAGCCTGTACGAGAAGTACCCCCACACCACGCTCGGTGCTTCGGGCGAGGACGTGGGTCTTCCCGATGGCCAGATGGGTAACTCCGAGGTGGGTCACCTCAACATCGGTGCCGGCCGCATCGTGTTCCAGGAGCTTTCACGCATCAACAACGCCATCAAGGATGGCTCCATCGCCAAGAACGAGGTTTTCGTCAAGGCTATGGACGACGTCAAGGCCGACGGCAAGACTCTCCACCTCATGGGCCTTATGAGCCCTGGCGGTGTTCATTCTCACATGAACCACGTCGAGGCTCTGGTCAAGATGGCTGCCGAGCAAGGTGTCAAGACCGTTCGCGTCCACGCCTTTATGGATGGCCGCGACGTCGATCCGCAGTCCGGCGCCGGCTACATGAGCGAGTTCTGCGCCTTCCTGGCTAAGATCTCCGAGGAGACCGGTTGCGACGCTCGCGTTGCCACCGTCTCGGGCCGTTATTGGGCCATGGACCGCGATAATCGCTGGGAGCGCATCCAGCGTGCCTACGACGTCATGGTCAACGCGTCCGATGCCGATACCGACCCCGTTGCCGGTATCAAGGCCTACTACGAGAAGGATCCGCGCGGCGACGAGTTCGTCGAGCCCTTCGCTGCCCACAACGAGGGTATCCACGAGGGCGACGCGGCCATCTTCTTCAACTTCCGTCCCGACCGCGCTCGTCAGATGACCCGCGTGTTCACGGACAAGGAGTTCGACGGCTTTGAGCGCGAGCAGATCAAGCTTTCGCACTTTGTGACGATGACTGAGTACGATCCGACGTTTGACGTCGAGGTCGCCTTCCCCAAGACGTTCCCCGAGAACGTCCTGGCCGACGTTATCGCCGCCAATGGCCTGAAGCAGCTGCACACCGCCGAGACCGAGAAGTACGCCCATGTGACGTTCTTCCTCAACGGCGGCATCGAGGAGCCCAAGGAGGGCGAGGAGCGCGTGCTCGTCGCTTCCCCCAAGGTCGCTACCTACGATCTGCAGCCCGAGATGAGCGCTCCCGAGGTTACCGAGAAGCTCGTCGCCGCCATCAACGAGGATCGCGCTGATTTCTACATCGTGAACTTTGCGAACTGCGACATGGTTGGTCACACCGGTGTCTTCGACGCCGCCGTTAAGGCCGTCGAGGCTGTTGACGATGCCCTGTCCAAGGTTGTCCCGGCGATTCTCGCTAAGGGCGGCTTTGCGCTGATTACCGCCGATCACGGCAACGCCGATCACATGTTTGACGTTGCTTCCGACGGTTCCAAGCATCCGTTCACGGCTCACACCACCAACCGTGTGCCGTTCATCATCGTTGATGAGAAGGCACAGCTCACCGGTATCGAGGACGGCCGTCTTTCCGATATCGCTCCGACCATGCTCACCATGGCTGGTATTGAGCCTTCCGCCGAGATGACGGGTCGCGTGCTCGCCACCGAGGCCTAAGAGAAAACTCCAAGCGTTTTCTTGCAGGGGGTTGCCCATATTTGGGCAACCCCC
>CAJMPK010000015.1 GCA_905215205.1 uncultured bacterium | reverse complement strand
GAAGGAGCGTGTAGGGCGGTAATATACTGACCGTCAGCCGCGGCATCCTCGCGGAAACCCATTTGTTGCCGGAACTATAGTCCCCGGCGCGGGCTCAGCTTATCCCCCCGGCACGGGCTCGATATCCTCTCGGATATCTAATCGTCTTGGACTTTTACCCACCCAAGCACAGTACGGCTTTTACGTGCCGCCACGCAGAGCCTAGCCTGGAACTATTGTCTAAAACATAGGCCTTCAAAGCAACTTAGGTTCAAGTACGGACATGCAAATACGGGCACTGGATACAGGTCTTGACTGTCAATGGTTATCAATCGCATGTGTTTCTGGCAAATTACGCCCGTCTTATGCGTGCGATACAATCAGTCTCACCGAACACCAAACCAGCAACCCGAAGGGACCAACGTGTTAACAATTCACTATGGTGATATGGAAAACGTTATCTACAATACGTCGGTTTACTTCGATAACGTCTATTCGCCCCAGTGGTTTCAAGACGCCTTTGCTCAAAGGATTATTAAATCAATCGATAAAGGCAATGTCATTGGACCCTGCGCAATAGACACCAAGATCCTAGGCATTATCCCTCCTGAAAGGCTGTCGGGAGGCACTAAGACGCTGTTGCTCATGTACTTCATGCCTCAGAACGTATACAACGCCACAACCTGCAGCGACAATTGCGCTTACTGGATTCTGAGAATTGCCACGCAAAAGGACTTAACCATCAACCTCTACCATCTGATGGATTTTGGAAACGGCAAGTTCACGGCTACCGTTGCAAACACGGGCGATGTCGTTCACACAATGTTCGACCTTGTCCCTATAGCCGCAAAATGCCTAAGGGAAACTCCTGACATGCACTTTCGTTAGGCTCTGTTAGACCAAGATTGACATACATATGTCATCACGGCGCCATATCGTTAGCCTCGTAGACCGCGGGGCAGCATGAACGCCGAGGACCTGGTAATCACCTTCAAGAGGGACATCGCGAGCCTCAGCAGGACCGAACGCCGCCGGCTCCGCCTACGAGGCCGAGCGCTCCCCGCGCTGCGGGTCCGCCGCGGTCGTGAAGAAGGGCAAATCAAAGAACGGCGAGCAGCGTTACCTCTGCCAGGATTGCGGCAGGACCTTCGGCATGGGCAGCGGGCACATCCTGGGGACGAGCAGGCTCCCGAAGGAGACCTGGATGGCCAATGCCGAGTGCTTCGTTCTCATGCTGCCCCTGCGCGAATGCGCGGGGCGCTGCCATGTCTGCCTCAAGACCGCCTACACCATGCGCCACAGGCTCATCGAGTGTCTCTCGGCCTACTCGCCCTCGTTCAAGACCGGGCGGGGCTGCGGCTGCGAGCTCGACGAGACCTACTTCCCCGAGTCGTTCAAGGGCAACCACGCGAAGGGGTCGTTCACGATGCCGCGCCCCTCCCGGCACCGCGGCAAGCAGGTGCACAGGCGCGGGCTGTCGCGCGAGCGGATCTGCGTCATGACCGGCGTGAACGACTCGAACGAGACGTTCCTCGAGGTCACGGGGCGGGGCGCCCTTTCGAGGGAGCGCGCCATGGACGCGCTGAGGGGCCGCATCGCGGCCGGCTCGGTCGTCGCGACCGACAGGGCGGCCGTCTACGTCAATGTCCTCGCGGAACTCGAGGTCGCCGCGCACGCGGCCTACGACCCCAAGGACCGCTCCGGGGGAACCATCAACCGGATCAACACCGTCCACTCGCTCCTCGGCGCCTTCATGGAGCCGTTCAAGGGCGTGTCGACGAAGCACCTCGATGCCTACCTCGCCTGGTTCAGGTGGTGCCGAACCTTCATGGCGACCGATTCCGGCGCCGCCGGGCGCACGGTCGCGCGGCAGCTCGCGCACGGCGTCTGCAGGAGCCGCGTCCGCGACATGTTCAACGTGGAGCCGCCCTACATGGACTACTGGGCCGCGCCCGCCGCATAGAGGCGGTAGAATGGTCGCACCGCGATACACGAGGAGGGGTGAGGCCATGCCGTCGAACATACCGGCCACGACGATCCGCATCGACCCGGAGGTCAAGAAGGAGGCCACGGCCATCCTGGACGAGCTCGGCCTGTCCATGTCCACCGCCGTCAACGCGTTCCTCAGGGCGCTCGTCCGGGAGGGCGGGATGCCGTTCGAGATGAGGGTCAAGACGCCGGCGCCCGACGGGAAGACGGCAAGATAGTCGGCAAATCGACTTGGGCGATGGGACCCTCACGATTGACCCGACAGATCTTGAGCACATCGCCCCCTTGCCGGATTCAAACCCGGCAAGGGGGCGATTATCTTGCAATTTCAAAAAGATGATTGGGGCAGAATGTCAATCATGGTCTAACAGAGCCAAATCAATCCAACAGTTTAGATAACGGGTAATGATTCGGGAACAGGGCGTTCGGCCGGATGGAACAGATAGATATGGACCTTGAATATCAACTTCATCCGAACACCTCCCATATTCATCTGTACATGTACGGATGAATATGGGAATCCGATACCCTGAGGGCCGGATCGGCCGGCCCCGGGAGATCGGAGGACGCCATGTCCGGAAAGGGCGGGAAGGGCGCCGCGAGGGCGGTCCCGAGGACCCACGGCAGGCTCACCGGGTACGAGCGGGACACGGTCCAGAGGATGCTGAAGCGCAGGGTTCGCTCGGCCACTTCCTCGAGAGGTTCAAGGGCGTATCGACCCGCAGGCTCCACAGCTGCCTGATGTGGTTCAGATGGCTGCGCGAGGCCGCACGCGTCGGGGACAGGACGTCGCTCATGCGCGAGCAGCTCGACGACGGGCGCTACGAAAAGATCCGGAAGAAGATGATGGAGCCGGAGTACGAGTTCCATCTGGAGCCGGACGTGCAAACGGCGGGTTAACATAGCCTTTCACCAAAAAGGGCGGGCGGCCGCGCCCTGCGACCACCCGCCCTCAATCAAAGCCCTTCTCGGCCGCCGTAGCTACCGGTTCCGGCGCCGCAGGATAACGCCTGCGGCGATCAGCACCACCGCGCCGCCCGCGATGCCACCCAGGGCCATCGGCGACAAGCTGGTATCGCCCGTATACGGCAGACCCGGCTTCTCCTCCTTCGGCACCGGTGACTTGCTCGGCGGATTGGTGGGCGGCTCCGTCGGCGGGGTGGTCGGCGGCGTGTACGTGTTCTTGAACACCGGCGCCACGGCGCCGTCATAGGTTACCGTCGCCACCAGATGGCCCGCACCGTCGTCCGTCACCGTCACCGTTACCCGGTGCTCGGCCGCGTCGTACGTCACGTTCTTCTGACCGTCGTCCACCTCGGAGATGCTGTAGGCGTACGTTCCGGGCTTGTCGTACGAGATCGCCTCGAAGCCCACCGTGCCGTCCGCCGCGTTCTTTGCGGTCTGCAGCACCTTGCCGTCGGCATCCTTCAGCTGGAAGGAGAACTGCCCTTCCTTCAGGTCCTCGCCGCTCAGCACCTTGGAGGCCCCCAGCTTCACCTCAGTCGCGGCCGGCGCGTAACTGTTGCTGAACGCCACCGCATCCGCAGCCTTGCCGCCCTTGCTGTAGGCAACCTGCGCCTCCAGCGCGTGCGTCTCCGCATTCTCCGTCACCGTCACCGTCGCGGTAAAGACCGTCGTGTCGTAGGTGACGCCGTTCGCCGTCGCCCCTGCCCGCTCGGACACGGTGTAGACGTACGTCCCCACCTTGTCCAGCTGCAGCGGCGCGAAGCCGAACGTGCCGTCGGCGCCGTTCTGCACCGTCTGCACCACGTTACCGTCGGCGTCCTTCAGGTCGAAGAAGAACTCACCCTCGGCCAGGTCGCGGCCGGTCAGAGCCTTCGTTCCGGTAATCGTCGCCGTCGTTGCCGTCGGCGTGTAGGTGTTGGTGAAGGTCAGATCCGCAGCCGTCTTGTTCGCCGTCGCGGTCAGCTGGCCGCTGCCGTCATCGGTCACGTTCACCGTTACGTCCAGCACCGCATCGCTGTAAGTGATGGTGCCATCTTGGCCCGCAACCTCCTTCACCTGGTACGCATGCGAACCAGTTGCGGTGTACGAGATGGCCTTGAAGGTAAACGCTTTACCCACGTTCGTGGTCCGGTCGATCTCCTGCCCGGTGGCCACGTCAATCAGCGCGAATGTGAACTCGCCATCGGCGGGCGTCCGCGTGGTGGACGGGTCGGCATTCTCAAGCACCTTGGTGCCAGAGATCTGGTAGGAGGTCTGGCCCGGCTGGTAGCTGTTCGTAAACGTCATGGTGTTGGGGGTGACGCCGTTCTCGGTGCCCTCGCTCGGTTTCACCGTAGAGCTCTCTACCACCAGCTTGCCGTCGTTGTTGTCCTTCACCACGTAGGTCAGGGTGTACGTCTTGCCGGTGTAGGTCACGCCCGGCACGCCCGGCGCGCCGTCCGTCGGCTGCACCTCACGGACCGTGAAGGGAAAGGTGCCCGCATGGTCGAAGGTCAGCTCGTTAAAGTAAACCTTGCCCTTGGCGTCGTTCTTCTGGGTCTGGAGCACCGTACCGTCAGACCCCACCAGCTCGAAGGCGAAGTCTCCCGCCTTTAGCTGATAGCTGCCGTCGTGCACGTCAACGCTCTTGGTGAGGGCGATCGCGCCGGAGTTCGTCGCCTTCGCCTTGTAGGTGTTGGTGAAGGTGGGCTTCGTGGCGTCCGTACCGTCGTAGGCGACGCTCGCCTGCAGCGTGCCGGCATTGTCCACAACCGTCACCACGGCATGATGCACCGCGTCGTCGTAGGTCACGTAGGCCAGATCACCCTTCCGCTCCACGATAGTGTACTCGTACGTGCCCGGCTTCGCGTAAGAGAAGGCGTCGAAGTTAACACTTCCGTCCGCGCCGTTGGTCGCGGTCCGGACGGGCTTGGCCCCGGCAAGCTGCTCAGCAGTCATTTTGCCCTCGTACACATCGAAGGTGAACTCGCCGTCCTTGGGGACGATCGGCGTGTTGTCGTCCTTCTTCACATAGCTCTTCTGCGCACCGAGGGCCAGACCGGTCGCGGCCGGCTGGTAGGTGTTGGTGAAGGTATCCGAGCCGGATGCGCTCGTCACGATCGCCTTCGCATTCAGTGCTCCGTTCCCGCCGTCTGTGACCGTCACCGTATAGGTGAGGGCATGATTGTCATAGACCATGCCCGGCTCCGCGCCCGGCTGCTCCACGATGGTGTAGGTGAAGTCCTTGCTCGCGGCGCCGTCCAAGTCGGAGAGCTGGAACTCGCGCGTGAAGCAGACCTTGCCGTTTGCATCGTTCTTCGCGGTGGCGATCACGTTGCCGGCAGCGTCCTTCAGGTCGAAGGTGAACTCGCCGTCCGCAGGCTTCGTCGTGTGATCGAAGCCGTCCGCAACCTTGATGGTCTTGGTCGCCGTCAGCTCCACGGATCCCTTTGCGGTGTAGGTGTTGTTGAAGGTGGGAGCCGTAGCGGTACCGTCATAGGTGACGGTCACCTTCGTCTTGTTGTTGTCGTCCTGGTTCTGCTCTACCTTGACGTGGACCTTGACTTCCTTGGCGTCGTAGGCCACGCCGTCGACGGACTGGCCGGCCTTCTCCTCCTTGAGCGTGTAGTCGTACTCGCCCAGGTTCAGGCCCTTGACGGTCAGCTTGACCTTGCCATTCTTATCGTTGGTGCCGCGAGCGTCCTCATTGCCGTCCTGGTCGTACAAGCCGAAGGTGAACGCATCGGCCGTCAGGTCCTTGCCCGCGAGAACTTTCGTGGCCTCAACGGTGACGTCCGCCGTCGGCTTCGTGTTGGTGAAGGTCGGCACGGCCTTCTCACCGTCGTAGGTGACGGTCGCCTTCAGCTCGCCCTTTTCGTCGGTGACCTTGACGTGGACCTTCACGCCCTTCGCGTCGTAGACGACGGTCGAGTCGGCGCCCTTCACCTCCTTGATGGTGTAGTCGTGGTCGCCCGGCGTAGCGTAGTCGATGGCTGCAAAGGCGACCTTGCCGTCCTTCTCGTTTTGGACAGTCTGGACCACGCTGCCGTCCTTGTCGAGCAGCTGGAACGTGAAGTCACTCCCCGCGAGCTCACCGCCCGTGAAGCGCTTCGTCGCCTTGAGCGTTACCGAGGTCTCCTTCGGGCGGTACGTGTTCGTGATCACCGCAATCTGATCGTCGATCACCTGAGATGTGGCGGTGCCATCATCCTTATAGATCTGCTCCATTTTGACGACTGGCTCGGTCAGATTTCCCTTGCCGTCATCCTTCACCGTTACGGTCACTTTGTATTCGGCGCTGGAGTAGCTGACACCGCCCAGCCAACTGGGATCGCTCTTGGCGGGCGTAGTCTCGGCAATGTAGTAGGTGTACTTGCCAGGCTTCTCATACTTAATCTCTCCGAAGCTAAATTCTTCGGCGCTCGTAACGGTCTTCTCGACCTGCTTCATGCCGGCCACGGGCGCTGCCGTGGCACCATCAGGCATCGGCGTTCCATCGGCGGCGCGCAGGCAAAGCTCGAAGCTGTCGGCGCTAGTCCACTCACGGCCGGTGAACTTCTTCTTCGCCTTGATGCCTGTGAGCGTCACCGAAGACTTCACGCTGTAGCTGTTGGTGAACACCAGGTTGTTGTCTTTGGCCACCGTGCCGTCGGAATCCTGCGGGGCAATCCTGCCCGAGATGCTATCGCCTTCTTCAGTCAGATTCTTGTCACCCTGCTTGCGGCCGGTCAGCTTATAGCCCGCGGGCATCTGGTCTGCGCCGGTCAGCTCCTGCACCGTGTACTCGTCGCCCTCGCTAAGACCGTACACGCGAATCGTCTCGTCGGCCTTGATGGTTTGTGAATAGCCGTTCGTCAGGTTGAACACGTTGCCGACCCGCCGCTCGCCCGCAGTCCCCGCCTTCTCGAACACTGCAGCCTTGTAGGTCTTCCCCTCGGGCACGGTGAACTTGAAGGTGAACCCCGCGTCCTTATTGCCCGTCAGGCCATCGGGCACGTCAACCTTCTTCGTCACCTCGAGGCTCGCCTCGCGTTCGTTCGCCACGCGCACGCAGGTGGCGCCCGTGAACAGGGCATTCAGGTTCATGTCGCCCAGATCGGCGCGGGCGCCCTTCGCATTAGTGACACCAGGTTCATCCTGCGTGATGCCCATACGTATCCAGCCCGTCTCGGTCTCCAGGCGGTAGGGTTCGCCCGCCTTGGTGGGCCCATACTGGTAGATACGTCCGTTGGCGCCGTACTTGAGGTGTACCGTGTCGCCGGCACCGGCGGAATCGACATCGCTCCACGAAAGATTACCGCCATCGGTCACGCCATCCGATGTCTGCCGCATACCCTTGATCCACGTGAGCGTGTTGTCGATGTCGCCCTCTGCGCCAAACTGGCCCAGACTCTTCATAAGCGCGCCCGGCCCCACGAACGTCGAGACGCCGTCATCGGCCGTACCAGCATCGGCATGGACGCCGTAATCGTCCACAATCACCTTGGTGAGCGTGTCGTTAAGCAGGAAGCCCTCGGGCGCCGAGACCTCCTTTAGGTAGTAGGTGCCCTTCTCGAGCGGCTTTTTACCGTCGCTCGTATTCGGGAATATGCCCGCACCTTCGAGCGAAACCGGGTTGGCGACCGACCTCGTCTTCAGGGTGTCGTAGGGGGCCTGGTCGCCATCGAGCACGACCTTGCCGTTCGCACCCGTAGTCACCTGGGTGGACTTGTAAAGGCCGAACTTCGCCCCGTCAACGGGCTTACCCTCGGTATCGGTCTTCTGCACGAACAGGCGATTCTGGATGTTCGTGACGAGCAGGCGCGTGGCGAACTGCCGCTTGAAGTTCGTGCCGTCTGCGATGTCGTCGCTGTACACGTGGACTGTGTTCTCAGGCGTCGTGTCGCCGATCGAGCTCGCCGTTGTGTGGTAGATGGCCACCGTGTACTCGGCATCCTTGCGGGCATCACCGCTCAGCAGGTAGTAGTACTTGGAGATGGCACCGGGCAGATTTTGAATCTCTACCTGGTACTGGCCGCTTGTGTTGAGCGTGAAGGCGTGCAGGTCCTTCTTCGCCGCCTCGATAGCACCGGTCATGCCCGGCTCCTTGGCGAGGGTGTATCCCGCTCCCGTCGATGGGTCGCCCGACACGGCGTACCAATTGCTCGGATCTTTGGTACCTGTGCCTGCGCTTTTGTCGCGCTTGAGCACCACAGCGAACAGTATGCCGGAGTCCAGATTGACGGTCTTGTCGGACTTCGTCAGGTCATTATTTGCCTTGTACACGGTCGACGGCGCGGTGATGGTCTCCTTCGCGGCGGCGAACGCACCGGTCTTCCACACGACGCTGCCCGCGTCCATACCGCCGCGGTTGATGATGACGCCGCCCGCGCCGTTCTCAGCGCTCGCGGGCACGTACTCGAGCTGCATGCTACCACCCGTCGCCGCGAGACTCGAGCGGTATCCCTCGGGTACGCGCGTCTCCTTCAGGAGGTAGTACTTGTTGTTGTCGTGATCCTTGTTGTAGAGATCGTCGAAGTTGATGACGCCGTTGTCCACGTCGTTCGTGAGCGTTAGGTGGCCGGCCTCGTCCGTGGTACCGGAGCCGATGAGCTCGCCCACGGTCTTGAAGTCCTCGTCGGTCTTATAGAGCTTGAACTCGGCACCCTGTACGAACTTGCCGTCCTGGTCGAACTTGATGATATCGGACTCGGGCACCGTCACGAGGTTGAACTTGAGCTCCATGTTGGAGTCGGTGGCGCCGCGCTCCAGGTAGAAGAACTTGAGGGTGTGGTTGGTGCCGTCGGCGAAGGTGTTGCTGTTGAAGCCCGAAGTGTCCTTATTCGCCTTCTGGTACTTGTTCTTCAGTGTGCCGTCGTTATTACCGTTCACCTTAATGTCGCCCGTACAAAAGTTGATGCTCAGACTCGCGCGGTTGTGAATACCGCCGATATCACCCACGAGGACATCGTCGATGAACACCCAGACGTCATCATCGCCGGCGAACTCGAACACCATGTCGTCGTCCGCGTTCGTCTTGCCGCCAGCAGGCTGCACGAATCGCGTGGACATTGAGAGGCCGAAGTGGTGGTTGACGGGGCGGCCGTCGTTGTAGCGCGAATCACCGGTGTTGTCTGCCTTGATGCCGGTTTGGACGAGCCGGCCTTTTTCCTCTTTGAGCACCTTGTCTGCCGCGTCGAACGGGAAGAACTGACCCTGGTGGGACGAATCGCCCACTTTGTCAATGCCCCAGGTGTCATAGATGTCGAAGGCATTCTTGTCAGCGTTGTAGGCTGCGTAGTTTTTGGAGCTGTCATAGACGTAGTAGCCGTTCTGAACCTTGAGGAGGCCCGTCACGCCAAAATGGGACGTCTTGCCGGTCTGGGCAGAGGAATCGAACAGGTAGCGGAGGGACTCGCCGCCCCAGGTTTTGGAAAGCTGCGGATAGCCGTCTAAAAGCGTGTTGTTGACAATGCCGGGCTGCGGGTTCGTGTTGCCCGTCCAATGGTTGAGCGACTCACCACCCTGGCCGTCGTTAAACTGGAACCGGTGGTTTGCGTTGACGCCGCCGTTGCCGGAAACCGACAGATGGTTATCGGGATTCACCCAGTAATCAAACAGGTTGATTGTTGTCCCCGAGGGCGAAATCGTCGTAACCGTGTGGTCCGAAAACGCCGCTTCCGCACGGGTCGGCAGGAAGAAACTCGCCGTCAGCGCGACGGCGAGGGCCAGAACAATCGCATATGGCGAGACCGGGCGCAGCCCACGATGGCGGCCATAAGACATGACGGACCGCCGCTCGCGCGGCCGGTGTTCACCAGGAAGTTCCCTGCTTAGACACCCCCCGGTAGCAATATTCACGAGTCGAGAAGTCGTCTCTCTGAGCTCCTGCATAATTTCCTCCCCAGTCACACGGCGACCTGCCCGGGTGCTCCCCGGGGGCCGAGGCAGTCTGGCACATGCCCGCAGTCGTTCAAGGAATACCAACCCCAGCATATGTCTCTTAAGATATCTTAGTCTTTTTCTATTACAGTTTTCGTCTCATTACCGATGAAATCGGCTCAGTCCCTTTGTCACATTCTAGAGCGTATGGAGCAGGGCGATGAGGAAGCGGACGCCTTGGAGGTAGGCTCGGCGGGTGATGCGCTCGTTGGTGCCGTGGACGCCGCGATCACACTCGTCGTCATCAACCACAAATGCCGAGAAGCGAATGCACTCAGGGCAAATGTGCTGGTAGTTGGCAGCGTCTGTCGCACCGATCACGGTCGAGGGCACAATTGCCACTGGCTCGAATGATCCGTTTTCCTCCGTCCCCTTTGGATCACGGAAATAGCGGGCGGCGATGGAGCGAACCGCCTCGAGACCGGGACCACCGATGCGCGGGGACGGCGAGGGTTCGGAGCTGCCGGGACCCAGCTCCACTTCGACACGACCGGCAAGGTCCGCCCCGGCAACCGCCTCACGGCAGCGCGCCACAACGTCGGCCACGCTCGTGCCTTCGAGCATGCGGAAGTTGATATTGGCCCACATATCCTGCGGCATCACGTTAGCACCGGTGCTACCGCCCTCGATTTGGGTCGGTGCACAGGTGGTGGTCACGAGCGGATAGAGTTTCTTGCTGGCGAGGCACGCGCGCACGATGGCATCCTTGTTGGTGGCAATCTCATCCGCCGTATAGAGCCCCAGCTCGACGAGCTGTACGGCAAGCAGGTCCGTAACGCGCGTCGGCCACTCGATATCGCAGATTGCGGCAATGGCGCGGCTCAGCACCTCGAGCGATATGCCGCCGTAGGGGTTGGACGAATGCCCGCCCTCGCTCTTCGTCTTGAGCACGATATCGGCATAGCCCTTCTCGTCCAGGTCGGCGTGCATAAGCCAGCCCTCGCCCGCGCCGTACTCGGCAGCCGGAACGATGCGGTAGTCGCCCTCGTCGATCAGGTACTCAAGCTCAATGCCGCGCTCCTCGAGCACGCGGCCGATGGCGCCTGCGCCGTGCTGCGTAGTCTCCTCGTCCTGGCCAAAGGCCAGGAGCAGCGTGCGCTCGTGCTCCCAGCCGTGCGTCAGCGCATACTCAACCGCCTCGAGAATGCCTGCGACCTGGTCCTTCATGTCGATGGCGCCGCGGCCCCAAATGTAGGCGTCGTCCACATGTCCGCTAAAGGGGGCGTGCGTCCAATCGTCCTCGGTGCCCGGCACCACGGGAACCACGTCCATGTGACCCATGAGCACAACGGGCTTGAGTGCAGGGTCGGAGCCGGAAAGTGTCACCAGCAACGAATGATCGATGAGTTCGGCCTTACCCGCTGTAAATACGCGCGGCCACGCCTGCTGCATATAGGCGCGCAGGTCGTCGAACGGCTGCCAGTTCACCGCCTCGGCATTCATGCTCGAGATGGTCGGAAACGACAGCACACGGCCCAGGCGCTCGCATGCGCCGGCCTTGTCCAAATCGGCAAAATCATCCTCATGCGCAAAGAAGCGCCAAACCTTGGCCATGACATCCTTTCGATTGTGATGACGAGGGCCGCCCCACCGGAGCGGCCCTGCCACATAAGCGTTTGCGGTCGGTTATTTGTCCTCGAGATAACGCGAGAGGAACTCGCGGGTGCGCTGGTGTTTGGGGTTGCCAAAGAGCTCGGCCGGCGCGGCGTCCTCGAGCACCACGCCCTTATCCATAAAGACCACGCGGTCGGACACGGTTCGGGCAAAGGCCATCTCGTGCGTGACGACGACCATGGTCATGCCGTCGGCCGCGAGCTTGCGCATGACCTCGAGCACCTCGCCCACGATCTCGGGGTCAAGTGCCGAAGTCGGCTCGTCGAACAGCATGATCTGCGGATTCATGCACAGGGCGCGCGCGATGGCCACGCGCTGTTTTTGACCACCGGACAGGCGACCCACGGCGGCGTGCGCGAACTTTTCGAGCCCCACGCTCGTCAGATGCTCCATCGCGACCTTCTCGGCCTCGGCCTTGCTCATCTTTTTGAGCGTGACGGGCGCGAGCGTGCAGTTGTCGAGCACGTCCATGTTGTTGAACAGGTTAAAGCCCTGGAACACCATGCCGATGTCCTCACGCAGCTTGTTAATGTTGCAGCGCTCGGCCGTGAGGTCCTGGCCGTGGAACCAGATGTGGCCCGCGTCCGGGGTCTCGAGCAGGTTGAGGCAGCGCAGGAAGGTCGACTTGCCCGAACCCGAGGCGCCGATGATGGTGACGACCTCGCCGGGATTGACGGACAGGTCGATGCCCTTGAGTACCTCGAGCGAGCCGAAGCTCTTGCGCAGGCCCTCGACGCGGATGAGCGGCTCATTGGTCTGTGCGGCGGCCGCGGTGCCGGTAATGGCGGTATCTGCCATGATGATTCTCCTCGTCTTGAGCCTAGTTGGAGCTGGGCAGCGTGACCGGAGCCTCGGCGCCGAGCTTTTTGCCAAAGGCCTCGAGCAGGCGGCTCGCCACGAGCGTCAGGATCAGGTAGACCACGAGCGCCACGCAGTAGACCTCCATCTGGCGGTAGTACACGCCGGCGACGGTGGTGGTGGCGTACATGAGGTCGAACACGCCGATGACCGAGAGCACCGACGAATCCTTGATGTTGATGATGAGCTCGTTGGTGAGCGCCGGAATCGCGTTTTTAATGCCCTGGGGGAACACGACTTTGCGCATAGCTTGCCACTGCGACAGGCCCAGCGAGCGTGCTGCCTCGGCCTGGCCGGGATCGATGGACTCGATGCCGCCGCGCAGGACCTCCATCATGTAGGCGGTGGAGTTGAGCGAGATGGTGACGAGGCCGGCGGTGAAGGTGCTCCAGATCTGGTTGGCCTGGGCGGTCTCGAAGCCCATGCCGCGCAAAACGGTGAAGCCCGCGTAATAGATGAGCAGACCCTGGACCATCATGGGCGTGCCGCGAACGATGGTAGAGTAGACGGTCGCAAAGCCGCGGCCGATACTCTTAAAGAAGCGCACCAGGTCGTTGTCCACGCGATCGAAGGTCTGAATGCGCAAAAACACGAAGAGCAGCGCCAGGAAGAATGCGATGACGGTGCCGAAGGTCGCAAGCGCGATGGTGATCTCGATACCGCGAATGAAGAAGTCGCCGCTCTTGTAGGTCATGTAGACCAGGCTCGACAAAAAGTCGCTGGGGTTGGAATCCGAGACGATGCTCACCTGCACCAGGTCGATAAATGACATGACGCAGCGGTCGATAAAGAAAACTGCCGCGATGGCGACCACGACGTAGCTGCCTAAGCGTGCGCCACGACGGCAACGCTCGGAGGCGAACGGCGACTTTTCGCGATAGTCGTTCCAGTGCATGAGCTTGGTGACCAGCGCCGCCGCCGACACGACGAGCCAGGCCCAAAGAATCGCCCAAAGGCAATCTTGGAACACGCCCGTGGGGGCCAAGAAGCTCAACGGCGTGGGGTTGCGCTGGCTAAACGCCAAGCCGAGCGCCGCGATAACGCTCGTGCCCAGGTACACATAACGGTGGTCGGCCTTAATAAAGGAGGCCAGGCGATTGATGGTTTTCATGCTGCCTCCCTATGCCGGCTGACGGTCGAGGCACGCGTCCCACATTTGGTCGCGCTCCTCTTGGCTAATGCCCTTGAGTGTCTTGTCGATGAGCTTAAGCAGTTTGTCCGAGCCCTTGCGGCAGCCGACGTTTGCCGTGACCTCCTGCTTAAAGCCCTCGCCCTCGGCAAATTGAATCGGCACGATACCCGGGTTTTGGGCCATATAGCCCTTCTCATTCTCGGTGTTGTAGGTCACGGCGTCGCACGTGCCCTGCAGCAGGTTCGAAAACACCGTGGGAACCGAATCGACCGGGTTTTTGTGCACAACGCCCGGGATCTCGTCGATGACGGTATCGAGCATGGTGTCCTTTTGGCCGAGCACCGTGGCACCGCTAAAGTCGCTGAGCTTGGTGGCGTTTTGGTAGGGAGAGCCCTCTTTTACGAACAGGCCAAAGTAACCAATGAAGTACGGATCGGAAAAGCCGACGGACTCCTCGCGCTCGGGCGTGGCGCTCATGCCGGCGATGATGAGGTCGATCTGGCCGTTGTTGTGCGAATCGATAAGGCCCGAGAAGCTCTGCTTGACGGCAACAGGCTCGCCGCCGAGGGCCTTACAGACAATCTTGGCAATCTGCACGTCGTAGCCATCGGCATAGGCGCCCTGCACGTTGTCGATGGGGATGGTGTACTCACTGGCTTCGGAAACCTGCCAGTTGTACGGGGCGTAGGCCGCCTCCATGCCAATGCGGATCTTGTCCTTGCCGATCACGGAATCGGCAGGTCATCGCGGCCGCCGCCCGTCGTGGGCTGAACTACTTCCAGCGTGGACGGACGCTGGCAGCCGGCAAGCGCGCCGGCGACGACGGTAGCGCTCGCAGCGAGAGCGCTACCCAGGAAGATGCGACGACTGCACACCGGCTGGGCCTGCGCGTCACGCTGATGGGGAGAATGCATAATCTGCCTTCCCTGTTGAATCGTATGCTGACGACTTAACAGGATATACGCCAGCGACCAGCAGCGCAGCACAAGCTCGAAAAATTAATAGACACACGGTAGTCATTGGGAACGTCGATGTTTTGGCAATGCCAGCGAGCGACGTCCAGGGCGACAAGTGGCATGAAAAAGGCAAGGCATGACCAGAAGGTCTATGCCTTGCCTTTTGAATGACAACTTGTCGCTCTGGACGACGCGCAGCATCGACCGAGCGGCGGAACCTCTAGAGCAAGGTAACGCTAAAACTGCGCTTGTCCGTCTCGCCCGGGGCCAGGGTGATGGTGTTGACCTTGTGCTCAAAGACATCGTCCTCGGTGTCCATGGTGGTATGACCGGTCCAGGGCTCGAGCGCCACAAACGGAGCGTCGTTGGCGGCAGACCACACGCCAATGTACTTAAAGCCCTCAAAGTCGATCTTGACGCCGTGGCCCGACTTGCGGCCGCGCAGCGTGAGCGTGGAGCCCGGAGTATCGGTGAACATGATGGCATCGTTATCGAAGCTGCGGTGCGTGATGGGCAGCACGTCCGAGTTGTCGGGAGCCTTATAGCTGCCCTCAAACGTCATAAGACCGTCGGGCGTGATGATAGGAGCCTCGTTAGTCCAAGCCTCGGTAAACGCCAGCTCGTAATCCTCGAACGCCTCGTCCTCGGCACCGGGGGCGGGCACGTTAAATGCGGGGTGGCCGCCCACCGAGAACGGCAGGTCCACGTCGCCGGTATTGGTGACGGCAAAGGTCTGCGTGAGGGTGGCGTCGCCGGTCAGGGCATAGGTCATGTTGAGCTTAAAGTGGAACGGAAAGGCCTTGAGCGACTCGGGCGTATCGGTGATCTCGTACGTTACCGAGGAGCCGTCCTCCGAAACCTCGACCAGCTCGTGCTCGACGATGCGCGCGAGTCCGTGGCGCGGCATCTCGCAGGTGCCGGCCGCAGACGTTGCCGTGTTGTTGCGCAGCGAGCCCACAATGGGGAACAGGATGGGCGCGTGCTTGCCCCAAAAGTCCGGGTCGCCCTGCCACAGATACTCGTTGCCGTTGAGGGCAAGACTTGTGAGCTGGGCGCCCATAGAATCGATGGCCGCGGTGAGGCCGCCGCGTTTGATGGTAGTGACGATGGACATGCTACTTCCTCCAAAAGTAAACAACAGTGTCGAGGGCTATTGTCCCACTCTTGGCGACAGCACGGGGCGTCGAGTGCAGCTATTGAGCGAGCGCATAAAGATCGAATCTACCCTGCGAATCGGTATCGACCTCGTCGGGAGCCTGAGAATTGAAGTTTACGGGAATCATGCGCTTTGAGGCGCGGAAACGCGTACCGTCAATGCCGACAGGAGGCTCCTCGACCGTGAGTTCATAGTCGCCGGGTCTGAGCTCGATGCCATCGCCTGCGGAGTCAACATACTGGAACTCATTGACCTCCTCTTTTTTGAGTGTGCGACCCACGACATGAACGAGCATCCGGCTGTCGCCGCGAGCAGTATCCCAAGTACCGTCCACAACCTCAACCGACACATGTACCGATCGCGCGCGCTCAAGCGAACGCTCGACAGACATCTCCGCCGCCGTAGCCTCTTGGCGCTGCCGTTCCATATGGTCCCATACCCCTCCGATCGCCGAGCAGGCGATGACGCCGGCCATGAAAGCAATGAGGATGGGGCCGAGCGGAGAACGACGACCCGCGTCTTCCTCACGAGCCAAGTCGGGGCGACGCGTAGGCGCGGGCGCTTGGGCACCCTGCGCGGGCACGTCGAGAATGCTGAAGGATGCTGTGCTGCCGGGGTCGATGTTATGGCGCGGCTGCGGAGTCTTTGCCGGCGAGATGGACATATCGGCCGGCTCACCCAGCGCGGCCGTGGCATCGGCCTTTGCCTCGTCGGCCTCGGCCTGGGCCCAGGCCTGTTCGAAGGTCAGGGGCTCGGCGGGACCGGAGGCGGCGTCCGACTCGGCGGGACCGTTGCCGGTCTCGGCCTCGTTACTCGACACATCGCTCGGCGCGGGCTCGTCCCACCCCTCGTCCGGAGCCTCACCCTCGCTATACCACCATTCAAAGTTATCGATATCCATACGGGGCGCCCCTTAGGCCTCGCAAATAAACACTCGCTAGTCTTATACCCCCAGACGGCACCGAAGCTCACCCGCGCCGGACACGAAAACCATCACAACATTCGACGCTTTTCCTCGATTTCGAGATTTTCATCGAATGTTGTGATGGTTTGGGCGGCAGCCACGCCGCGAATGTGACGAAGGGACTGTCCCTTTGTCACATAGCGAGGGCCGTACGGATGGATGGGTCGCTGAGGGCCTCGCGGAGCCAGGGGGCCAGCTGCTCGGGGTGACCCTGCAGATAGCCGTCGAGCTCGGACGGGGTCACGCGGCGCACCTCCGAGACCTCCTCTCGGTTGATATGCAGCTCGCCCGGCTCAACATGGACGAGGTAGACCTCGCACCATTCGCACTCGCAGCGACCGTCGCCGTGGTCCTCGCGGTAGACCACGTGGCCGAGGTGCTCGAGCTGATCGGGATCGCGCGTAATGCCAAGCTCTTCGTTGATGCGACGCGCCGTGGCGGCCGCGACGTCTTCCCCGGGGAGCGGATGGCCGGCGCAGCTATCGGCCAGCACCCCGCCCCACAGGCGCTTGAGCGGACTGCGGCGACAGAGCAGCAGGCGCGCGTCTTCGCCCCGGCCCTCGACCAAAAGCGCCAGAAATGCCTGATGCAGGATGCCCTCACCGGCATGGGCCTCGATGCGATCGACGGGGCCAAGCACCTTGCCGGTCGCGGTATCGACCGCCACGACCTCAGCGCCCGCGCCGCCCTCATCCCAGCCGGCGCGCAGGATGCGGGCTGCGGCACCTTCGAGCGCAGCGATGAGCTCCTTGGTGGTGTCAAGCACGCGCTGCAGGTCGTCTGCGCTCGCCTGCTCAACGTGAAAGCCCGTGCTTGCAACGACCGGCACGCCAAAGCGCGTGGCCAGCGCCGCCGCGATATCGTGCGCCGGGATCTCATCTCGATGGCACGGAACGGCCAGGATGCTCACCGTCGCCGTACGGCCGGGCTCGGGTCGCGGAATGGCCTGCGCCGTGGCGCCCAGGTGCGCGAACTCCGGCGAGCAGGCGTACACCGCCATGCCTCGCGGCGTCACCGTCAGCTGGGCCTCGAGCGCAAACTCGCCCTCGCCCACTGCAACCTTTGTCGTGTGCATACCCATGGGATCTCCTGTCGCCCGCGATGTACCTGAGACCATCTTCGCCTGTATTGCGACTATACAGGCAAGCGCAGCCTGCGACAAAGGGGGCGGGCACCTGACACATTCTGGTAGAGTTGCAGGGACTGAATCCAGCTCATATAACGCAACATGGGAGCAACTGCCTTGACCACCGCAACTTCGTCCACAACAGCATCAACCGCCGCCGCGCTCTCCCCTGCGCGCACCAAGCTCTGTCTGGCGCTGCTCGTGCTGTTGGGATTCTCGCTCGGCTGCTCCGAGTTCGTGGTCATCGGCATCGAAAGCGACTTGGCAACGGAACTCGACATATCACTTGCTACTGCGGGCCAGCTCATCAGCGTGTTCGCGCTCGCCTACGCCATCGCGACGCCGGTGCTTGCGCTCAGCACGGGCCGCTTCCGCCACTACCAGCTGCTCGTGTGCTATAGCATCGTCTTTACGCTCGGCAACTTAGTCATGGCGTTGGCCCCCAACTTCCAGGTACTGTTTATCTCGCGCATTGTCCTGGGGTCTGTCTCGGGTGCGCTGCTCGCCGTGGGCGTGACGTACATCCCCGAGCTGCTGTCCCCGCAGCAAACTTCGCTTGCCATCTCGGTGGTATATGGTGCGTTTTCC
>CAJMPK010000014.1 GCA_905215205.1 uncultured bacterium | reverse complement strand
ACGGCACCATCCTGCTCGACGGTGAGGACACCTCGGGCAAGTCGGTCTATCAGGTCAACCGCATGGGTATTGCCCGTACATTCCAGAACATTCGCCTGTTCAACACCATGACGGTGGAGGATAACGTTAAGGTCGGCCTGCACAACCAGGAGCGTTACTCCGGTTTTGAGGGCGTGCTGCGCCTGCCGACGTATTGGAAGCACGAGAAGGCCGCGCACGAGCGCGCCATGGAGCTGCTGTCCATCTTTGATATGGAGCATCTGGCAAACGAGCAAGCCGGATCGCTGCCTTACGGCGCTCAGCGTCGTCTGGAGATCGTCCGCGCGCTTGCCACTAACCCCAAACTGCTGCTGCTCGACGAGCCTGCCGCCGGTATGAACCCGTCCGAGACCGCGGAGCTCATGGAGAACATCGTCAAGATTCGCGACACCTTCGGCATCGCCATCATGCTTATCGAGCATGATATGTCGCTCGTTATGAACATCTGCGAGGGCATCTGCGTGCTCAACTTTGGCAAGGTCATCGCCAAGGGCACGGCAGAGGAAATCCAGAACAACGACGCTGTTATCGAGGCATATCTGGGCAAGCAGAATAAGGGGGAGAACTAAATGGCAGAACCGATGCTTTCCGTCTACAACATCAACGTCTGGTACGGGGCCATCCACAAGGACATCTCCTTTAACGTCAACGAGGGCGAGATCGTGGCCCTGATCGGCGCGAACGGTGCCGGCAAGTCTACAACGCTTAAGACTGTCTCGGGCCTGCTGCGTTCCAAGACCGGCTCCATCAAGTTTATGGGCGAGGATATTACCCATACGCCCGCCGATAAGCTGGTTGGTAAGGGCCTGGCTCAGGTCCCCGAGGGCCGTCGCGCCTTTTTGCAGATGACGGTCGAGGAGAACCTGGAGATGGGCGCCTACACGCAGCCCAAGTCCACGGTTGCTCCGGGCCTCGAGCGCGTCTACGAGCAGTTCCCGCGCCTGAAGGAACGCCGTCGCCAGGTCGCCGGCACCCTTTCGGGCGGCGAGCAGCAGATGCTCGTTATGGGCCGCGCCCTTATGAGCAACCCCAAGCTGCTCATGCTCGACGAGCCTTCCATGGGTCTGGCTCCGATTCTGATCGAGCAGATCTTCCAGATTGTCGAGGACCTGCACAAGGCCGGTACCACGGTGCTTCTGGTCGAGCAGAACGCGCAGATGGCACTTTCCATCGCTACACGCGGCTATGTACTCGAGACCGGCAAGATCACCATGACCGGCAGCGGCCAAGAGCTGCTGCACGACGATAACGTGCGCAAGGCCTATCTGGGCGGTTAGGCGGTTCCGCCGTTCTACCGAACGGCGGACCAGTCGACGCTGCGCGGGCACCAGAGCGACAACTTGTCATTCAAAGAGGACGGCATGACCAGAAGGTCTATGCCGTCCTCTTTTCATGCCAATTTGTTCGCTCTGGTGCCCGCTCGCTGTCCGTCCTCTGCCTGCGGCGTTACTTTGGTTCTGCCCCCCCCCTATGTTGCGGTGGAATAGGGACTAAATGGGAGTCTCAGAGGCCAAAACAGTCCCTATTCCACCGCAACTTCATGGGGGCGTGCGACAATGCCCATCGAAAACGTTTGTCATCCTTGGGGGTCTATCTGTGCTGTACGAGTTTTGTGCTGAGAACTTTGAGCGAGTGCCGGCGGCTATCGAGGCCGGTGCGGGGCGCATTGAACTGTGTGACAACCTTGCCGTCGGCGGTACCACGCCTTCGGCCGGCGTTATCAGTGCTACGGTCAACTATGCCCACGAGCACGATGCACGGGTGATGTGCATGATCCGTCCGCGTGGCGGCGACTTTCACTACAACCAGGACGAGCTGCGCATGATGGAGATGGACTTGGGCCTTGCCGTGAGCGCCGGCGCCGACGGCTTGGTCTTTGGCTGCTGCAAGCCTTGTGCCGGCGGATGGGCGCTCGATGAGCTTACACTCGGCGCCCTCGTGGTGGCTGCGGGCTGCGCGAACGAGGAATGCAAGCGCGAGCCCATCGACATCACCTTCCACATGGCCTTCGACCAGCTCTCGCCCGAGGCTCAGCTCGATGCCGTCGACACGCTCGCCGACTGCGGTATCACGCGCATCCTGACGCATGGTGGCGCTGCCGGAACGCCGATCGAGGACAACCTGGATCACCTGTCGCGTCTTATCGAGTATGCGGGCGACCGCCTGACCATCCTTCCCGGCGGCGGCATTTCCACGGCCAACCGCGATACCGTGGCGGCGGCACTGGGCGTCTCCGAGCTCCATGGCACCAAGATCGTGCCGATGGAGGTATAGCCCGTGGCGCTGGTATTTGACGTTCAGCAGGCGAACGGTAAGCCCGACGATAACCGGCGCCCTGGCACCGCGTGCCCCTTTTGCGATACCGAGGAACTCGCCAATATCATCCGGCGCGACGGTGACTGCATCTGGCTCGAGAATAAGTTCAAGACCCTGCGCGCCACCCGTCAAACCGTGCTGATCGAGTCGGCCGATCACGATGCCGACCTGGTGACCTATGAGCCGGATGAACTCCACCATGTGATGAGGTTTGCCCTGGGTTGCTGGCAGCAGATGATCGATTCACAGCAGTATCAAAGCGTGCTCATGTACAAGAACAAGGGCCCGCTCTCGGGCGGCAGCCTCGTTCATCCGCACATGCAGATTGTGGGCTTGGAGCAGGAAGACGGCTATGCGGCACTAGCCCCCGCCAATTTCGAAGGCATCAATGTCTGGCAACAGGGGAGAATCTCGGTCAACATCTCAACCGAACCGATCATGGGGTTCTTTGAGATCAACGTTTCAGCCCCACAGGGAATCACTGCCAGCGATGACACGAGAGACCAAGCCGAGGCGGATCTCTTCGCCGATGCGATCCAGGTGGCTCTGCGCTATATCCTGAACGAGCACCACGGTGGTCGCGCAGAGTCGTACAACTTGTTCTTCTATCACCTGGGCGGTCGGACCATTGCCAAGGCGCTGCCGCGTTGGGTGGTTTCGCCCTACTTTGTCGGCTATCGTTTGGCCCAGGTCAATGCCGAGACAACGCTCGATATCGATGCTGAGCGCCTGCGTGCGCATCTGGAAACGCTCGAATAGCAGGACTAACACCCGCGTAATGCGGACAGTCTAGCGGGCCATGGCGTCGCGGCCGGCCTCGACCCGCTTGCGCTGGGCGGCGCGCTCCTCGCCGGTTAGACGCTCAAAGAGGTGCCCGATAAACGAGGCGAGTACCTGCTGAAACAGCGTTCCGCACATGACGGGAAACACGACTTCGCCCGGAAAGTACTGCGTGGCGATGACGGCGCCCGAAGAGATGTTACGCATGCCGCAGGTAAAGCACATGGTGGTCGTCTCGCTATATGGCAGATGCAGTGCGCGGGCGACCAGAATGCCAACGACAAAGCCGCTGATGGCGAAGGTCAAAATAAAGAGGGCGACTTCCAGGCGCACCGCGTTCATGTGCAGCACGTACTCGCTCATGGCGGTGGAGTTGGAGGCGATAACGCCCATCATCATGAACTTGCAGGCGGGCGAGAGCGCGGGGGAGAGCTTCTCGTGTCCCCATCCGCGCGTGAGCTCGTTGATCACGATGCCGAGCACGGCGGGGATGGCGATCATAAAGGCCATGTCCTGCATCATGCTCGGCACATCGATTGAGACGGTGGCACCCAGCAAGAGTTTCAGCGTGAGCGGAATCGTCACAGGCGAGATAACCGAGGACGTCAGGATAATGGTGAGCGCGAGCGGGCCGTCGCCGCCGAACATGCTAATCCACATAAAGGCAGTGACTGCCACGGGTACGCTGTACTCGAGCACGATGCCGCAGACAAGGTTGGGGTTGGAGCCAAAGAACAGCGATCCCATGGCATAAGCTGCTATGGGAATAAGCATCGCCGAGACGAGCAGCGCCAAAATCAAGTGCAGCGGACGGCGGAACACCTCAGCTACCTGGTGGAAGGTGTTACTGAGCGCGCCTTGGAACGTCATAAAGGCGAAGAGAGCGGGAACGATGGGCTTAAGTACGCCGATCTGCTGGGGAAAGAGCACACCGAGCGTTACGCAAATCGGAACGATGACCTGCATATGTCCTGCGAGGAACTTTCCCAGTCCAACCCATTGCTTCATCTGCTCTTGTGACCCCCTTTGCTCGTAAATCCGTTTTGAATGGATATGCTAGACGCTCGCATGCATCCGTGCGTTAGAAACGCTCGATTATTTCGAGGGTATTACCGGCATCGTTTACCGAAACCACGGCGTGCTGCGAGGCTCTGCGTCCGTGCCGCACGGTATAATAAAACCGTTCAACAGATCTGCCTGCCGAAGCGGGCATACACAGAGGACTCATCGCTATGAACCGTGAGAGGTATCGCGGCGACCTGCCCCTATCGGGGGTGGGCGCCTATGTCATCGCTTAAGACGACGCATCGCTGGGCGGTCGCTCAGCAAAACCCCGAGCTCGAAAAGGAGCTTTCGGCTGGCCTGGGCATACCCGGGCTGGTGGCGCGCATTATGGTTGCGCACGGCATTGCCTCGATTGAAGAAGGACAGCTATTTTTGACGCCTTCGCTCGATCGCGACTGGGCCGACCCACTTATTATCCCGGGCATGTCGGTCGTTGCCGACCGCGTCGAGCGCGCCATTCGCAACCGCGAACGCATCGCCGTCTTTGGTGATTTTGACGTCGACGGCATTACGTCGACTTGTCTGTTGACCGAGGCACTGCGGACGTTTGGCGCCGATGTCACGCCATTCATCCCGCATCGCTTTGACGAGGGCTACGGCCTTTCGCGCGCGGCGCTCGACCGCGTCAACGAGCTCGCCCAACCCAATCTGATCGTGACCGTCGATAACGGTATCGCGGCCAAGGAAGAGGTCTCCTATCTGGAGAGCCTGGGAATCGATCTGGTGGTCACGGACCATCACGAGCCGTCCGATCAGGTGCCGCAGGGCGTGCCCCTGACCGACCCTAAACTCGAGGATGAGGGCCCCTCGCGTGAACTTGCCGGTGCCGGTGTGGCGCTCAAGCTGGTGCAGGTTTTGGGTGAGCGCCTGGGCAAGCCGTCGTATTGGCGTTCGTTGATTGAGGTTGCGGCGCTGGGCACCGTGTCCGACATGATGCCATTGACGCCCGAGAATCGCGCTCTGGTCGCCGAGGGTATCCAGCAGATGCGCGTGACGGCTCGTCCCGGCTACATCGCGCTTGCAGCGCTCGCCAAGGCTGATCTGACTACCATTACGGCGGATGGTCTATCGTTCTCGCTCATTCCCCGCTTAAACGCCGCCGGCCGCATGGCCGATCCCAAGCTGGCGCTTGACCTGCTGCTTGCCCGCGATCCTATCGAGGCAAGTGCACTGGCGGCCGAGCTCGAGGAGATCAACCGTCAGCGTCGCGAGATCGAGGCGGAGCTCACGCGCGATGCCATGGCAAAGGTCGAGGAGACCTATGATGGCGGTCGCGCAATCGTCGTGGGTGGCGAGGGCTGGCACGAGGGCGTCAAGGGTATCGTAGCGAGCCGCCTGACCAACCGTTATCACGTGCCGGCGCTGCTGTTCTCGATCGAAGACGGTATCGCTCGCGGTTCGGGTCGCTCGGTGGGCAAGGTCAACCTGTTCGACGCCGTAGAACGCTGCTCCGACCTGCTGATTCGCCGCGGCGGACATGCCGGTGCAGTGGGCGTGACCATCGAGGCGTCTAAGCTCGATGAGTTTCGTCGTCGCCTTTCCGCCGTGCTGTCCGAGCTTCCCGCGGAGGATTTTGAGGACACCGACGAGGTTGCCGCCACCGTCGGCCTCTCCGAGCTGAATATTGAGACCATCGAGCAGATTTCCCGTCTTGAGCCGTTTGGCCAGGGCAACAAGGTGCCGCTGTTGGCGGCCGAGGGCGTGACAATGTGCGATCGCGCTGTGGTGGGCAAAACCGGCGAGCACATGCGCTTCGTGGCGACCGATGGCGCCGCGAGTGTGCCGGCCATTATGTTCCGTGTGCCGCAGATCGATAAGCTCATCAATTGCGATAGCGCCGTCGATTTGGTGTTCGAGGCCGTGGCCGAGCATTGGCAAGGTCGCGTAAAGCCAAAGCTCATGATCAAGGATGTCTTGGTCCGCGATACCACGGCGCCCAGCGTTGACGACCCGGCATGTGAACTTCGCCGCGGCGTGGAGCCTGCGGACGCCGGTCTTCGTCTGGAGCCCCGCAAGCGCCAAACGCTCGCCCAGCTTTCCTATACCGAGCTCACGCGCTCACTCATTCACAGCTTTATCGGATCGAACCAGCCGCACCGCGCGCAGGTCGAGGCGCTCGATGCCCTGGCCGATCACCAAAGTGTTCTGGCCGTTATGGGAACGGGCCGTGGCAAGTCTCTTATCTTCCATGTGCATGCCGCGCGCGAGGCGGTTCTTCGCGGGCGTGCGAGTATCTTTGTCTATCCGCTGCGCGCGCTCGTTGCCGACCAGGCCTATCACCTCTCGTCGACGATGGCCGCGCTCGGCATTGGCGTAGGCGTGCTGACCGGCGAGACCGTGGAGGCGGCGCGCGATGACGTGTTTGCCGGCCTAGCTTCGGGCCGCACCGGCATCGTGCTCACGACGCCCGAGTTCCTGTCCATTCACCGCGACCGCTTTGCGCGTTCGGGGCGCATCGGTTTTGTCGTTATCGATGAGGCGCATCATGCCGGTCTTGCCAAGGGCGGCGACCGCAGCGCCTATCTCGACATGCCCGATATCCTCAAGGCCCTGGGCGACCCCGTTGTCATGGCGGCAACGGCTACCGCGACGGCTCCGGTCGTGGCGGAGCTTGCTCGTGTACTACCGATTACCAGGACGGTGGTCGACGAGACCGTTCGCGAGAACCTGCAGCTCGAGGACGACCGTGACCTTGCGAGCCGCGAAAATCGCCTGGTGTCGATCGTGGCGACGGGGGAGAAGACCGTCATTTACGTGAACTCGCGCGACCAGTCCGTGGCGCTTGCCAAGACGTTGCGCAAACGCGTGCCTGACTGTGCGACCCAGATCGCGTTCTATAACGCCGGGCTTGCGCGCTCCGATCGCCGCCGTGTTGAGGAAGCCTTTAGAGACGGAAGTCTCAGCTGCATCGTTTCAACCTCGGCTTTTGGTGAGGGCGTCAACCTGCCCGATATCCGCCATGTCGTGCTCTACCACATGCCGTTTGGTGCGATTGAGTTTAACCAGATGAGCGGCCGCGCCGGTCGCGATGGCCAGCCCGCCGTGATTCACCTGCTCTATTCGTCGCGTGACGCTCGTATTAATGAGCGTCTGCTCGATTGTTACGCGCCCGAGCGCGACGAGCTCGTAACGCTCTATCGCGCGCTGCAGACCATGTGGCGCTCCAACCGTAGCAAGACCGGGGACGATTCCTTTAGCGCGAGCGATATCGACATCGCGCAGATGTGTCTTGCCATCGACGCGCGCACGCCGGTCGACGAGCGCTCGGTGGAAAGCGGTCTGGGAATCTTCGAAGAGCTTGGTTTCTGTCGCGTTTCGGGGTTTGACGACACCCGCCGCATCGCGATGGCCGAGAACCCCGGTCGCGTGCAATTAAGCAGGTCAATTCGCTATTTGGAGGGCTTGCGCTCGCGCATGGAGTTCTCGGCTTTCCGGAGCTGGGCACTCGATTCGTGCGCTTCTGATATGCTAGCCAAAGTTAACCGCCCGATCGTACCGCGGGCCTAGGGGAAGGGGACCTCGATGGATGCCGCAGCCCGTACCGCCCATGATTCCACCCTCCAGCCTTTTTCTGAGATGGAGCACTATAAGCATGCCGATGAGCTGCCGCCCGAGATTATGGCGGACAGCTACGACAAGCTGGAGCGCCTGTGCCTCAAATATATGAATGAGGACGACTTCTCTAAGGTGGAGCAGGCCTATTGCTTTGCTGCCGAGAAGCACTGCAACCAAAAGCGGCGCTCGGGTGAGATGTACATCAACCATCCCGTCGAGGTGGCCATCATTTTGGCCGACCTCAAGATGGACTGCGATGTGGTGTGCGCCGCGCTGCTGCACGATACCGTCGAGGATACCGAGACCTCACTTGCCGATGTTTCCGGCCTGTTTGGCGATACGGTGGCCGAGCTCGTCGATGGCGTGACCAAGCTCACCAACATCGAAGTCGACAGCATGGATGAGAAACAGGCCCTCACGCTGCGTAAGATGTTCCTCGCCATGTCCAAGGACATCCGCGTCATCATCGTCAAACTCGCCGACCGCCTGCATAACATGCGCACGCTTGCCGCCCTGCGCGAGGACCGCCGTCTGTTTAAGGCGCGCGAGACCATGGACGTATACGCGCCTCTGGCCGACCGCCTGGGCATGAGCTCAATCAAGTGGGAGCTCGAGGACCTGTCCTTCTTCTACTTGGAGCCCGATGCCTACCAGCGCATCGCGCGCATGGTGGCTGAGTCGCGCGAGGTTCGCGAGCGCTATCTGGCCGAGACCATCAAGACGCTCACCGACGAGCTCAACCGCATTGGCCTGGAGGGCTTCCAGATTAATGGCCGCTCCAAGCACTATTGGTCCATCTACCAAAAGATGAAGCGTAAGGGCAAGGAGTTCTCCGAGATTTACGACCTGGTGGCGCTGCGCGTCATCACGCATTCGGTGCGCGATTGCTACTCCACGCTCGGCGCGGTGCATACGCTGTGGCACCCCATGCCCGGTCGCTTTAAAGACTATATCGCCATGCCCAAGGTCAATAACTACCAGTCGCTCCATACGACGGTTATCGGTCCCACGGCCCGCCCGCTCGAGATTCAGATTCGAACCTATGAGATGCATGAGCAGGCCGAGTACGGCATTGCCGCCCACTGGCTATATAAGAAGTCGGGCGGATCGTCTGCGTCTAAGACCAATGATGCCCAGCGGCTGGACGACCAGATTAACTGGCTCAAACATTCGCTCGATTGGGCTGCGTCTGATGAGATCACCGACGCCAAGGAATACCTGCATTCGCTGAAGGTCGACCTCTTCGATCAAGAGATCTTCGTCTTTACGCCCAAGGGTGAGGTCATGGCGCTTCGTGCCGGCTCTACACCGCTCGACTTTGCCTACGCCGTTCACACCGAGGTGGGCAACCACTGCGTCGGCGCTAAGATCAACGGTGCGGTGGCCCCGCTCACGCACGAGATCAAGACGGGCGACCGCGTTGAAATCCTGACCAACAAGAGTTCCAAGCCGTCTCGTGATTGGCTCAAGATCGTTAAGACACCTTCCGCCAAGTCAAAGATCCGCCGCTATTTTGCCGCCGCGACCAAGGACGACGACGCTGCCGCCGGCCGCGATATACTGGCCAAGGACCTGCGCAAGCGCGGGTATGGCATCTCTACGCCACGATCCACGCGTGCGCTCAACGCCGTAGCGGAGCAGCTGAACTTCAAGCAGCTCGAGGACCTGTTTGCCGCCGTGGGCGCCGGCAAGGTTGCCCCGCGCGCTGTGGGTAACAAGGTCGAGCAAATCTTGGACCCCAAGCCCGAGGAACAGGTCACCAAGGCCGAGGCTATCGCCGAGGTCGTGAAACAGCCGGCCCGAGGCTCCAACCGCAAGCCGCAAAAGCGCGGCAAGAGCGCGAGCAACGGTATTATCGTCAAGGGCGAGAGCAACAGCGGCCTGCTGGTCCGTCTGGCACATTGCTGCAATCCGGTGACGGGCGACGATATCGTCGGCTTCATCACGCGCGGTCGTGGCGTTTCGGTGCATCGCGCCAACTGCCCCAACGTCAAGGGTCTTATGGAGCATCCCGAGCGCATGATCGAAGTGGAGTGGGACGGCGCTGCCGACACCCTCTTCCAGGTCGAGATCGTGGTCGAGTGCCTGGACCGCATGGGCCTGCTCAAGGATGTCACTATTGCCATTGGCGATGCGGGCGGTAATATCCTTTCTGCCGCCACGTCGACCAACCGCGAGGGTATTGCAACCCTGCGCTTTATGGTCGAGATCTCGGACGCGAGTGGTCTGGATCCGCTGCTGGCCTCTATCAGCAGCGTCGACTCGGTCTACGACGCGCGCCGCCTGATGCCCGGCGAGGGTGGAGCCCAGCTTAAGCGCCGCGTTTAGTCGCGACGAACGTGTCACATTATCGATATTCGCTACACTCGAGGCATCGTTTGATGCCTCGAGTCCTATAGAGAGGAGAGGGACATGAGTGCTGTGTCCTTGGATGTAACTCCCAAGGGATCGGTCGAGATTGAGACGCTCGTAAACGGTCCCATTCAGACCAATAGCTATGCTGTTATCTCGGACAATGAGTGCGTGATTATCGACCCTGCGTGGGAAGGCGAGCGCCTGGTGGAGCATATTCGAGCCGAGCACCCCGACGTACGTGTGCTTGGCGCCGTATGCACTCATGGCCATGCCGATCATGTTGGTGGTGTTGCCGGCGTGCGAACCACCGTTGGCGAGGGCTGCCAGTATGAGCTGTGTGCCAAGGATGTGGCGGTGCCGCATGCGAACATCGAGGAACAGCGAGCTATGTGGGGCATTGAGACGCCTGACCCCGGGGAGCCGACGCGCCTGCTCGCCGAAGGCGATGCTATCGAGGTGGGCGATATCTGCCTGCAGGTGATCGAGACGCCAGGGCATACGCCGGGCGGGATCGTCTTGTTTGCTGCCACCGAGCAGGGGAACATTGCCTTTGTGGGCGACACACTATTCCCGGGCAGCCACGGCCGCACCGATCTTTCTGGAGGAGACGAGGCGGCGATTCTGCGCTCGCTCTCCAAGCTCGCCCGGCTTCTCCCGCCCGATACCGTTTGCCTAACCGGCCATGGCGATTCGACCACCATGGCACGCGAGCTCATGCAGAACCCTTTCATGCAGGTGTAGCTTTATAGTCAGCTCCCGAAGCACGAGAAGCGTCCAAACGCCAAGATATTTTCCCCAACGGGTCGATTCCGTAGGGCAAACGGTCAAAAAAAGTCTGTTTGGACGATATTCGTGAACAAACGAACGTTTATGCTCGGATACGCCGTGGTAAAATCTCAGGCGTTATCGGAGCAACCTTACAGGAGGTTTCTTTTATGCTCGTCAACGCAGCAGACATGCTCAAGAAGGCCGAGGCCGGCAAGTACGGTCTCGGTGCCTTCAACACCAACAACCTCGAGTGGACCCTGGCTATTCTCCAGGCCGCCGAGGAGGCCAAGTCTCCGCTGATCCTTCAGTGCACCGCTGGTGCCGCTAAGTGGATGGGCGGTTTCAAGGTCTGCGCCGACATGGTCAAGGCTGCCGTCGAGGCCACGGGCGTTACCGTTCCCGTCGCCCTTCACCTCGATCACGGTTCTTACGAGGACTGCTTCAAGTGCATCGAGGCCGGCTTCACGTCCATCATGTATGACGGCTCTCACGAGGAGACCTTCCAGCTTAACCTCGACCGCACCAAGGAGCTCGTTGAGCTTGCCCACTCCAAGGGCATGTCCATCGAGGCCGAGGTCGGCGGCATCGGCGGCACCGAGGACGGCGTGACCTCCAACGGCGAGCTCGCTGACCCCGCTGAGTGCAAGCAGATTGCTGACCTGGGCGTCGACTTCCTCGCTTGCGGCATCGGCAACATCCACGGCGTGTATCCCGCTGACTGGGCTGGCCTTTCCTTCGAGCGTCTGGGCGAGATCAAGGCTCAGACCGGCGACCTGCCCCTCGTTCTGCACGGTGGCACCGGCATCCCCGAGGATCAGATCAAGAAGGCCATCTCCCTGGGCATCTCCAAGATCAATGTCAACACCGACCTGCAGCTCGTCTTCGCCAAGGGCGTCCGCGAGTACATCGAGGCTGGCAAGGATCAGCAGGGCAAGGGCTTTGACCCCCGCAAGCTCCTCAAGCCTGGTCGCGACAACATCGTTGCTCGCACCAAGGAGCTCATGGAGGAGTTTGGCTCCGTCAACAAGGCGTAAGCGTCGCTAAACTTCCCGTCGGAAGCCCCGTCCCCCTACACTGTTTCCTTTGCGCTCACCTGGCTTGGCCAGAAGTCGCGCCAAGGAAACAGTTCCGGGGGACGGGGCTTCCTTCGTTTACCGCCGCAGGGTTACTGGGCTGAATTCAGTTTTATAGGTACCGTTTATCGGTGTTGAGGGCTCCTCTATTGGGGCTTTCTTTTTTATCTCGTTACAATGGGCTTCGAGAGTTCTAATGACTTGGAGTTTGGTATGGCTGTTATTAATTTGCTGCCTTCGGATGGGAAGGTTATTGACGAGGGTCCTGTTGGTTGCTCTGTTGATGTTTGCTGTGATGATTTTCGTCATCTCGATATTGGACTGCCGCCTGAGATTCTTCGTCTTAAGGATGCCGGGTATTTGACGCAGGCTGTTGCTGCTTGCGATCGCCTTTTGGAGCAGAACCCTGAGCCTTCGCTGGCGGCTTGTGTCCGTGCCGAGCGGTATCGCATGCTCGAGACGCCGCTTCATTTTTCGGTGTCGCGCGATCAGGCTATTGCGATGATTCGCGAGGAGTGGCCAGAGTTTACCGAAGAGCAGTTTGATGACCTGATTAATCGTAAGCGTATTGACTGGCGCTTTATCGATGGCGAGCTGTTCGTTCTCGACAACTTCCTCGATTCGCTTCGCGTGTACCCTAAGGAGGTTCCGGGCCTGCGTCCCGATTCTACGGACGGCATCGCGCTGCGTAACCAGATGCTCAGGGAGATGGAGTCGCAAAACGGGTTGACTCGTGCCATCACGCTTAAGGCATCCGTGTCTGTCCCCGGGGCTCTGAAGGGAGAGGCTGTTCGCGCGTGGCTACCCGTTGCCGCCGCCTGTCGTCAACAGTCTCATATCGAGGTTCTTGATATGACGTTGGGGGGTACCGTTGCCTCTGAAAATGTTTCAGCTCGTACTGCCTCTTGGACATCTTCGACTGAACATTCATTCTCGGTGACCTATCGCTATCACATCGATGCCGCCTATTGCGATATCTATGGTGGCGCGCTCCCATCGCATACGTGCATGGACACGCCACTGCCCGAGGACACTTCCGAGGATCGTCCGCACGTTGCGTTTACGCCGTACTTGCGACAGTTGACGGAGCGTGTTATAGACGGGCTCGAGGATCCGCTCGATCGCGCTCGTGCTATCTATGATTACCTGACGCAACATATCGACTATCGCTATCAGCCACCGTACCTGCTTTTGGGATCTATTGCCGACGACTGTGCGCATTCGCTCCGCGGCGATTGCGGCGTTATGGCGCTCACGTTTATCACCATGTGTCGCATCGCGGGGGTGCCTGCTCGTTGGCAGAGCGGCCTATATGTTGCGCCCGATTCGGTGGGACCGCACGATTGGGCCGAGTTCTACACACCCCAGACCGGTTGGCTTAACGCCGACGTTTCGTTTGGCTCCTCGGCACGCAGGATGGGGGAGGAGTGGCGCCGTCGTCACTACTTTGGCAATCTCGATCCGTGGCGTATGGTGGCCAACGATCGATTCCAGGCTGAGTTTGTGCCTGCTTTCGATGGTATGCGCGAGGACCCCTATGACAACCAGATGGGCGAGGCCTCGGTTGACGGACGTGGATGTCGTAAGCGGGAGATGTTGCGCAAGGTTGAGCTTATCGAAATGCTCGAAGTTCCATTTTCGGACTAATCAACAGAAAGCTGTGATAAACTAACTCACGCATTACGTGCCCGAGTGGCGGAATTGGCAGACGCAGTGGACTCAAAATCCACCGTTGGCAACAACGTGCGAGTTCGAGTCTCGCCTCGGGCACCATACATGCAAAAGAGCGTTCAAGGGGGTCAAGGCCCCCTTTTTCGTACCGAACTCGCGTGAGCGCGCGGAGCGTTAAGCAAACAGGCCTGTGGCCTGTTTGTAGCGGAGCGTAGCGAGGGCGCCATGCGCCCGAAGCCCGGGGCTTCGCGAAGCGAAGTCCCTTCGAGTCTCGCCTCGGGCACCATACATGCACCTGCGCTTCAAGGGGGGTCAAGGCCCCTTTTTCGTGTACGTAATGTGATAGCGCGCGGTACGTGTTATTATTCGCAAGGCGTTGTTCCCGCAATGCCCTAAAGAGGAACCCGAGGGTTCCCACCTTTTGGCGCCAATGAGCAGCTGACTGGTCATACAACTTAGATTCTCTTCCTCATATTGAGGATGTCTATGCGTACGGCCTGGTTGCTGAAAGCGCCGGGTTATTTTTTTATGAATGGAGGTAGGGAAAATAGCTAAGTCTGATGACACCCGCATCAACGACGAGATCACTGCATCTTCGTGCCGTTTGATTGGCGTCGATGGCTCTCAGCTCGGCCTGTTCGCCATCCGCGATGCCCAGCGCGTCGCTGACGATCAGGGTCTCGACCTGGTCGAGATCGCTCCCAACGCGGAGCCGCCGGTCTGCAAGGTCATGGACTACGGTAAGTTCAAGTACCAGCAGGCCATGAAGGCCAAGGCCGCTCGTAAGAACCAGTCTAAGGTCGAGGTCAAGGAAATGAAGTTCCGACCCAAGATCGACGTTGGCGATTACGAGACCAAGAAGGGCCACGTTCTGCGTTTCCTCAAGAAGGGCGCACGCGTTAAGATCACCATCATGTTCCGCGGCCGTGAGATGGCTCACCCGGAACAGGGTCTTAACGTTCTCGAGCGTCTCGCCGAGGATCTCAAGCCTTACGCTACGGTCGAGTCCAAGCCTAAGATGGAAGGCCGTAACATGCTTATGCTGCTCGCCCCGATTAAGGGCGCCTTTGATGAGGATAAAGCGGCAAGCGATACCAAGTAACTAGTGTTCTGTAACCGATTAAGGAGTATTTCATGCCTAAGATGAAGTCCCACAGCGGCACCAAGAAGCGTTTCCGCAAGACTGGCACCGGCAAGCTTATGCGCGCCAAGGCTTTCAAGAGCCACATCCTGAGCAAGAAGTCCACCAAGCGTAAGCGTGGCTTCCGTCAGGAGACCGAGATCGCCGCTGCCGACCGCAAGGTCATCAAGTCGCGTCTCGCCTAAGTTCGCGTTCCCGTTTTTCGTTTTACCGTCTAGGAGTTGATAGAACATGGCACGTATTAAGCGCGCTGTTGCCGCCAAGAAGAAGCGCCGTACCGTTATGCACCGTGCGAAGGGTTACTACGGTGCCGCTTCGCGTACTTACAAGCATGCTAAAGAGCAGGTCCAGCACTCCCTGCAGTATCAGTATCGTGATCGCCGCAACAAGAAGCGCGAGATCCGTTCTCTCTGGATCACCCGCATCAACGCTGCCGCTCGCCTGAACGACATCTCTTACTCTCAGTTCATGCACGGCCTGAAGGTTGCCGGCATCGAGCTCGACCGCAAGGTTCTGGCTCAGATGGCTTACGAGGACATCGAGTCCTTCAACGAGCTGGCTGCCATTGCCAAGAAGGCTCTCGAGGCCTAATTGATTCTCTTGAATCGCTAGGGGAGTGTCGCACTGTGCGCGGCACTCCCTCTTTTTTATCGAAAGCGCTGGTTTACATAGCAAAAAGCGCGGGTAGATAAACACTTACAGGTGACCGATCTCTATATATCTCTTAACCGAAGGGTCATCATCTGATACGTGCGATCTTGCTGCACTCGACTTTCTACTACCTATATAGAAAGCCATGGATTGTGTAGGACTTGTGAAGAGTGGAATTGACGTCCCACATTGCTTCGCGGTCTGGCAATATATCTCCTTGCCGCGCGGCCCGGTGGGACCGGATCAGCCGCGAGGGCGTGCACCTTGAGAACCGGATACTGCGAGGATGGACACTTACTTCAGTGTCGCATCCGGGCAGACATCGAACCATTTGAAATGGTCTAACTTGGATTTGTTTTTCGCAAGGCCGCCGAGAGGCGGCCCCGAGAAATTCCTTTTCCTATACTAAAACCATATGAATCGAACGGAACCGATCAGCGAGTGACTGAGAGGACCGGACGGGCTCGAAGCCCATATATTTTGGACGGAGAGTTCGATCCTGGCTCAGGATGAACGCTGGCGGCGCGCCTAACACATGCAAGTCGAACGGCACCTGCCTTCGGGCAGAAGCGAGTGGCGAACGGCTGAGTAACACGTGGAGAACCTGCCCCCTCCCCCGGGATAGCCGCCCGAAAGGACGGGTAATACCGGATACCCCGGGGTGCCGCATGGCACCCCGGCTAAAGCCCCGACGGGAGGGGATGGCTCCGCGGCCCATCAGGTAGACGGCGGGGTGACGGCCCACCGTGCCGACAACGGGTAGCCGGGTTGAGAGACCGACCGGCCAGATTGGGACTGAGACACGGCCCAGACTCCTACGGGAGGCAGCAGTGGGGAATCTTGCGCAATGGGGGGAACCCTGACGCAGCGACGCCGCGTGCGGGACGGAGGCCTTCGGGTCGTAAACCGCTTTCAGCAGGGAAGAGTCAAGACTGTACCTGCAGAAGAAGCCCCGGCTAACTACGTGCCAGCAGCCGCGGTAATACGTAGGGGGCGAGCGTTATCCGGATTCATTGGGCGTAAAGCGCGCGTAGGCGGCCCGGCAGGCCGGGGGTCGAAGCGGGGGGCTCAACCCCCCGAAGCCCCCGGAACCTCCGCGGCTTGGGTCCGGTAGGGGAGGGTGGAACACCCGGTGTAGCGGTGGAATGCGCAGATATCGGGTGGAACACCGGTGGCGAAGGCGGCCCTCTGGGCCGAGACCGACGCTGAGGCGCGAAAGCTGGGGGAGCGAACAGGATTAGATACCCTGGTAGTCCCAGCCGTAAACGATGGACGCTAGGTGTGGGGGGACGATCCCCCCGTGCCGCAGCCAACGCATTAAGCGTCCCGCCTGGGGAGTACGGCCGCAAGGCTAAAACTCAAAGGAATTGACGGGGGCCCGCACAAGCAGCGGAGCATGTGGCTTAATTCGAAGCAACGCGAAGAACCTTACCAGGGCTTGACATATGGGTGAAGCGGGGGAGACCCCGTGGCCGAGAGGAGCCCATACAGGTGGTGCATGGCTGTCGTCAGCTCGTGTCGTGAGATGTTGGGTTAAGTCCCGCAACGAGCGCAACCCCCGCCGCGTGTTGCCATCGGGTGATGCCGGGAACCCACGCGGGACCGCCGCCGTCAAGGCGGAGGAGGGCGGGGACGACGTCAAGTCATCATGCCCCTTATGCCCTGGGCTGCACACGTGCTACAATGGCCGGTACAGAGGGATGCCACCCCGCGAGGGGGAGCGGATCCCGGAAAGCCGGCCCCAGTTCGGATTGGGGGCTGCAACCCGCCCCCATGAAGTCGGAGTTGCTAGTAATCGCGGATCAGCATGCCGCGGTGAATGCGTTCCCGGGCCTTGTACACACCGCCCGTCACACCACCCGAGTCGTCTGCACCCGAAGCCGCCGGCCCAACCTCGTGAGGGAGGCGTCGAAGGTGTGGAGGGCGAGGGGGGTGAAGTCGTAACAAGGTAGCCGTACGGGAACGTGCGGCTGGATCACCTCCTTTCTAGGGAGATAAGCCTCTTAGAAAGAACACCTATTTAGAACTTGTTCCCCGAGGATGCCCTGCGGGCGGGAGCTCCCGCCCGGCGATCCCGCCTGGACCCTCCGCCGGCAGCCCGCGGCGTCCGGCCCCCGGGGCACGCGCCCGCGTACCTTGAGAGCCGCATAGCGCGCGGAGACATGCCTGACGGCGTGCTCCGGCGCGATCTCCTAGCACCGAACGATGTTCGGTGCGCTGCGAACCACATTGATTTGAACGTGGGAAGCATCATGTAGCGACGACGATCGCGTAGGTATTCATTACCTGCGAACTTGTATATTCAGAGATACGAGGTTACCGACATTAACATCTTGGCTATTCATACATGAGTGAACCGTGGCCCCGCCGAGCGGCGGGAAGATGTCACGGGCGCACGGCGGATGCCTTGGCGCAGGGAGCCGACGAAGGGCGCGGCAAGCCGCGATAGTCCCCGGGGAGGCGCACACGGCCTTCGATCCGGGGGTGCCCGAATGGGAGAACCCGGCCGCGGAAGCGCGGCCACCCGGCAGCTGAACACATAGGCTTCCGGGAGGGAACCGGGGGAACTGAAACATCTAAGTACCCCGAGGAGGAGAAATCAATCACGAGATCCCCCGAGTAGCGGCGAGCGAAAGGGGGCGACGGCCAAACCGGCGAGCGCACGCGGCCTGAGGGCTTCGCGCCGCCGGGGTTGTAGGGCCGCCCGCCCGGGAGCCTCAGCTCCCGGCGGGGAAGTCGCGCGGGCGGCGGAACGGCATGGGAAGGCCGGCCGCAGAGGGTTAGGGCCCCGTACGCCCACCCGCAGCGACTCCCCGGTGGCGGTCCCTGAGTAGGGCCGGGCACGTGAAACCCGGTCCGAACCTGGGTGGACCA
>CAJMPK010000013.1 GCA_905215205.1 uncultured bacterium | reverse complement strand
GCTGGCGGTCTATCTCTTGTTTTCGGTTGCTTGCTTCCTTACCGTACATGAGCATCTAAGCACGGGTGATATTGTGCTTGATTTTTTCTCAGGCTCAGCATCGACCGCCCATGCCATGTTCCTGCAGGAGCTCGGAAAAGATGATCGCTATCAGTTTATCCTTGTCCAGCTTCCAGAGCCTTGTGACCCGAAACGCGACGCCTACAAGGACGGGTATGAGACTCTCTGCGACATAGGCGAAGGACGCATTCGCCGCGCAGGCGACAAAATCAAAACCGAGCTCGAGGAATCCAACCGTCAACTCAAGCTTGGCGAGGGACCCAAGCAGCTTCCCGACATCGGCTTCCGTGTGTTCGAGCTCGATGAGTCCGGCATTGAGAAGCCCGAGCCCGGTCAGCTCCTCTTCGACGTGGTCAAGCCCGATCGCTCCGATATGGATATCGTCTTCGAGATGATGCTCAAATGGGGCCTCGAGCTCACGCTGCCCGTCGAGAAGTCTGAAGCCGCGGGCTATCCCATCTGGTCCGTCGCTTGCGACGAGCTCGTCTGCTGCATGTCCCGAGGCCTCACCATTGAGGCGCTCGAGGCCATCGCCGACATGGAGCCCAGGCGCGTTCTCATCCTCGATTCCGTCCTCGACGACACCCTCAAGCTCAACGCCGTGCAGATCTTCAAGCACGCCGGCGAGCGCATGGGCTGTGAGATCGAATTGAGGACGGTCTAGCATGGCGGCGCTCGAGTTCAAGTTCTCATCCGACCAGCAGCACCAGCTGGAGGCCATCGAAGCAACCTGCGACCTGTTCCGCGGACAACAATTTATTGGCAGCGTATTCTCCGCCGATTCCGGCCGCAAAGGCCAGACGGCAATCGGCGAGCTCATGGTCGGCCACGGCAACGAGCTTCGCGTGGCGCCGGGCCAGCTCCTCGACAACCTGCACGCCGTGCAGGAGGAGGGCTGCCTCCCGGCAACCGACGTCCTCACCGATGGGCGCCTGCGAGACTTCACCGTCGAGATGGAGACCGGCACCGGCAAGACCTACGTCTACATCCGCTCCATCTACGAGCTAAACCGCCGCTACGGCATCACCAAGTTCGTTATCGTCGTGCCGAGCGTGGCCATCCGCGAGGGCGTCCTCAAGAGCCTCCAGACCACCCGCAGGCACTTCGAGACGCTCTACGACCGCACGCCGCTCGACTACTTCGTGTACGACTCGAAGGACATGGGGCCGGTGGGTAACTTCGCCACGTCGAGCTCCATCCAGGTCATGGTCATCAACATCGACGCGTTCAACAAGGGCCTCGAGAAGGATGGCACCGCGAAGGAGGGCAACCTCTTCCACCGTCCCAGCGAGAAGCTCACCGGCGGCTTCAGCCCTCGCGAGCTCGTGAGCGCCTGCAAGCCCGTCGTCATCATCGACGAGCCCCAGAGCGTCGACAACACCAAGCAGGCCAAGGCCGCCATCAAGAGCCTGAACCCGCTGTTCGTGCTGCGCTACTCGGCCACGCACAAGCAGGCCTACAACATGATCTACCGCCTCACGCCGGTCGACGCCTTCGAGCGCCACCTGGTGAAGGGCATCTGCGTGGACTCGATCAAGGCCGAGGCGAACCTCAACGGCGCGTACGTGAGGCTCGAGTCCGTCAAGTCCGACCCGTTCTCCGCCAAGGTGTCCATCGACGTGCGCCAGGCCGACGGCACGCAGAAGCGCAAGGCCGTCACGGTGAAGACCGGCAACGACCTCTACCAGAAGAGCGGCGAGAACAGCGACTACGAGAGCGGCTGGGTGGTCAACAACATCGGCGCCGCAGTGGGCGACGAGTTCATAGAGTTCCAGAACGGCGAGGTGCTCGAGCTCGGCGAGGCGCTGGGCGACGTCAACGAGGAGGTCGTCAAGCGCGCGCAGATCCGCCGCACCATCGAGGACCACCTGGCCCGCCAGTTCGAGCTGTGGCCGCGCGGCGTGAAGGTGCTCTCGCTCTTCTTCATCGACCGCGTCGACCGATACCGCGTCTACGAGCCCGAAGTCCACGACGGCCTGTACGCCCTGATGTTTGAGGAGGAGTACGCAGGTGCCCTGAACTCGAAGGCGCCTCGTCGCATCGCAAAGGCGGCGGGGATCGGCAAGGGCACGTGGCTCGAGTGCTACGAAGCCGTCGGCGCCCCGCTGGTGCGCGACCCCCACGCCGTGCACCAGGGATACTTCGCCAAGGACAAGAAGGGCAAGTTCAAGGACTCCAAGGGAGCCGCCGGCACCGCCGACGACGCCGGGGCCTTCGAGCTCATCATGCAGAAGAAGGAGACGCTCATCTCCTTCCCGGACGGCAAGGACGCGGACAAGGACGTCTCTTTCGTCTTCAGCCACTCCGCGCTCAAGGAGGGCTGGGACAACCCCAACGTGTTCCAGATCTGCACGCTCGTCGAGACAAAGGACAACCTGACCAAGCGCCAGAAGATCGGCCGCGGTCTGCGCCTGTGCGTGAACCAGGATGGCGAGCGCCTGTACGACCCAGAGGCGAACGTGCTCACCGTCATCGCGAACGAGAGCTACGACGACTTCGCCAACGGCCTGCAGAAGGAGCTTGAGGCTGAGGACTTCAAGTTCGGCGTCATCACTCCGGAGAGCTTCACGAAGGTCACGGTCAAGGGCGATGATGGCGTCGAGGAGCGCCTGGGCTACGAGAAGTCCAAGCAGGTCTACGACCACCTCGTCGCGACCGGCATGGTCGACGGCAAGGGCGCGGTGACGCCCGAGCTGAAGGCGGCCGCCGAGGAGGGCAAGGTCGAGCTCCCCGCCGAGCTCGAGCCTGCCAAGGAGCAGGTCGAGGCGATCATCATCCACAAGTCCCAGAGGGTCCAGATCCGTGACAAGGCCAAGGAGGTCTCGGTCGAGCTGCAGAAGGACGTCACGCTCGACCCTGCGTTCCAGGCCCTGTGGGACCGCATCCGCCAGCGCACGCGCTTCCAGGTCGAGGTCGACTCCGGCAAGCTCATCGAGCATGCCATCGAAGCTGTCGACGGCATGCTCGCCGTGCGCCCGCCCCAGGTGACGAGCGAGCGTGCCTCGCTGGGCATCGACGACGCGGGCGTGAGCGCCGAGGGCACGGGCACCTCCGTGGTGTCCGTTTCGGGAAAGGTGAAATACGACCTTCCCGACCCGATCGCAGAGCTGCAGGACGCCGTCGGGCTCACCCGCGGCACCATCAAGGCGATCCTCGAGGGCTGCAGCCGCCTCGACGAGTTCGAGATCGACCCCGCGACCTTCCTCGCGCAGGTCGGCGACAAGATCAACCGCGTGAAGAACGACCTCATCGCCCAGGGCATCAAGTACGTGCGCCTTCCCGAGGACGAGTGGTACACCATGCGCGACCTCGAGCTTGACGACTACACGGCCTACCTTGGGCAGAACGCGTGGAAGCCGGACATGACGAGCAAGAGCCTGTACAACTACGTGGTCTACGACTCGGCGGGGGTCGAGCGCTCCTTTGCCGAGGCTCTAGACAAGCAGGAGGAGGTTCTCGTGTTCGCGAAATTGCCCTCGGCGTTCAAGATCGACACGCCGCTCGGCAGTTACAACCCCGACTGGGCGTACGTCGAGGAGGCCGACGGCGAGCGCCGCGTGTACTTCGTGACCGAGACCAAGGGCGGCAAGAACGGCGAGCCCGCCCTGCGCGACGCGGAGAAGATCAAGATCGGCTGCGCCAAGAAGCACTTCGAGGCGCTGGACCTCGGAAACGACTTCCATTACAACGTGCGCACGACCTACCAATACGAGGCGGTGAAGGCTTAGGATGTCGAAGCTGCCCGGAAAGATGACGCGAAAGCAGCACTGGGTGCCGCGGTTCTACCTGCGCCATTTCGCGGATTCCTCCGGGCAGCTTCATGCCTACAGCAGACAGAAGGGCTCCTTCTTCCGCACGAATTGCGAGAACCTTTGCAGCATGCGCGATCTTTATGAGGTCGAGCATGCCGATGCGACAGGCGATGCGACAGACAGATTCTATGCGCAGAACCTCATCGAGGTTAAGCTATCTGAGCTCGAGAGCCGCATCGCGCCGCTTTACGATCGCTTTTTGGAACGCCAGAAAGAAGACCAGTGCGAAGACGAAGGGTATTCTGATGGGAAAGCCGCCGTTTGCGAGCTGGCAGCAAATATCATCGTCCGGCACCCTATCAGTATGCGCGTCGACAAGAAATGGTCACGCGAGACTGCCGAAGAGCTGCTCAGAAACGTTCATCTGACACCCTATGAGCTCGGCTTGCTCGATTGGTCGGATTGGCGCGGGGATTCCCAAGCGGTGGTCGAGCTTGCCGCCGCCGCAACCATGCTCTTCTCCAACGATGATATTGTGCCAGTTAACCGTATTCGAAAGGCTTTTTTTGAGAAGAGCTTCTCCATCCTTAGTGCACCCGTCGGCTCAGGGTTCGTTACGACGTCGATGCCTATGTTCATCATCGGGCCCGAGGACGACTCGTACGATTTTCATCTCGCGTATATGCCGTTGAGCAGTGAGTATGCTGCGGTCTTTTCAGATGACCCTCTATTTCCGCCGTTTGCGAGACTCGGTTTTTCGGGCGTCGAGTTCATGAACCGACTTCTTCTGCTTAACTGCGAGCATTGGGATGTCGCCATATCGAGGGGAAGCGGCCCGCTCGAGCACGCGGTACGCGATTGGAGTCAAGCGAACAGTGCCGAATTCATGCACGAGATGTTCACGCGCGACGGCAGGGAGCTATCCCTCGACACAGTGATCTACGACCGCTCGAAGAAGAAGGGGCAGACGATGATCGATACCATCGACCGTGGCTGCCTCGAGGGCGGCTGCCTTGATGACGAGGACCTGCGCATCATCTTCGAGCACCTTCTGGGGAGAAGACGGCAAGGACCGGGAACATTAAAGGGTCAAGCAGCGTATTGATAAAATTGACCCCGCCAGCAATAACCGCAAAGGATAGATAGGGCTTTAAGGATGGATGCAGGAAAAGCAACGATAAGCGGCGTGTTCAACGGATCGCGCCTGCTCGAAATACCTTTTTACCAAAGGGCGTACGTCTGGGGAGAAGAGCAATGGGAGCGTTTCCTCGGCGACATGGAGTTCGTCACGGCCTCGAAGCGGCCCTATTTCCTGGGCTCCATCATCCTGAAGCAGGCCTCCTCCGGCAACACCTGGTCCGAGGTCTCCGAGGTTCGCACCGTCATCGACGGCCAGCAGCGACTCACGACCATGGTCATCTTCTTCAAGGCACTCTGTGCAAAAAACGGCACCAACAATTTGTTTGAGCGAGATTTCGTCCTGGAGACCGGCGATGTCGCCTTGCGGCACGGCAAGTACGACCGGCAGGATTTCGAAAAGGTCGTCAGCGCCACGGGCTGCGAACCCCTCGAGGGCTCCTCGGCCATCGTCCTTGCCTACAACTACTTCCTCAAGAATATCGACCCGGAGAAGGTCGACAGGAACACGATCAAGTCGAACGTCCAGTTCGTCTGCATCGATCTTACCGAGGGCGAGGACGAGCAGCAGATATTCGACACCATCAACTCGCTCGGGGTGCGCCTGACGACGGCGGAGCTCCTTAAGAACTACTTCTTCAACCGCGAGAACGAGCAGGCGTTCAAGGAGTGCTGGGAAGACGTCTTCGAGCCCACGGCTGAGAAGAGGGAGTATTGGGAGCAGGAGATCGTTACCGGGCGCATCAAGCGCACGCTCGTCGACCTCTTCTTCGACGCGTTCCTCCAGATCCTGGTTCAGGACAAGAGGCGTGGCGTCACGACCGAGGACAAGCTCTTCTATTCGCGTACTTCGAACCTCTTCCAGTCCTACAAGGACTTCATCGGCAGGTACTGCAACGGAGACAAGGACGAGATCCTCAGCAGCATGAAGGCGTATGCCAAGGTGTTCGAGTCCACGTTTGACCCAAGCTGCTGCGACGCGGACATCCCCTCCGCCCCCGGCATCGAGCGCCTGAACGTGCTCATATTCGGCCTCAAGAACTCGACGCTCATCCCGTACGTGCTCTACGTTCGCAAGAACGCGGAGTCTTCGGGCGAGGAATCTAAGATCTACGCCCTGCTTGAGAGCTACATCGTCCGCCGAATGCTGGTTCAGGCGACCACGAAGAACTACAACAGGCTGTTCACCTCGCTGATCTTGAACGAGGTGAAGGACGCGGAGGCGCTGAGGAAGGCTCTCGAAGCCAATGACGAGGCGACGACGTACATGCCCGGCGACGCCGAGGTTCGAGCGGCATTCGAGGAATCGTGCCTGTACAACCTCCAGTCCAAGGGCGTCCTCTATCTGCTGGAAAGCGCCATTCGTCCGGGCATGAGCAGCACGGCCCTGCTCGGGTTCAACCAGTACACCCTCGAGCACATGATGCCCAAGAAGTGGCGCAACAAATGGGGAGCCCTCGACGATGAGGCTGCCACGCGAAGGGACCGGAAGCTCCTCACGCTCGGCAACCTCGCCATCATCACGCATTCGCTCAACGCCTCCATCCGCGATGCCGATTGGCCCACCAAGAAGCAGGGAAAGGGATACAAGGACGGCCTTGCCCTCTGCGCCGCCGGCCTTGCGACCATGGCCGGCGCCCTAGAGAAGGAGTCTTGGAACGAGGGCGATATCGCCGATCGCGCCGAATGGCTTGCGGACAAGGCGTTGGAGGTCTGGCGCTAGGCCCTACCTGCGTCCCATCTCGAAGATGCTTGCGGTGTCGGAACCCGCATCGATGACGGATGGAACCGGCTCTTCCAAAAACGTAGTTCGTGGCGATGTCTCTTCCGTCGGCGCGTCAAGAGGCTCGCCGAGCGCTAGGAAGAACCTCATCACGTGCTCAATTCTCTGTTGCAGGGACTCGCTCAGCTCGCCGTAGGAGGCCGCCAGCCGCACCTCCTTGGCCAATTCCGCCATCGAGTCCCTCAGTGCCTTCTGAACGCTCACGGAGGGCCTCACCTCGACCTGGGTATCGGTGAGCTTGGCGATGATGTAGTCCTGCCTGTTCATGCCGCTCCAGGCTGCCATCTCGCATATGAGCTTGCGCTCCTCGGGCGTGCAGCGGAACGCCATCGTCTTGCTGCGCTTGCGGGCGCTGTTCTCGCACGGCATCCTTCTTACCCCCTCGCCCCGTCGAGCGCGGCGGCCATCTCGTCCTGCTTCGTGGGGAACAGGTGCGCGTAGCGGTAGGTGATGTCCACCGCCTCGTGGCCCATGCGCTCGGCGATGGCCAGCGCGGAGAAGCCCATCTCTATCAGCAGGCTCACATGGCTGTGGCGTATGTCGTGTATGCGGATGCGCTTCACGCCCGACGCCTTGCACCCGCGCTCCATCTCGTGGGCCAGGAAGTGCTTGGTCACGGCGAACAGGCGCTCGTCGGGGGCGACGTCGTCGCGCATCTCGATGAAGTCCGCCATCTCGTCGCGCAGGAAGGCGGGCATGACGATCGTGCGCACGGACTTGGGCGTCTTGGGGTCGGTCACGGTGTCAACGCCGTTGAGGCTCTGGTACGACTTGTTGATGCGCAGCCGCGAGCTCTCCAGCATGAAGTCGGACGGCGTGAGCGCCAGGAGCTCGCCGCAGCGTATGCCCGTCCAGTAAAGCAGCTCGAAGGCGTGGAATGAGAGAGGCTTGTCCATGACGGCCTCGCTGAACCTCAGGTACTCGTCCTTGGTCCAGAACTGCATCTCGCCGCCCTTCTTCGAGCCTATCTTGTCGACCCTGCGCACCGGGTTGTCGCTGAGGCCGTAGTAGCGCTCGGCGTGGTTGAAGATGGCGTTGAGCTGGTTGTTCACTGTGCGCAGGTACGTCGGTGCCCAGGGCTTCCCGTCGGCGTCCCGGTGCTCGGTGAGCTCGTTTTGCCACCTGATGACGTCGATCGGCCTCACGTCGCACATGCGCATGTCCCCGAAGAACGGCACGAGCTTGTCGTTGATGATGTACTCCTTGGTGATCCACGTATGCTCGCGTATGCGCGGCCTCACCTCGGAGGCGTACACCTCGACGAACTCGGAGAACGTCATGTCCATGGCCCCGCCGTTAAGGCTCTTGAACTGGCTCTCCCACACTGCGGCCTCCACCTCGGAGGAGAAGCCGCGCTTCGTCTTGTGGCGCTTCGAGCCGCGGGCGTCGCGGTAGTAGCACTGCACGTAGAACGTGCCGTTGCCGTCGTCCTTGTACACGGGCATGTCAGTCCACCTCCGGGAAGTACAGGGCGTCGAAGACGTCGCTTCGAACGCGCCCGCGGATGACCACGCGCCCGCGCGCCTCCTGCTCGGCGTTTATCTTCCTGATCACCTCGTAGGCGCTGCCTTTCTTGATCCTCAGCAGCTCCGCGACCTCGTCGGCGTCCAGCATGTGCGGCCTCGGCGTCTTCGCCACCTTCTCGTCCATGGCTCCTCCAATCAATGGCGTACGGATACGTACGGTTCACAGATTCAGAGTAAACGTACATATCTGTACTGTCAATAGAATTGCGTACATTTGCGTACGCTGATAAGATGTGCTGGTACGTAATTCCAGGAGGAGGGCTCATGTCCGTAGGCGAGAACATAAGGCGGTACCGCAAGTCGCGCGGCATGACGCAGGCGCAGCTCGCCGAGGCGGTCGGCCTGACCGAGGGGGCCGTGCGCCACTACGAGAGCGGCATCCGCGCCGTGAAGCCCGAGCTGCTCGAGTCCATCTCCGCGGCGCTCGGCGTGTCCGTCAACGCCCTCAAGGATTACGGCGTCGAGACTGCGGGCGACCTCATGTCGCTGCTCGTGCGGCTCGAGGACTCCTTCGGCATCGTGCCCGCAGCCGACGGCACGGGCCTCTCCCTGAACCCCAAGGCGCCGCACGCGCCCAAAGCCGCGATGGCGATCGAACTGTGGGCAGAGAAGCGCGCGCAGCTCGAAAACGGCAAGATCGACGCCGCCGAGTACGAGGACTGGAAAGCCTCGCTGTAGCGGCTCCCCGCATTTCGCAACCAGCGCAACCGAATCAGGACGCCAAGCTAGGCGGCGAGCGCCGCTCGCGCCCGCGCATGCTGAGTTTTTACTCCCCATTGCATGCAAAGGCATTTCCGGCGCACCTGGGGAGTAAATGACGCGGTGGCTTACACGGCGGCACGCGGCAGTACGCCGCGGCATTTCCCCTGGTTACTCCCGTTTTCATTGAGGCGGCGAGATTCTTTACTCCCCATTAACCACCTGGGAAAACGCTGTGAGAAGACCGCCGAAAAGCCTATTGAGTTCGATTTGAGTTTCACAGGCCCCGAAACGGCCCCGTTTGGCTCTCGGAGACAAAAATCGCGCGTCTACTCACTTGGGATGAATCCTTACTCCCGTTCCTCCGAATGCCGCACCGTGCCTTGCCGTCTTGAAACACGGGGGAGTAAATTGCGAAATCGCAGGTGAAAGGGAGTAAAACGACAAAGAAAAAGCCTCCGTCCCAACGCGGGAACGGAGGCTCGGTTATCGTATTTACTCACCAACATCGCTGGCGGCTTTGCCATGACTCTCGTACGAAACGAAACTCAGCGGCACAGTGCGGCACTCAAAAATGCAGGTCAGAACCCTATCAGCCTACTCCCACTCGATCGTCGCAGGCGGCTTGGACGTGATGTCGTAGCACACGCGGTTGGCGCCGGGGACCTCGGCAACGATGCGGCCGGAGATGCGGGCCAGCACGTCGTAGGGCAGCTTGGCCCAGTCGGCGGTCATGGCATCGCTGGACTCGACGGCACGCAGGATGATCGGGCGCTGATAGGTGCGCTCGTCGCCCATAACGCCCACGGACTTGATGTCGGGCAGGACCGCGAAATACTGCCAGCAGCTGTGCTCGGAGTTGCGCTCGCCGGTCTGCTCAAACAGACGCTGGTTGTAGGCATCCAGCTCCTCGCGCACGATGGCATCGGCGTTCTTGAGGATCTCGAGCTTCTCCCTATCGACCGCACCGATGATGCGGATGGCCAGACCCGGGCCCGGGAAAGGCTGGCGGAACACGATGTGACCCGGCAGGCCAAGCGCCAGACCAAGCGCGCGGACCTCGTCCTTAAAGAAGTGGTCGAGCGGCTCAATAAGGTCGAAGTGCACGCCCTCGGGGAACGGGATCAGGTTGTGGTGGCTCTTGATGGTGGCCGTCTTGCCGCCCGTCTTGCGAGCGCCGGACTCGATGATGTCGGGGTAGATGGTGCCCTGAGCCAGGTACTTGACCGGCTTGCCATCGGTCTCGAGCTGCTGCGCCACGGCGAAGAACTCTTTCCAGAACTGCGTACCGATGATGCGGCGCTTCTCCTCGGGCTCGGTCACGCCGGCCAGAAGCTCGGCATAACGGTCCTCGGCGTGGACGTGGATAAAGTCGACATCGAACTGCTTGGTGAAGACCTCCTCCACCTGCTCGGGCTCGCCCTTGCGCAGCAGGCCGTGGTTGATGAACACGCAGGTCATCTGCTTGCCCACGGCGCGGGCGCCCAGCGCGGCCACGACGGAGGAGTCGACGCCACCGGACAGGGCCAGAATCACGCGGTCGTCGCCGACCTTCTCGCGGAAGTCTGCCGTCATGGTCTCGGCCAGGTTGTCCATGCTCCAGTTGGGCTCCAGGCCGCAGATCTCAAACAGGAAGTTGCTCAGCAGCTGCTGGCCATACTCGGAGTGCTTGACCTCGGGGTGGAACTGCGTGGTGAAGATCTTGCGCTCAACGCACTCCATGGCGGCAACCGGGCACACGTCGGTGCTGGCGGTAACGGTAAAGCCCTCGGGCACCTCGGAAACGGCGTCGCGATGGCTCATCCACACAGTCTGCTCCATAGGCGTGGAGTTAAAGAGCTTGGCGTCGGCCGTGCGCGTGATGGTGGCGCGGCCGTACTCGCCCACCTCGGAGTGGCCGACCTTGCCGCCGAGCGTCACGGCCGTGATCTGATGGCCGTAGCAAAAGCCCAGGACGGGAAGGCCCAGGTCAAAGATGGCAGGATCGATGGACGGAGCGTCCTCGGCGTACACGGAGGCCGGGCCGCCGGAAAGGATGAGCGCAGAGGCGTTCATCTCGCGAATCTCGTCGGCCGAGATGTCGCAGGGAACGATCTCGGAATACACGTTGAGGTCGCGGACGCGGCGGGCAATGAGCTGACCGTACTGCGCACCAAAGTCGAGTACGAGGACCTTTGCGGAAGCCTTTTGATCCATGGTTCCCCCTCTTGTTGGCGGGGAGCCGGTGCCCACCCGCGCGAATAAACGAAAACAGCTTACATAGTGTACACGTTATATGGGGGTTTCTCGTCCCTCACAGCCATCAGCGCACGGCAAACGCACGACCTGGGCCCTATCTGACGGCGATTGAAGTATTACCAAACGTTACAGATGATGTAATACGTTTGAACATTGGACGCCCTGTGCCACAATACTGCCGAACGACTCCGCCTCTGCGGCGGCAAATACGATAGGAATACCAGCATGAAGCGCATCCTTCTCATCGCCACGGGCGGCACCATCGCATCGACCGAGGACGGCAACGGCCTCTCCCCCGCCCTGACCGGTGAGGAACTCGCCCAGAGCGTCCCCGAAATCTCGGGCCTCTGCGAGCTCGACGTCGTGCAGCCCATGAACATCGACAGCACCAATATGCGCCCGAGCGACTGGATGCGTATCCGCGATGTCATCGTCGAAGGCTATGCCGACCACGACGGCTTCGTGATTCTGCACGGCACCGACACCATGAGCTACACCGCGGCAGCGCTTTCCTATCTGATTCAGGACAGTCCCAAGCCCATCGTACTCACCGGCTCGCAAAAGCCCATGGGCAACCCCTTTACCGACGCCAAGCTCAATCTGTACCAGAGCCTGCTCTATGCGCTCGACGAGCATTCGCACGACGTCTCGATCGTGTTTGGCGGCGTCGCCATTGCCGGCACGCGTGCCCGTAAGCAGCGTACCATGAGCTTTAACGCGTTCATTAGCGTCAACTATCCGCCCATTGCCTACATCCGCAACGACCGCATTGTGCGCAACGGGCTTCACGGCACGCATCAGGGCGAAAACCCGGTGCGTTTCTACGACAGCATCGATCCGCGCGTATTTGTACTCAAGCTTACGCCCGGCGTAAACCCGGGCATCCTCGACGCCCTTGCCGATAGCTACGACGCCGTGATTCTGGAGACCTTTGGCATTGGCGGTATTCCCGAGTTTGGCGAGTCCGGCGAATCATTCCAGGAGGCAATTTTTCGCTGGGTCGATTCGGGTCGCACCGTCGTTATGACCACGCAGGTCCCCGAAGAGGGCCTTGACCTTGGTGTTTATGAGGTCGGCCGTGCCTACGCCGATCATCCGGGTATTTTGCGCGGCGATGACATGACCACCGAGACGCTCGTAGCCAAGACCATGTGGGCGCTCGGCCAGTCACGCGATGCGGCAGAGATTCAGCGCCTGTTCTACAGCCAAGTCAACCACGACCGCGTCCCGATGGCGTAATTCAGTTGTCGACGGGTATCCCCTATCCGATACCCTCGAGAAGCTCTGACACCGTCATGCCAAGGGCGGGCGCGATCTTAAATAGAACCTTGAGCGTAAAATTTGCCGTCCCATCTTCGATTCGGTCGAGGTAGGGTCGGCTGATTCCTGTCGCCACACAAAAATCAACCTTGGAGATACCAAGGTCTCTGCGTGCCTCTTCGACCCGCCTGCCAAGAATCTGTTTCGCACGTTCGTCCATGCAGACGAGTTTGAAATGGAGCCGAACATAAACGTAAACTATAGTTTACGTTTTGCCGAATACACAGGAGTTTTCTATGTCGGGTTCTTCGGTCCGCATGTACCGAGCCACGCTTCGCACAAACAGCGCACCGCCCAAGCTCGTCGTCGTTGAAGCAGAATGCCTTTCGCCCGATGAGCGCACAGCATTTGCATTGCTATCAAGTCGCGTCGTCGCCGTTCTGGTCCCTTGCCCGGCGCAAGGTGAACTTGCCATTCAATGCCAAACGCACGGCTGCTCGCTCAATCAGGCTGCCGTAATCGCAACCAGCCAACGCGGCCTGCCGCTCCTTTTAGAAGCCGGCATAGCACTCGCCCTTCGCGGCGCCGGATACGAAAACGAGGCCGCGCCGATGTAGTCTTTCAACCACGATCGAGCGGCGGCCTCGCAGCAGCCATTGAATATGCGTGCAGGCTCGTTGCCTAAAAGGACAAGCTAGAAACCAAAGCCAAAGCCCGTTCCGGTAATCGCCGAGTACATAAAGTAAACGTTGATCACGTTGAGGAACACACCCGTGATGCAACCGTTGCGCAGGTAACGCTCGCACACGATGCGCGCCATGGCGGCAGAGTCCTCATTGTTCTTGGCCTGGCGTCCCGCCGTAAAGTACGTTGCCACGCTCAGCAGCAAATTGAGCACCGGAAGCGCCAACAGCTCGTAGCTCTTGCCCCAGCGCGTTACCTCGCCGGCGGCATTAAACTTCGTTGCCACCTCGGGGCCAATGTTGGGAATCACAAACGCCGCTATCACCAGCGGAAGCACCGCAAGCACCAGCAGCGCGATGCCCATGTAGCCGGCTTTTTTGCCATATTTGAACATGCGCGTCGTCCTTACACGTTAAAGCGGAAGTGCACGACGTCGCCATCGGCCATGACATAGTCCTTGCCCTCAATGCGTAGCTTGCCGGCGGCCTTGGCGCCCTGCTCACCGCCGAGCTCGATGTAGTCGTCGTAGCCAATGACCTCGGCCTTAATAAAGCCGCGCTCAAAGTCTGTATGGATGACGCCGGCAGCCTGCGGGGCAGTCGCGCCTTGGCGAACCGTCCAGGCCTTGACCTCCATCTCGCCGGCCGTAAAGAACGACTGCAGACCGAGCAGCTTATAGGCCGCCTGCGCGAGCACGTCCAGACCGGGCTGCTCCAGGCCCAGGCTCTCCAGGTAGTCGGCAGCGTCCTCGGGATCGAGCTCGGAAAGCTCGGCCTCGATCTTGGCGCAGATAGGCAGCGGCTTGACGCCGTCGATGGGTGCCAGATCGTCGTTGAGCATATCCTCGTCCACGTTGGCCACATACAGGATGGGCTTCATGGTGAGCAGGAACAGGCCCTTGGCGGCGGCACGCTCCTCGTCAGTCATCTCCATGGATGCGGCGCGCTTGCCCTCGTTGAGCCAGGCAAGCAGGCGCTTGGCCACCTCGAACTTGGGCATGAGCTCCTTGTCGCGCTTGGCCTCCTTCTCGAGCTTGGGCAGCTGCTTCTCGAGCGTGCCCATGTCGGCCAGGATAAGCTCAGTCATGATGGTGTCGGCATCGCCGGCGGGATCGACGAACTCGCCCGTGCGGCCCACCTCACGCATGACGTTGGGGTCCTTAAAGTAGCGTACGACCTCACAGATGGCGTCGGTCTCGCGGATGTTTGCCAAGAACTGGTTGCCCAGGCCCTCGCCCTCGTTGGCACCCTTCACCAGGCCCGCGATGTCGACAAACTCGACCGTCGCCGGCACAATGCGGCCCGGGTTGACGATGTCGGCAAGCTTTTGCAGGCGGCTATCGGGCACGTCGACGATACCCACGTTGGGGTCAATCGTGGCAAACGGGTAGTTGGCGGCAAGGCCGGTCTTTTTGGTAAGCGCGGTGAACAGCGTCGACTTGCCCACGTTGGGCAGGCCCACGATACCGATGGAAAGGGACACGACAGCTCCTTTTGGTACAGGTACTTCAAACTTCATAAGTATAGCGCCGCCGCAGCATCCGGGCGAATCCGGACACCGCGGCGGCGCAAATGAAGCAGAGATGCGTGAGGGTTCTAGGCAGTAGTCCTTACTTAAGCTCGGGCCAGAAATCCTTGTTGGCCTCGATGAGCTCGTCCAGGATCTGCTTGGCAACGCTCGCCGAAGGAATGGTCTTGGAGAGCGTGAGTGCCTGCCAGAGCTTCTGGTAGCTGCCCTCGACCCAAGCCTGGACAACGAGCTTCTCGACGGAAACCTGCTGCTCCATCAGGCCCTTCTGGAACTGCGGAATCGGGCCCTGGCAGATCTTCTCAAAGCCGTTGGAACCGACGATGCAAGGCACCTCGACCATGGCCGTCGGGTCGAAGTTGGGCACAGCGCCATCGTTGGGGACGATCAGCAGGAAACGCTCGAGCGTATTCTCGGCCAGTGCGCAGGCAAGGTCGACGATGTAGTTGGCGTGTACGTCGGGCTCAAAGCCGCCGTCCTTGGCCGTACCCTTGGCGATGATGTCGCGGCAAGCGCCAAAGACCTTCTTCTCGCGGCCGTCCATAACCTCATTGGCGCGAGTGTAGTTGGGGTCAGACGTCTCGACGACATAGTCCGGGTACAGGTAGTACTTGAGGTAGGTGTTGGGAATCGTCTCGGGATCGACAGCATAGACATCCTTGGCCTTGCCGAAGGTGTGAATCCAGCTCTCCTCGACGTGCTGCTCCTTACCGGCCTCGTGCTCAATGCCGTCCAGGTAGCCGTTCTTTGCCATGTGTTCCTTGATCTGCGGCATGAGGTCGTTACCCTCCTTGTCGTAGATCTTGCTCCACCAACCAAAGTGGTTGAGGCCGTAGTAGCTGTACTGCAGCTCGCGACGATCCTTGATGCCGCACATACGGCTCATCTTATCCATGAGGTCGATCGGCATGTCGCAGATGTTGATGATGCGGCTGTTGGGACGCAGCACGCGGCAAGCCTCTGCGACGATAGCCGCGGGGTTGGAGTAGTTGAGCATCCAGGCGTTGGGGCTGTACTTCTCCATGTAGTCCAGGATCTCGATGACACCGCCGATGGAGCGCATACCGTAGGCGATGCCGCCGGCGCCGCAGGTCTCCTGACCAACGCAGCCGTACTTGAGGGGGATCTTCTCGTCGAGCTCGCGCATGGCGTACAGACCTACGCGGATGTGAGCAAGGACGAAGTCAGTGCCGGTAAAAGCGGTTTCGGGGTCGGTGGTGTAGTTGAACTCAACCTCGGGAGCGTTCTCGTGGAAGTAGATCTCGCACGCCTTGGCAACGATCTCCTGGCGCTCGGCGTTGTTGTCATAGAAGGTCACCTTGTTGACCGGGAAGCGGTCGCGCTCCTCGAGCAGCATCAGGGCAATGCCCGGGGTGAAGGTGGAGCCACCGCCGGCAATGGTCACGGCATAGTTCTTCTTGGACATGATGTCCTCCTCATTCTGGCCGCTTGCTCAATCCGTCCCCGCACGCGGCCTTGCGCGGTTTGGAATTGTTACCTAGAAGTGGAGTTTTTTATCTCTAGAATCGGCCTTGCGGTGCATACCGGCTCTGCAAGGCCGATTGTTTCGATGGACGATGGTTTACAGAAGACTCTCGAACTTCAGAAGACTCTCGAACTTCTCGCGAACCTGCGGGACGTTAAGGCCGATGATGACCTGGATCGACTGACCTTGGACCACCAAGCCATGCGTACCGATCGCCTTGAAGGAAGCCTCGGGTGCAACGACGCTCTTGTCCTTGACGTTAACGTGCAGACGGGTAGCGCAGTTAGTTACATCGATGATGTTATCCGTGCCACCGAGCAGATCGAGGATGTTCTCGGCAAGCACCAAGCGCTCATCATCTTTACTCTGGGCGACCGATTTGCCAGCAGCAGCACCGCTCTGCTTTTGCTTGTAGTCGGCCTTGGACTTGAGCTCGACCTCAACATCGTCATCCTCGCGACCGGGGGTCTTAAAGTCGAACTTGACGATCAGGAAACGGAAGACCACGACCCAAAGGGCGGTAAAGCACAGACCGACAAGGATGGAGATGGCGTACTGCAGACCGTGTGCGGCCCAAAGGGGCAGCCAGTCCCACGAGAGCATCGAGATGATGCCGCCGTCGAAGATACCCACGACGCCAAGGAGGTTTTGAGCCATGCAGCCAAGCGCTCCGAGCACGCAGTGGACGACGAACAGGCCGGGCGCGATGAACAGGAAGGTGAAGTCAAGCGGCTCGGTAATACCGCAAAGCATAGCGGTAAGGGTGACGGGAATGAGCAGAGCCTTGACGCGCTGCTTGCGCTCGGGTTTGGCGGTCATATAAAACGCAATGGCGACGCCAAGCGAGCCGAAGACTTTAGTCCAACCAGTGCAGGTATAGGCAGCCCAGGGTGCGCATCCTTAAGAGCAATGCTCGGATCGGCAGCCAGTTGGGGCAGGATGTTGGCCCAAGCAGCAAAGATGCCGCCGTTGACCGCCGCGTTGTCGTAATAGAACGGCGTATAGATAAAGTGGTGCAGGCCTGTAGGAATCAGCACGCGCTCGAAGAAAGCAAAGACGCCCACGCCAAACGTACCGGCGGAAAGGATGAATCCCTGGAAGGCAGAGATAGCAGCCTGAACATGCGGCCATACCAGGCAGGCGATAATAGCGACCGGAACCATAACGAAGAAACCGATCATATAGATGAACACGGAGCCCGAGAACACGCCCAACCACTCAGGAAGTTCGGTGTCGAAGTACTTGTTGTGAAGCATCGTGGCAATACCCGAAATGATAAGCGCGCCCATGATGCCCATATCAAGCGTTTTGATGCTTGCGATAGTGGCAAGACCAGTACCGCTGCCCGCCTCGACAGAGTAGTCGACCCCAAAGACAGGACCCCACTGCCCCAAGATTGTGCTTACAAAGTAGTTGAAGGTAAGGTAGATGGCCAAAGCCTCCATGCAGCAGCGAGCGTTCTGCTTGTTCGCGAGCGAGATTGGCAACGCTACGCAAAACAGCAACGGCATCTGGTTAAAGAGTGTCCACCACCCTGGAGCAGCACATTCCAGCAATCAAACCAAAGATGGCCCGCAGTGGCCATCTCGCCAAAGATCGCCTCGGTGGTAAACAACGTACCCAGGCCGACGACGATTCCGGAAAATGCGAAAAGAATTGCAGGCGTGTACATTGCACCGCCGAAACGTTGTATCTTTTGCATCATGACGGGGAATCCCCCTCTCTTCATTCGGAGCGCTGCGGTTTTGGCTTCACTCGAGACCGCAGACGCGCCGTTTGGTGTACCTCGTGCAATAGGACGGGTGGGCCCGCTTCCCTGACTTCTTGCACTTACGTTTTATCACATCACTTATCTAGACAAGTTAGCATACAGACTACGGTCGGTAAACGGTTGATTATTGGCCGTAAACGGTATATGTCCAGTATTTCGCCTGCTAAATCTGACATAGCTGATCGCTGTATTTTAAATTTCTTTTCTACTTGTCTAGATGTGCTTGTCTATATCTATATACATGCCTATACTTTATTACAACATTCACCGCCACGTTAAGGAGTCACCATGAAAAGCGCGGTCTTCTATGGAAAGCACGACCTCAGAGTCGAGGAATCGGCAAAGCCGGCCGTGGGCAGGCGCGACGTTCTGATCAACGTCAAAGCTTGCGGCGTCTGCGGTACCGACGTTCATATCTATGAAGGCGACAAGGGTGCAGCCGACGTTACCCCGCCCACGATCCTTGGTCATGAGTTTGCCGGCGTTGTCGAGGCCGTGGGCAGCGACGTCGCCGGCTTTAAACCGGGCGATCGCGTGTGCATCGACCCAAACCATCCCTGCGGCTGCTGTGAACCCTGCCGCGACGGAATCAACCACTACTGCGAGCATATGACCGGTTACGGCACCACCGTTAACGGCGGCTTTGCCGAGTACTGCTCCGTCGATATGCAGCAAGTCTACAAGTTGGGCGATCACACCAGCTTTGAGCAGGGTGCTATGACCGAGCCCGTCGCCTGCTGCCTGCACGGCATCGATATGTGCAACATCAAGCCCGGCAGCACAGTTGTCGTTATCGGCGGTGGCATGATCGGTCTGCTCATGATGCAGCTTGCTAAAAACGCCGGCGCCACCAAGGTTGTCTTGCTCGAGCCTGTCGAAGGCAAGCGCGAGGTTGCGCTCAAACTCGGCGCCGACTTGGCAATTGATTCCATCCACGAGGACGTCCCGGCCCGCCTGAAGCAGGAGGGCGTTGGCAACGTCGATGTCGTTATCGAGTGTGTTGGCAAGCCCGTCACCATCGAGCAGGCCATCCAGATCGCCGGCCACAAGGCTACGGTCATGATGTTCGGCCTCACCAAGCCCGATGAGACAATCACCGTCAAGCCCTTCGAGGTCTTCCAGAAGGAGCTTGTGCTTACCTCGTCCTACATCAACCCTTACACGCAGCGTCGCGCGCTCGAGCTCATCGACTCTGGCAGGCTCGACGTATCCTCGATGGTCGCCAAGGTGGCTTCCCTCGACGAACTCGGCGCCATCCTGTCAGACCCAGCTCTGCGTGCCATGGGTAAATATATAATCGACCCCAGCAAGTAAATCGATCGACACCTGCGCGAGCGGTCCTCATCCACCGCTCGCGCACTCAGCTCTAGGAGACCGTCATGGCGCGAGCCATCTTCCAAACTATTTATGACAACGTGAAGCAGTCGATTGACGACGGCACATACGCCTATCAGAGCTATCTGCCTTCGGAGACTGAGCTCACGCAGCTGTTTGACTGTTCGCGCATGACGGTCCGTCGCGCCATCTCGATGCTTGCGGCAGATGGTTACGTGCTCCCCCAGCAAGGCAAAGGCATGCGCGTTATTCGCAACATCAGTGACGAGAAGAGTCGTGGTGGCGGCGGACTCGAGACCTTTAAGGAAATCGCGGTCAACCGAGGCTTTGAACTCAAGACTGTCACCACCGTCTTTGAGCTCCTCATCTGCAGCAAGGCGCTCTCCAAGATTACCGGGTTTCCCGAAGGCTGTGAGCTCACACGCGCCAAACGCATCCGTTATGCAGACGGACAAGCCGTGTGCTCCGACGACTCCTATTACCTAAGCTCACAGGTACCGGGGCTGACACCCGAGATTGTCAACGACTCGATCTATCGTTACCTCGAAGAAGACCTTGGCATTAAGATTGCCACGGGCAAACGCGATGTAACGATCGAGCATCCCACGCCCGAGGATACGCGCGTGCTCGATCTCGACGACTTTAACGCGCTCGCCGTTATACGCGGACAGACCTACAACGCCGACGGTATCCTTATGGAATACACCGAGACCAAACAGGTTCCCGGGTTCTTTTTGCTCCATGAAACCGTGACGCGCAACGGTACCGGTCGAACCGGCCACCAAAGCAGCATGAACTAACCATTTATTAGTTGCGGTGGGATAGTTCCTAGAAGGGCCAGCTTAAGGGCAAAACAGGAACTATTCCACCGCAACTTTTTTTGGCCGGCGGGGCAGTATCTGTCCCACCGGCCATCATTTACGCTCTTTTAGCTAGTCCGCGAGCTTCTCCACCTGATTGAGCATCTTGCCAAGTTTGGCCTTCGCCTCGGCCTTGACCTTCTGGGCCTCTTCGTGGGCTTTGGCCTTCTGGGCGGCCTTTTCCTCGGCCTCGGGGTCGACGACAACCAAGTTGGACGCATCGTGCTCAACCAGTTTGAGCGCATGCTCGGGGCACACCTTGACACAGGCGCCGCAGCCTAAACAATACGTGGACTCCAACGCAAAGCGGCCGCTTCCCACCAGATCGCAGGCAAACGTGGGGCACACGTTGACGCACTCGCCGCACGACGTACACTTGTCAAAATCGCACTCCGGCGTACTCACCTGCATGTTCTGGGCAAGCTCGGGATGGTTTTGCAACGTCGAGAGCACCAGTTGGCGCCCGTGCGTGAGCGAACGGCGACGCTTGGTCGTCGTGGTGCCGCACATGGTGTTGAGCGTGCGCTCCAGCTGGGTAATCTGATGGCGATGGGCCTTGAGCTTTTGCGTCACCGAGGCCAGCGCCGCCGTCGCCGGATTGAGCTTGGTCACCGTCAGGCCCGTGGTGCGGGCGATCTTTTCCATGTACTCCTTGCGCTCGTACTCGCGGCGCTTATGGCACTTGAGGCTCTTGGGGTCGACCTCCAGGCCCATACCCGTGCCGGACCACTCCTCGGCCTTCGCAATCGCCTCGCCCAGAATATCCTCACCGCCGGTGTTGCGGCATTTATCGCACACGCCCAACGGCAGGTACACACTCACGTTGGGATAGTCGGCCAGTACCGAAAACCAGGTCTCGGCCGTAATATCGCCCACGCAGGCAACGACGACTTCGTTCTCACGCGGCATGCGCTTGAGGGCGCGCGTGCAGGTGACGTAGGCGGTCTCGTGGCTCGTAGCCGCCGAGACAATGTCGTCGTAGACGTTTTTGGGTGCAAGGCGCGGAGAGATGATCGCCTCCGTCGGGCAGGCAGCGGCGCACAGACCGCACTTACGGCAACTGTCGAGAATCTCGATGGCGTCTTCCTCGATCTCGATGGCGTTCACCGGGCACACATCTATGCACGCGGTACAGCCGCTCTTCTCGTTCTTGCAAGCCAGGCACGGTATGGTGTTACCGCGCGGACGCTCCTTGTAGTCAGCAGGATTCCACTGCGGAGCCGACGGATCGAGCGCGTCGGTCACACCGCCAAGCGGGTTTTTAAGAAAGTCGAAACCC
>CAJMPK010000012.1 GCA_905215205.1 uncultured bacterium | reverse complement strand
GTGATGCTCAAGCGCGACGGCCAAACGATCATCCCCGACGGCAACACCCTAATATACGCCGGCGACGAAGCCGTCATTGCCACACTGGCATCGTAGCCATCCCCACCCATAAGTTGCGGTGAAATACGGACTGAATAGGCCTTCTACCGGCTCAAACGGTCCCTATTTCACCGCAACTTATTGAGGGGATGGGGTTGAAGTTCAATCGCGGCTACCAGTCCTCGTCTGCGCCGTAGTCATCGTCCGCGTCATCGTCGACGGCAAAGTCGCGGAGGTCGAGGCCTTCGCGTTCGGCTCGAACTAGGAGCTCTTGAGGTGACTCGTCCTCGATATCCATCACGTCGAGCATGGCGGCTTGAAAGCCCACACCGGCTGCACTCCCCGCGCGGTCGAGCAGGCTCTCGCGCAGCTGATCTACATCAACGTCTATCTTCATGGTGAAACCTCCTATCGGCCAATCGCGACCGAACAAACCGCACGCCCCAAATGATGTGCAATAAATCCCAGATACGGCCATAATAAAACAATGAACATCAGGGAGGTTACGGACGATGGATAAGCTCGATGCCATGACGGCACAAGTTAGAGACTTTTGTGATGCACGCGACTGGCGCAAATATCACACGCCAAAAGAGCTCGCCATCGGCATGGCAACTGAGTCCTCCGAGCTCCTTCAGCTCTTTCGTTTTATGAGCGACGAGCGCATTGCAGAAATGTTCGAAGACGCCGAGCAACGTCAAGCCATCGAAGACGAAATTGCCGACACGCTCCTTTTCCTCCTGCGTTTCGCAGATTTAAACAGAATCAATCTCCCAGCTGCGCTCTCGTCCAAACTCGTGCGCAATGGCGAGCGCTACCCCATCAACACATCATCTGTCGAATACAGAAAGGCGGGCCACCGTGAGTAATGAGTTCGCCCTTCGACAATACACGCTTCCCCTGCCCCAGCCCTTTGAGACAAGCGAATCGCTTCAGGACTTTGGCACGCCAAAGCCTGGAGCCCATCATGACGAGAGTTAGCCCGTCCTTTACATTCTTACCAACAGCAGAAACAAGACGGCATACATCGGCCAAACAACCAACTACCAGCGCCGTATGAAACAACACGCTGCAAACGTGGACAAGGACTTCGACCGGACCCTTCTGATCGACAATCCCACCTTCAACCAATCCGCAACGTTCGAGTTCGAGAATCGACCTATTGAGCTGTTCTGTGCCGACGAAAAATACCAGGTCACCAATGCCAACAACGGCTATGCCCAATTCGATTATTTTGAGCGGCCTCAGTATCGCCAGAAGTTCCGAGACCTCTGGACAAAGCTTCGCGAAGAAAACTACGCGATTCATCCGATTGAAGAGCTCGAGAACTCCGATCTGTTCAAGTTCTCGCCTTTTAAGACGCTTACGCCCGACCAATATGAAACGATCGAGACGATTTATAAACGTCTCGAACAGGAGCATGAAGACGCAAAACATGGCGGCTCAAAAAGAGAACGTATAACCGTCGTGAATGGCGCGCCGGGAACAGGTAAAACAATCCTCGCCATCAGTCTCATGTTCAAAATCAAAAATGAGCCCAACCTTTCCGGCCTGCGAGTCGGTTTTGTCACCCCCATGGATTCCCTGAAGAAGACCCTCAGGAAACTCACACACTTCCTTCCAGGGTTAAAGCCTGGCGATATCTTGAGCCCCAGCGATGTAACCAAAAATGATCGTTATGACATCCTGCTTGTCGACGAGGTACATCGACTGGGTAATTATCTAAGCATGGGCTCCGGCATCAAGGCCTTCTATAACACCTGCGATCGTCTCGGTCTTCCACATACGAGTAACCAAGTTGACTGGATATTCAAATGCTGCGACAAGGCATTTCTGTTTTATGACCCCAAGCAGCAAGTCAGGGCATCCGGCCTCAATCGAGACGGTCTTGAGCGGCGACTTAACCAACTCGAAGAAGCGAAAATTGAAACCGAAGAATTCAACTTGAGCACCCAAATGCGAGTACGCGGCGGCGATGAGTATCTCGACTTTGTATATGATCTACTCGATAACAAAGCGTATATGCATGCCGGCATGAAATTCAAGGATCTCTTTTCATCGGAGCCTTACGATTCGCGAGGCAAGGACCCCGGAAGCGATGCGCCACGCTATCAATTTGGCATCGTCGACCGGTTCGAATACTTCTGCTCCCTGCAACAAGCTAAGGAAGAAGAGGCCGGCCTATCTCGCATGACTGCCGGCTTCGCTTGGAAGTGGGAAACCAAGACCAATAAAGATGCGTTCGATATCGTCATCGAAGGCATTCACAAACGCTGGAATTCAACTCAAAAGGATTGGGTTAACTCCCCCAACGCCGTCAACGAGGTCGGATGCATCCACACGGTACAGGGCTACGACCTCAACTACGGCTTCGTAATTCTGGGGCCAGACATTTACTACGACACCGATAAAGGAGCTGTATGCGTTAACAAAGCGAACTTCAAAGATGCCGTCGCAAAGAAAAAAGCAGGCGACGATGACCTACGGAAGATCATCGTCAACGCCTACTACGTTCTCATGACGCGTGGCATGCTGGGAACGTTTCTTTATGTATGCGACCCGGCGCTCAAGGAGTATTTGTCACGGTATATCCCGGTGATATAGCTGCTGCCCGCGCATGGAACAATTACAATGCAGGCGGGCTCTAAACTTCAGTTTTGTATCCTCAGGTCCACAGAGGGCAGCGGGGCGAGTGAGTCACTTTATTCGACCCGTGCTGCCCTGGAGTATTAACCAGCTTCTTGTCTGGACGGTGGAAGCCGCTTACTCATCATCGAACAGTCCGGCAAAAATCGCCTCGAGATCCTCTTGCGACGTCGGCTGCGTCTCAAGGATGTCGGCGTCAATGCAGCGAAGCATCGTGTCCTCTTTCCATTTAAGACGGTCGTAGATTTCATGATCAAGCGACCAAGGCTCAGCCTTGCCCAAATCGTAGTCTTCGCAAAGGTAATAATAGTTTGTCTTTTGATCCTGCGGCAGGCCCAGGCGATGAATTCGGTCGCGCGATTGCAACAGATGCACTAAGTTGAAGCTGTACTCGTAATACACAGCATCATGGCAGACGGAATGCAGCGAGACGGATTCGGCCAGCGTATGTGGATTCGTAATGAGCACGGGAAACTTTCCTGCTCGAAAATCATCAAGATCCTCCGAGCGGCAGACCAAATCGTCCTGGCCATTAATAGTGCGCGCTTCGATACCACAATCAAGCAGCCTGCGACGTAAGTCAGCCATACTCTTGACAAAGATGCACCAGACAATGACCGGGCGCCCCTGAGACACAAGACCCTCAATCAGCGAGATGCAACGACTCTGCTTGAAGGAGGCTCCTGCCGAACGAATCATGCCCACAATCTGGTCTGAATAGTCGACCGCCTCAACTTCACCAGTCTCCTCGTCCTCCTCGATAATCCAGCGATATTCCTCGGGGTCAAGCGTCTCGAGCAAGTCAAGCGGATTGTTCTCAAGCTGAAGCACACGTAGCATTAGAGTTAATTTGTTTCGGCGGTATCGATTTTTGACCACACCGAGTAGCATGCTGGTACGTGAATCGGCATCGACATCAATCAGCTCGTCAGGCTCTGCCCTGGGAACACCTAAGTCGTCTTTAGTGGTGCGACAATAAAATGGCTGGAGCTTTCTGTTAATAATCTCCATGTCCGCCTCATCGGCATTCTTCAGCTCGCTCTTCTCAAAGCCAAAGAAGTTGGCGTACTCACGCGGATACAAGATATTCAAGAAGTTATAGATATCGATGTAGCCGTTGGGAATCGGAGTGCCTGTCAGACCAAAGGTATAGGGTGCCTCGCTTGCGATGGCGAGGGCCGCAGTTGCCTGCTTACCCCCAACGCGTTTAACACGGTGAATCTCATCGAAAACAAGCAGTGTCCGGTCGCCGGCGACCTGCTTGAGCTCCTCAGTCACGGTTGGAGCGGCCTCATAGTTCACGAGCAGCAGATTGCGACCGCCCACACTCGTGCGAATATAGCGGCGGCGGTCTGCCCTCCCTAGCTTTTTATAAGCGTCGTCTTGAGTTGTAAACAAACTGAGCCGCCACTTCTCGCCAAAACAAAGTCGCCACTCCGTTGCCCAAGAATCAAAAGCATTCTTAGGGCACACAACCATGATACGGTCGACCTTGCCGCGAGCAGTCAAAAAGGCAAAGGCACCCAGCACCGTCGCCGTCTTGCCCGAACCCGGCACCGAAAAGTTGCCGGCGCGCCCCATCGTCGCCAAGAAAAACGCATCTCGCATCTGACGGTCCTTGAGCGGGCGCACCATGGTGGCATCGACCTTGCGTGAGAATTCGGCTAAGCGTGCATCGTACTTATGGTCGCCACGCTTGATTTCGTTGCCCAGGCGTGAGCGTTCCTCGGCAAGCTCGCGGACTCGGACAAAGCTCTTCTCAAGATCCTCATCAATGTTCAAATCAACGTTAAGGCGCGACGCAAGACGAGACAGGGAGCTGACAATTTTGTCGAATTCAGTGAAATTCCCGATCTCGTTCAGCAGAAACTTGCCATCGAGCTCACACAACACATAGCGCTTAAATTGTGCCTTGAAGCGCGCGTTGCGCCCGACTTCCTTAGCCGTGAGCGGTTCCGGGTCGAGCAGTATTTTATTGCCGGCGGCATACAAACGCATGGGCTAGGCCTCCTGGACCCTCTGTATCGCTTGGGACAGCTCTTCAGCCCGTTGGAGCAATTCGCTCAGCCCCGCCTGCATATCTAAAAGCTGTTCGGGCTCCAGTTTATGCAGCAGGTCCACATCGACACCGTCGAGATTGGACACTGCATCACGCACCGCACGAACCTGCCCGTTTTTGACCTTACGGTTGCCGGCCTTGGTGCGGGCCTTCTCTTGCGATGCCTTAACCTCACCCTTGAGGTCTTTATCCGAAGCGACGTGATCGCGAAGGAATTCTGTGGTGACCTTGGTCCCTTCCGGCAAGTCTTCGAACTTCTCGAGCACCTCCACAACAAGCTCGCTCTGCTCTTCGCGGAATTTGTCATCCGCGATAAGGTTGTCAACCATATCGCGTACGCTACGCGTACGGTCCCCCAGCGTTGTCATGACAAGATTCGCAAAGACGATGTTCTTGATGTCCTCACGGTCATCAGCGTTCTTGCATTTTTTAAGCCTGTTCGCTAGCGACTCGATGGGGCCCTGTAGCTTAAGGTCCTGGGCAATATAGAACGCACCGGGGGCTTCAACAAACTCGAGGAACTCCTTCATGATTTGAATCTGATCAAGCATGCTCCTCATTTCGCTTGACTTGATATTAGCGTGCCGGGCGTATTCTTCGGCAGTCATGTTGCCGCCGTTGACCCACCAGTCAATATCGACCAGTCGCGAGATGGCATCGTAGTCTTGCTTAGTGTCTTCGCCCATCTGAATCTCGAGCTCAAGACCCTTGATTGCTTTGTCATCATAGGTATCAGGGAACACAAAGCAGCGCATGGTGCGCGGAATGCCGCCCTCTTCGGCCGAAAGCTTGCGCAGACAGGTAAAGCGGCGGTTGCCGTCGATGACCACACCGTTGGATAGCACGATAGCCGGCTGTTGCTGACCCTTTGCCTTGATATCGAGCATCGTGGTCCTCAGACGCTTAGGGTTCTCAGCATCAATCATTTCCTGAATCAGATCGTCGAGCTCAGCTTGGTTCGCGGGTAGTCCCTCGGGATGATCGGCCTTATAGCGACTAATATAGGTCGCAATACGCCCGTTCTGCTTGTTGTAGTGCAGTTTGTCGATTCGCACCTCATAAATCGGACAGTCTTGGTCCTGGCCGTTGATAAACTTACGATCGCTGTTGTTGGTCTTACGCAGCCAGCCCTCGGCCACACCGGTTTCAATAAACTGATTGATATCCATAGCGTTACTCCACTTCCAAAACGAAACGATCATGATCGATATAGACACGATCGAACTCAGGTGAATAGAACAGCCCAGCCTTACGGACAAGCTGGGACAATTGAGCTCGAGTCATGACGATGCCGTAATCATGCTCAAGGTCATCAACCAAATCGTCCAAATCAATCGACACCTCGCGCGCAACAATCGAACAAATGAAATCACACCCCTTCATAGAATATCCTCGCGGCGCAAAGAACTTCACGCCAGCCATGGTTCCGGATACCAACAGCCCGTCTTGAGCCGACAAGACGCTTTCGTAAAACTTGTCGGACAGCTCATACTCAAGAAGCGAAAGGTTCGATACCTTGCGCTTAAGCCACGGCACCGTAAAGTACGGCATGCCCTCTTCAACGCCATGGCTGACGGCCCCTGCAGCGAACTCATACAAGTCCCTCGTAGTAATCTCAAGGTCAGCCAAGCCGGACTGAGTAACCCAGCTCGAATCGTCGTACGCAAATAGGTCGCCCTGTCTCAACGCCCGATAAACAAACTGTTTAAATGAGGCGCACTCGGCTAAGGCGCTCGGCAAAGAGGAGACATCAACAATCGCACCCTTCATAAGCGAGAGATAGCACTCATACAGGCTCTCGAATGAACTTGAGAATGCACAATCTGAGTAAACCGTGTACCGCGCCTGGTATGCAAAATACTCGATCTTGAAGGCATCGGTAGGCGCACAGCCGGCAAGCAGCGCAAATTGTTCGATGGGATACCAGGACTCCTCAAGACGAGGTAAATTCGGCGAAGCCTTTAGCCCAGGGACTCGCTCGGGATCAATTGTCACTTCGGTCGCAACCGATGCTTCTGACGTCGATGCCGGCGAGACATCAGGCTCAGGCTTAACCTCGGTCTCAATCGCGAGCTCGCGCTCGATTTCATTCTCAGGTTCAAGCTCGGGCGCGAATACCGTCTCCGTCTCCTCGACAAGCTCAGCATCAGACTCAATGCGGTCTTCAAGCCACGCATCATCACCATCGGTGAAAACAGTATTGAGCTTAGCGTCGATTTGACTCGACGCTAATTGCTCCTCGACACCGCTGAACACCGGATGGAAGGTCTCCGCGTGTGCCTCGATATCAACAAACCAGTCACGGGAATCAACGATATGGGGCGATGTCCGATAAAACAGCGCGCGCTCGTCAAGCCCAAGATCATTGAGCTCGCGAAGCGCCTGGGAACGTCCCAGCCTATCTTCGCGAATCAGAACGACATCTTCGGGAAGTTCGATGCTATCCAGAATCCCCGCGTAAGCACGTGAGGTATCGTGCCAGAGCAGAACAGAACCGTTGGTTGCATCGAAAAAGGCAGACAGCTGCTCAGAGACAGCGCTTGCGCGAGACTCGGAATCCAAGGGCGCACGAGAGAAGAGCAGATCATGCAGAGGATCGAAACCGATGCCATTTCCCTTAGCGTAGGTTCTAAGCGTCGTCGGTAAGAAACTTGCTCCGTAGCCATCGTAGATACGCGCCGACATGTCGCCAACGGTCATAGAACCGCAGCGCTCAAGCAGCCACACCATCAAATTGGGAACCGAGAAGGTGCGAACGCCCTTACAGAATACCGGCACGCCCTTTATCGACGTGCGCTTTAGATGACCGCCGACATAGCCCTGCATCATGATTGAGCGCAGAACATAGTCGTCAAGACCAAGGTCTTCCATCGTGTTCGCCAGCGCATCAAAGACACCAAGCCCCCTTAAGTCCTTCGTCCCATATGGTTTCCTAGGCTCCATCTTTTCGATTGCTGCGCTCAAACAAGCTCGCATCATATCTGCATCAACGGGATGCGGTGCATTTTCAAACGCACGGATGCTCAGATACTCCCCATCGGCAATCTCAATAATCGAGAACGAACGCTCGGCTTTACGGAGTTCAGATACAAAATCCTTGGCCGAGATAACCTCTTGGGAAAAATCCCCCTCTCCCAACCGGAAACGGTCATGTTTAGCAATCAGCTGAGCAAAGAAAACATGCGAGTCCTCGGAAGCGACCATGATGATTCCACCGTCAAGACGTCGCCCAAACGTCCTCGCAACTTCATCGGTTAAAAGGGCACCGTGCCATTCAGGGTAGATGCGCTTAAACTCGGACTCGACCATCGCTACGGAACATCCGGAAGTAGCGCGCTCAAGAATCTCGCCAAGAGCATGCTGCTGCTCATCGCTCAAATCAATCGATTCGACCGAATAGAGTCCGTTCCTACAATAGCGCTCGAACCCGTTGAGAAAGCTACCCCTAAAGGTAGACTCTCGAACACCATAGCGGCGCGCATACTCTTGAGAGATCTTGAAGATATCCGCCGGACCGATGTCTTTTATGACCCCGAGAATCTGAACGGTTCGATCGGCGTGGCCCAGCGTCAACATAGGAACGCGAGAAAACGTCACGTTCTCAATTGGGGTGCACCAACGCGAGAGAACGTAGTGCAACTCGTATTCGTTTTGAATATCAAACGTCTCGAGAAGCTCGGCGATAGGTTCAAGCGTAGTAAGGAATGCCGTTGAGCATTCGATGTTCATGTCCGCAATCGATGCGACAGCGGCGCGAAGCGGCGCGAAATCATAGTCCGATGCCTTGTAATAGCGAACGCCCCTACGCTCACCGGCATCATCATTGGGAACGCGCGCGTCCATAACGTCATCGAAACGGTCAAGGCACGCGCAAAACGCGCGCTCGGACGTTGGGTCGAGTTTCGACACATTCGAAAGATTGTTTGAAGCGACGAACGAACAATAGAGCTCGAAAAGACCATGCTCGCTCATGGGCCCTTCGGATTGATGCGACTTTAAAATAAACGAAACGATAGCGCCCTTATTGAGTGGCACGCGAACGCCATCGACGACGAGGATATCATCGAACATGGCTTGGTCGACAAGCGCGTCGCGCAGCTCGGACGACAAATTCGTGTCATCAAGCGCTTGAGATAGCGGACGAAGCTGGGAAGCCTTGGTTTTCGAAGTCATCCTCAGATAATGATAGTCAGCTTCGTCGAGCCCGGTTACCTCCACAAACTGGCTCGGACTCATGGCATACCGGTCCGCTAGCAAACGATATTCATCAGCCCTCAGGGCAGGCCGCTTATTAAAAGCCTTGTCGCAGATCTGGCGTACGCGCTCTCGCGTAACCGAAAGCTCATCACCAACTTCCTGAAGCGTCGAGCCGTGAAGCCGCATCCTAAGCATTTTTGCTTGGCGTTCGTCCAATTGAGTAAGCCACTCATCAATTGAATAGCGATGTGCTTTAATCGAGCGCTCATCATTGTCGAAATCCATCGTCCCCTCGCAACGACTTACGACATTAGAAGCGGCTCTATCCCAAACCTCGCCATCGGGAACTATAAACTCGACAAAGGCACCGCCGATATTCTCTCGCTGACGATTGATTTCGCTCACAAGAAAATGTTCACACGAGGCAACCGTGTTCGGATCTTTCTCGATACCATCAAACAGCGTCGACACAGTTCCATCGTAGGAAAGACCGCCTTCTATCAACGCACGAGCCTTCTCGCCCATAAATACGGCAAAGGACGGGCGAAACATCGGATAGGACCGACCCGCAAGACGATTCCAGAGTCCATCGAGCACGCGATGCACATCGGTGCCCAGCGATTCCAAATAAGCGCTCACATCAATTTGCTCAACAGGGCCCCCACACCAATCGGGAAGAGAGACATCCGATGAAGAATAGAGGTCCGATACCGCGTCGACGATTTTCTTGATTGACGTTTTTCCTAAATGGGGGATTTTTTCCAACCCCTCCAATCCACAAGAATTGAGCGCACCAACGTTCTCGATACCGTTAAGTTCCAAACGTCGTTTAACGGGATCAGGCAAATGCAAGTTAACGATAAGGCGATTAGCCAACGGATCAGATTCGCTCTGTTTTTGAATCGGCAGAACGATAAGGCATCCGTACATATCAAAGGAGAGCTTGCGACAAGAAGAGACGCTGCGCAAAACACCCAGCTGGACCGACGAAAGCGGAGAATCACAAAGCCCAGCCGCCGCAAACAAGAGCTCACGGACTTCTTGAGCCGAACCGGCGCCCATGCCGCGAACACCATCAAGCTTGTCCAGCTTGGAGACGATTCCCGCAACGTTATCGACGCCCTCCCTGCCACAGTAATTCAAAAAGCGCGTAGGAAAATCTAGACAGCTCGTGGTGTCATCTGCATAAACGGAGCCCTCGAAGAGTTTTTTCGGCGAACTATTGCTCGCAACCGGCAAGGCTTGCCCCAAGAGAATTTCGTCAGAATCGTGTACCACGTTCGAAGTTGTCTCCGTCAGTTCACCGATCATATATTCTTCCATATCTCAACACGCTCCTCCGCAAGCGTCTTACTTGATCTTCACCAAGACGTCTCGAACTTGGCCCAACCTTCCTTGCCCCCGCTTTCGCTGCTTATTTGAAATAACTTACTCCGCCTGCCTCATCATTTGTTGAGCAACAAGTGCGAGCGGTGCCATAGCACTACGGCCGCAGCGGTCCAATCAAAACAACGCGAACGAATACGCGGAGCCCCAAGGGATGCACACTACTGCCCCAGCTTTTTAAGCGCTTGCAGCGACGCCGCACGCGTCTCGGCGTAGGCAAGGCGCGCGTCGCGGAGCTGTTCATCGAGCTGGTCGACCTGGCCGCTCAGCGCATCGATCTGCCTGCCGACTTCCTCCATCTCGACAATTGTCCTCCAACCACGTTGATCGGAAAGCTGCTCATGCTTATGACGCAGGACAAGCAGCTGGTTGAGCAAAGCAACACGTGCCTTGTCGAGCTCTTCCATCTTGTCGCGCGCGGCCTTTACCTCCCTTGCGATGCGCAGCTTTTCTTGCTCTTTTGCAGAGGGCTCGGGGGCAGGCTCCGATGCAGGCTCTGGCTCAGACTCGGACTCGGGCTCCTGATCAACGTCGAGCGCTGCCTCGGGTTCGGGCTTCGCGAGAGCCGCTTCGTCCATCTCCAAAAACGCGCATATGCCAGACTCCGTTGCAGGACGCGGCTCAAACACCGTAGCGACTACGCTGCCACTCAGCATCGCACTCTGTGAGCAAAGCACCGCGCGAAAGCGACGCATAAGAAAGCCAAACCCGGAAATCTGCTGCGCCAAGCGCTCGTCATAGGCAACGCAAATCTTGTCCTCACCTGTTTGGCGCACCGAGAGCCAATCACCCACGCACATGAGCTGCACCAGCGTGATAGGTGTCAGATCGCCCTCAAAAAGTAGCTGCAGACGGGGTGAAACATCATCGCGAGGAACGACAAGCTCGGTATGCTTCTCGAGCTCAACAAGCGTGGTGCCAACATACTGGCACAAATCGATGTTGCTCGGAACGTCCGTAAAATGCTCGCGCGCATGACCCAGGAGTCCCTCGCTTTTGTCGGTGTTGACACGAATGCGCTTAACGGCGTGCGACGACCCATCCCACGTCACGTCGGAATGCGTTAAGAACAGCCAGCCGTCGCAAAACAGCTCCATGGCAAAGATGGGAAAGGCTTTCTGCATCGTTTACATCTCCTTGTGTTCTTGCATATCGTCCGCGGCGTCGTGGCCGATGATCTCGTTACGCTGTTCCTCGTCATCAAACAGGCCCTTAAACACCAGTTCCAGATCGCGCTCGTCGGTATAGCCGGGCTCCAGCGTGCCGCGGTCGATCGAGTCGAGCATGACCTGCTCCTTGTGCTGTAGCCGCTCGTAGATATTGCGGTCGAGCGACCACGGCCCGCCGCGGCGTTCGTACACAGCGCGCAGATAGTGGTACTGCGTGTACTGCCCTTGCGACAGGCCCAAGCGGTGAATGCGGTCCTTGGACTGCAGCAGGTGCACCAGGTTGTAGCTGCACTCAAAGTAGACGGCGTCGTGGCACGCGCCGTGGAGCGAGACCGACTCTGCCAGCGTGTGCGGGTTGGTGACCAACACGCTCGTCTCCCCTGCCTTAAACGAATCGATAACGCGGGCGCGCGTGGGCATGTCGGTCGACCCGCTGATAGCGCGAGCCGTAATGCCGCGCTCGTGCAGCTCGTGCACCACATTGCGAATGCTGTGCTTAAAGATGCACCACACAATGACCGACTTGCCCTGGGCTACCAGCGACGCGGCCAGATCCAGGCAGGCGCCCATCTTAGCAGTGGGCCGATCATCCACCTGCAACCCTTCCAGCGCTTTGCCCGCGCCCGTCTGCACCTCGCCGTCAAACAAGTCGGCATAGTCGGCGGCGCTCAGATCCTCGGCCAGCATGCGCGGGTCGGACGAAAGCTGCAACAGGCGAATGATCATCTCGAACGGCTCGCCCGAGAGTGTGCGCAGCACCTTCTGGAACAATTGCTGCTCCCAGCGATCCACTGCCGCATCGACAAGATGGTCTTCATTGGCTTGGGGCACACCCAGTTGGTGCTTATTGGTGCGACAAAAGAACGGAGCGATGGCCTCGTTGATATGCTCAACGTCCTCCTCGCTCGTCGACTTGAGCGAATTGGCGCTCAAACCAAAGTACCAGCTGTAATCGCGCGGCCACAAACAATGGAGCAAGTTGTACAGATCCTCAAACGAGTTGGGAATCGGCGTACCCGTCAGTGCAATAAAATATGGAGCCGCCGCGGCGATCTGCACGGCACTCGCCGCGCGCTTACCGCCCACGCGCTTCACCTTGTGCACCTCGTCAAACACCACCAGGGCGCGATCGGCCGCAATGCGAGCGGCCGCCTCCCCCAGCGTGACCGACTCGTAATTGAGCAAAATCATGTCGTAGCGCTTGTAGTCGAACAGCAGGGTGCTGCACTTATCGCGCGTGGAACGACCGCGAAACTCAGGGTCGTGGAAGCACAGCGAGCGCAGTGGACGAGCGGCGCCAAAGCAGGCGGCCCACTCGTCGCGCCACGAGCCAAAGGCGTTCTTGGGCGAAAGCACGATGATGCGGTCGACCAGGTCGCGCTCGCGCAGGTACGCAAACGTGCCCAGGACCGACGCTGTCTTGCCCGAACCGGGAACGGAAAAATTGGCACAGCGACCCATAGCGCTCATAAAGAACGCGTCCCACAGCTGGCGGTCCTTAAGTGGGCGTTGCATTAAGGCATCCTCGGCGCGACAGAACTCATCAAAGCGATCGGCCACCGACGCGTCGTGCGCCTTGATCAGCAGGCCCACGCTCGCCTTCTCACGCAGATAGTCCTCGCGCGCCGTAAGGCCTCGCAACAAGTCGGGGTCAATTTCGCAGTCCACGCCAAAGTTTACCGACTGCTGCAGCAGCTCAACAACGCGCTTGGCGCCTGGATCGTCAATCCCCAGAGAAAAGAGCACGTCCGCCTCTCGATAGCTCGGCGCATAGCGGCGCAGCGCCGAAAGCCGGATCTTCCAGACCGGCTCGCGGCGCAGCTGCTCAACCGTCATGTCGAGCGGGACGACGGAAATGCCGTCGCTATACGAGAGGCGCAGCTTCATCTAGGCTTCCTCGCCCATCTTGTACGCAATCTTGTCTTTGATCATATGCACCCTGGCCTCGAGCTTGGCAACCTCGGCAGCGATATTGGCGATCTCGTCCGCAGGCAGCAGACCAAAGGTGGACTCCTCCACCTGATCGAGGTCCTTGATGGCGCGGATGATCGAAAGCGAAGGCGACTTGAGGGCCTTGTTCATCTTGGTGGTGTTTTCGGCCGACTCCATAACCTCACGGAAGGCCGTCGCCAGCTGAACATCATCACGAATCTCGGCGATGTCGGTCGAGGTCACGACCTCTTTGTTCTTCAGGCGTTCGGCAACCTCAAAGGCCAGCTCGTTTTCGCGCTCGATAAAGCGGTCCGCATCGGGGCCTTCCAGAATCGGCTTCATCTTGCGGACAAAGCGCACAATGTCGCCCTGCGGTTCGGCAATCATGTTGGCAAAGACGATGTTCTTAACGTCCTCTTCCTGATCGTCGCTCTTGCACTTTTTTAGCACGCCCTGCAAATCGTTGATAACGCCGGCGACCTTGAGCTCGCGCGCCAGGTGGAACTGGTCCTTGGCGTTGGCAAACTCCAGGAACTCGTTCATATAGCGGGCTTTTACAATCTCCTTCTCGAGCTCCTTGGGCTCAACGCCAATGCACTGGGCGTACTCTTCCTTCGAGAGCAAGTTGGAGCTGATGATGTCGTTGTAGATGCCCACCAGGCGGTCGACGGGATCGTAGCCGACCTTCTCTTCCTCGCCGTGCTGGATCGAAAGCTCCAGCATCTTGATCTTCTTGGAGTCGTTACCCAGGCTCTCGGGAAGAATTACAGCCTCAAACCAGCCAAAGCTTGGGTTTTCGGCAGCAAGGCGGCGCAGGCAGGTAAAGCGACGGTTGCCGTCGACGATCAGACCATCGGCCAGCACCACGCCGGGGCGCTCCTGCGAGCGCAGGGCGATGCTGCGCTGCGTCTTGTCGATGGCGTCCTTGTTACTGTCGACAATAAAACCCTCGATGATGTCGTTGCAGGCCGCGACGTCCAGCTCGTTAAACGCGCCCTCGCCATGCTCGGCCTTGTATCGGCTAATCCACGAGGCGATGCGGTCGTTTTGCACGTTGTAACGCAGGTAGTCGAGCTTAATGCTATAGACGGGATACATCTCGGGCTTGCCGTCGATCACGATCTTGTGGTTGGCACCGGTCGGCTTAATGTTGACCCCGTCATCGATCATCTCGAACAGGTTCATGTCGGTTTCCTCCTATTGGTTGTTTTTGATATACAGCTCGCGCAGGTATTCTGCGTTCATCCTTTTGCTGAGCATGACCATGTCAAGGTCCTCGTTGTAGAACAGGCCCTTGTCCTGGACGGCCCTGTTAATGTCAGGCGCGGTAATGACGACACCGTAGTCATCCCGGAACGCATCGATCAGGTCCCCCACCTCGATAGGACCCTTTTGCCTAACAACATATTCGACCGCGTCGCCCGACGAAAACGTCCCCTCCTTGCGACAGAACATGTAAACGCCGCTAAAGCGGGTACGCCTTATTTGCTCATGAGCCAAACCGTACAGAACGATTGAGTCATAAAACGAATTGTCAAAACCACATTCATCGACCACGGCATCGAGCTTGTGCATAAAGCCTTGTTTACGAAGGCTCGTCACCGTAAACGGCACGTCGGGCTCTGTGCGGGCAAACAGGGAACACGCATAGCTGCCCAGGTCAATGCGACGCACACCCGTTGTCTCGTTCAGGCGCTTGAGCGAAATAAACGAATCGTGGTTGCACTCGATAAAGGTGAAGTTGCGCAGCAACGGCGTAATAGCATTCCTAAATTCCGGATGGTTGATGACCTCGTCGCCAAAGCCCGGGGAACCGTAGGCAAAGCTGTCACGCGACATAAGCAGATTCGTAAACGACTGACGCAGGTCCACGCCTTCCTTGACTATCAGGTCCCTGGAGATTTCCAGACCAAGAGGCGCCAGTGACTGATCGTTAACGAGTCGCCCGGACGCGGTACCAAACTTGGCAGCAAAACTCGCTGCGACATACGGTAGCGAGACGTAGTCCTCGGTCACCATATCTTTGATGAACTGCTGCTGCTCGTCCGTAAGGTTGCTCTCGACATACGAGTAGCGGCCGTTGCGCAGATATGCGTTCATGTCGCGCAGGTAGTTGCCGCGAACCGTCCTCGTTTCCACGCAGTACTTATCCGCATAGCGCTGGGCAAACTCCTCGCGCGACAACTCGATGCCCGCATCACGCAGCACAACGAGCATTTGGTTTTTACGGTCCGTTTTGCCTAGGCGAATCAGCGGCGTCGAGCCCATTTCCAAGCCTGGCACCGAACCCGGACGCACAAATGAGCGGATAATCTCGTAGAGCTCCTCCTCGTCGCGAACGTCGTAGAGGTCACACAGCTCCTTGTTCTCGCGTAGGATGAGGCCCGCGCCGCACTCGATATTGCGCCCCACGGCGAGCGTCAGGATCTGACGCAACTCGGACGTAAAGCGGCTGTCGACCTTGTAGGCGCGAATCTTATTGGCGCGCGCCACCAGGAACATGTGCGTGCCACGCAGCTCGTTAAGACATCTGATGTCCTCGGAAGGCAACGAAAGCATCTGTTTGTAACCGCACTTGTTGTCTTCCAAAAACAGCTGGTACCTGTTGCGGAAATCTTTAAGGTCGTGATACTCATCAACGGCCCCGGACTCGGCAAAGGCACGCAGCGCGGCACCGCGCGTGGAGAAGTTGCCCAGCTTTACACGTGCGATCTGCTCGAGCTGGGAGGCGTTGTCCTTCTCGACACTTACGGGCGTTCGGAGCGCGCCGGCAGAAGAATGGCGATTCAGCTGCGCCGCCCTATCACGCCATTCCTGCGGCAACGAGTGATCGTTGGCGGCGAGGCGGAGGCTAAACTTGTTCGATACCTTAACGGCTTTCAGGTAGCCAAAAGTCATCGGGGATGCCTGTGTGATCTTGCAGAACGCATCCTCGGTAAGGTCATAACGCTGGTACAACGGGGCGAATTTGTCCTCGTCGAGGTGCGGCCGGTTGCACAGCAGATCGGCGCGGCGCTGACGAAGCGGGCCAAGACCGGCGGGCTTGTGCGGGTAATCCATAAGCGGCTTGTCGCTAAAGATCCAGCGCATCAGGTCGGCATCATCGCCGGGCAGCAACGTAAGCCACGCCTCGATGGACATGGGGCCTTTCTTGGTGAGGTCTTCGATCTTGCTGGTGAAGGGCTTTGCCGGCTGTTCCGGGGCCGGGGCGGGAGCAGACTCGGAGACAGCAGTAGGCTCAGGCGACGGCTCGGGAGTCGCCGTCGGCTTAGACACGGACTCGAAAGCGACCACCGACTCGACCTCAGGCTCAGCCTCGGGCTCAATTGCCGACGCGACAGCCCGTTCTGCAGGCGCGCTCTTCTCCTCCGCCGGCTCGACAGTGTTTTCGGCTTCCATGCTCGCCGAGTATGCGCGAACCACATCGCGAACACTCGGCGCAAGGTCCTTATCGACCGCCGCATATTTAAGCGGCATGGTGCCCTGACCATACACGCGTGTCATATACAGATAGGCAGGCTGTGCGGTGCGCGTTAGCCCGTAAAACTCCTCGGCGGACAGCTTGTATGTATGGAAGAGTGGGCCAAAGGTATCGATGTCAAACGCCGGACGACCCGCCATGAGCGCATCGTAACGCTCTCGGATTTTCCAAGCAGAGATAGCAAGGTTGTCAATCCAACGAGCCGGCTTGGCGTCAATAAACATATAGCCCATCAGGGTGCGGTCTTGGTATGCGAGGTCCGCAAACCACCTGTTGAACTTTGCAATGTCCTGGTCGACGGCAAGTTCAAGCGCCTGTTCCAGTGTAAGATCTTGCGCCGGCTGATCAGGCTCGTGAACGGCCTGCACTTCAGGCATTTCTGTCTGGGTATCCAGCTGACCATCCGGTTGAGCTTCATTAGCCGATACAATAACGCCATCTGCCGTATTGGCATTTTCGCAGGTAGATTCCGTATCAGCTGTCTCAATATCTTCTCGATCTTCAGACAGCTCAAAGTTCAGACGCTTAAAAGTTTTTACGGCAGCGTTGTAAGCAGGGAATTCGTTTTTAAGCTCGGTGAGTACAGAATCGACGGAGTACTTATCACTGTAGCCCGTCGCAAGCTTACCTGCCACCCTGGTGCAAAATAGCAAGCGGAATGAAAGCTCATACGCAGGCAGGTGCTCTCCGTGCAACTGCAGGACGGCTTCGTCAGCAAGTCCGTTTACTCTTTTGGCGCGCTCAACAGGCGTATTGACCGAAGGATACCAACCCCCTATCGCCGCCTGACGGGCGAGCTCTAGTTCAGTTTTGGTTCTTCCCAGCAACAAACGACCCTTGGGCCAGTTGTTCAAAGCGTAGGCAATCGAACGCACCTCCGCTGAGGAAAGGCCCTTCGTCTGAAACCCTTTCCAGTTGCACGTAAGCAACTCAGGCATACTGTGGATTTGGCAGTTCCATTTTAATTTGCGCTGCAATGCCGGAGAAATCGATAGATTCCACAGCGAGAGCGGCTCGCCATCACTTGAATAAATCGTGCTGAGCGGCTCAATCGCCGGTCCCTTAACGTCCGTAAACGCACAGCATTCGCGCCCGACCTTGCGCAAATTGCCAAACACGTCAAACACAAATCTCGCATTACCGGAAAACTTGCTGAGTTCCAACGTCTGCGCGCGGTACTGCGGAGAAAGAGGCATCGCGTAGGTCGTGAGCCGCCTCTCGAAAGCCGCACGCACATTAGCGTCCTCGGCCTTACCAAGCGCGCGGATAAGGCCATACACATCGTGAATCTCCTGCTTATCAAGGAAGGCGACTTGGGTCTCGCTATCAAACAAGCAGCGCGGGTCGTCCCAACCGCTCAAGCACTCGGGACACTCGGGGCGTTCGAGCTTATTAACGGAGCCATCGGATTTATTAACAGGGAGAGAGAAGGGGTCGGATTCGACGGCAGGCGCAGTGACGGGCTTAGATTCAGAAACGGACGCGACTTCGGGCTCGGGCTCGGATGCGAGCACAAGCTCTTCAACGGGCGTGAACTCGTTTGTAGCCTCGGGTTCAGGCTCGAGCGCAAGCGCGGGCTGCTCAAGCTCGTTCACAGGCTCGGGTTCAGCAACGGCCTTCGCGGTCTCAATACTCTCGGAGAAGGAAATGGCCAGCTGCTGCGGCTCGGATGACAGCGCGAGCTCGGGACGTTCGGACTGAACGGGTTCCCGCTGCTCCGCTCGCACTAGCTCTTGCTGTTCAGCCGGCCGTTCGGCGGTCGCCACGAGCTCAGTCGACGGCTCATAGCCCATAAGAGACAAGCCGTCGACCGGCTTCTTGTCATACGAAACGCCCACGGCAACGGGGATAGGCCAACTGCGCCCATTAACCTTCAGCCGCGCAAGGGTCGAATCTGCACGCAACGAAATGGGACCGCAAGCCTTAAGTGCGGGACCCTCAGCGGCAGCAGGCTCCGCGACTTCAGGCTGCGCGCCCACCGGCTCCGGCACATCCGCCTCAACGGCTTCTGTTTCTGCGGTTTCATTCGTTTTGGGCTGAATACGTTCAACACTCTCTGGCTCGCCAGCATCCTCAACGGCCTCAGGCGCAGCGTCCTCAGCGGCCTCAGGCGCAGCCTCTACAAACTCAACGTTCTCGCCATCAACAACGGCGCCGTCAGTGGTTTCGCTGTCAACGTCTTCGTCCCCAGTGCTTTCGCCCTCGGCACCTTCGCTTTTAACAGCCTCAAGCTCAATGACATCAACCACCACCGGCTCCTCTACGGGTTCCACCGCCTGCACAGCAGAAGCAAGCGTCATGCTGTACTCGCCGTTGGCATACAAAAGTTCACCATCTATAACTAGTCGGGCCAGCGCGCGCTCATATGAGTCGTTAATACTGCGATATACGTTCGAGCGCACCAACGCTTCGTGCAACGGAGCATCGGCCTGCGCGACCGCATTCAAAATTAGCGACTCGTAGTACGCGTCTACATTCACGAAGTCGCTTGTTGCACTCGTAGCATTTTTATCCATACAGAAACGACCCCCAAGATTCCCCAAACAACCCACTAGCTGTATTGGAAAAAAGGAAGAATTATGCCAATGGTTACTTAATACGCCACTTGCGCGCGTTTTTGTTTAGCAACATTTTGTTGTGCAGCAAATCAACTGTGCATATGCAGATGAGCGGTAGTTTTAATCGGTGAACGGTGATCACGGGCGCTTGAAGCCCGTCTGGCTTTCATCGGTTCCGCGGCAATTAAAATGAACCCGCCGGACGGACGTACCGCGCGTTCCACATGTCTCAACTTGTCCACGCATCATCAGGAGTCCGTAATGGCCAGACCTTTAGCCCCAGCGAACCATTTCGCGCGCGTACCGCATGGGACAGTCGCGCAACGTGCTGGTCTACCGTCTGCTGTGCAAGGACACGATCGACGAGCGCATCATGTCGATTCTCGGTCGCAACAAAGGCGACTTTGCCGCCTTTGCGGACAAGTCGACCGCAACCGAAGTCGACATGCAAAACGAGCTCGAAGTCAAGCAAAAGCAACTCAACGCCATGTTCGACGAAGAGATCAAGCGCCTGGAAAGCCTGATGCCGTCGTTAGCTGACCTGGACTTGTCGGAGGAGTAAACCCCTCCCCCATGTAACCATCCTGTAAATCATAGCAGCGCACTCGAGTTTTACCGTGATGCGGTCGCGCCCGGCGCTCCACTGTGCTAAAGTATCCCGAACGTTCAAACGACTACGAGGGGAACTAGAAGATGGCACGTGTGCACAACTTCTCAGCTGGCCCGGCCGCACTGCCTACAAGCGTGCTCGCCGAGATCGCCGACGAGATGATGGACTACCGCGGTTGCGGCATGTCCGTGCTCGAGATGAGCCATCGATCTAGCATGTACCAGCAGATCATCGACGACGCCGAGGCAACCCTGCGCCGCCTGCTGAGCATCCCCGACAACTACCGTGTCCTGTTTTTGCAGGGCGGCGCCACGCTGCAGTTTGCGGGCATCCCCATGAACCTCATGCGCCGCGGCCGCGCCGGCTACGTCGTGACCGGCAACTTCGCCAACAAGGCGTACAAGGAGGCCGCCAAGTACGGCGAGACCGTGCTGCTCGTGAGCTCCGAAGACACCAATTTCGACCTCATTCCCAACATGGCCGATATCAACGCGCGCATTGCCGCCGAGGCCGCGGGCGACGGGCTCGACTACGTCTACATCTGCCAGAACAACACTATCTTTGGCACTATGTACCACGAGCTGCCCAACTGCGGCGATGTACCGCTGGTCGCCGATGTCTCGAGCTGCTTTCTGTCGCAGCCGCTCGACGTTGAGCGCTACGGGCTCATCTACGCCGGCGCGCAAAAAAACGCCGGCGCCGCGGGCGTGACCGTGGTCATTGTGCGCGACGACCTCATCGCCGAAGGCCCCGCCTTTGCGCAAACGCCGCAGTACCTGGACCTCAAGACCCAAGCCGCCAAGGGCTCCATGCTCAACACGCCCAACACCTTTGGCATCTACGTGTGCGGCAAGGTGTTCCGTTGGGTCGAGCAGACCGGCGGACTTGCCGCCATGGCCGAGCGCAACTGGGCCAAGGCCAACCTGCTCTACGACCTGCTCGAGCACAGCGAACTGTTCCATGGCACCGCGCAGGCCGACAGCCGCTCCATCGCCAACGTTACCTTCCGCACCGGCAACGCCGAGCTCGATGCGGCCTTTGTCGCAGGCGCGGCCGAGCACCAGATTCAAAACGTCAAAGGCCATCGCCTGGTGGGCGGCATGCGCGCGAGCGTCTACAACGCCGTAACCATGGAAGACGTGCAGGCACTGGCCTCGTACATGAAGGACTTCGAAGCGCAGCATAGTTTGAGTCCGCGATCTAACTAGCCCGCAACCCGCGGGCCGACCAGCCACTTCAAACCACCTGTTTTAGACAAACCTGCTAAGGAGTTTTTCCATGCGTAAGATTAAAACCATCGACGACATCACCAAAGACGGCAAGGTCGAGTTTGGCGAGGGCTACGAGTTTGTGGACACCGCCGAGGAGGCCGACGCCATCCTGATGCGCTCGACCGACCTGCACGGCTACGAGCTACCCGAGGGCATCCGTGCCATCGCCCGCTGCGGCGCCGGCGTCAACAATATCCCCGTCGAGGAGTACGCCAAGAAGGGCGTCGTCGTCTTTAACTCCCCCGGTGCCAACAGCAACGCCGTCAAGGAGCTCGTCCTGGGCATGCTGGTGCTTTCGAGCCGTGGCGTGGTGCAGTCGATGAACTGGGTGCGCGACAACGCTGACGATCCCGAGATTCAGGTCGATGCCGAGAAAGCCAAGAAGGCCTTTGTGGGCCGCGAGCTCAAGGGCAAGCGCATCGGCGTCATCGGTCTGGGCAACGTGGGCTCCAAGGTCGCTAACGCCTGCGTCGACCTAGGCATGGACGTCTACGGCTACGATCCGTTCATTTCCGTCGAGCACGCGTGGGTGCTGAGCCGCGAGGTGCAGCGCGTGGGCACGCTCGAAGATCTGTGCCGCGGCTGCGACTACCTCACCGTGCACGTGCCCAGCAAGGCCGACACCATCGGCATGATCAGCACCGAGCAGATCAACCTGCTGGCACCCGACGCAGTGCTCATCAACTACGCGCGCGAGACCATCATTGACGAGGACGCCGTCGACGTCGCCCTGCGCGAGGGCAAACTCAGCTGGTTTAGCTGCGACTTTGCCACGCCCAAGACCGTCAAGATGCCCAATACGTTTATCACCACGCACTCGGGCGCCGGCACCGGTGAGGCTGAAGCCAACTGCGCAGACATGGCCATCAGCGAGCTCAAGGATTACCTGGAGAACGGCAACATCGCACACAGCGTCAACTACCCCGCCTGCAGCATGGGCAAGGCGCGCGCCGCAAGCCGCATCGCCTGTCTGCACGCCAACGTGCCCAACATGATCGGCCAGATCACGGCGATCCTTGCCAAGGACAACGCCAACGTGCAGCGCATG
>CAJMPK010000011.1 GCA_905215205.1 uncultured bacterium | reverse complement strand
ATCTACCGCGCCTGCAAGATCAGCCGTGGCGAGCCGTATCACAAATAGGTCGGCAATACGAAACAATGCCGTGGGACAATAGCCTTCGTTTTGAAGAGCGTGTCTGAGAGGACTATGAGATATGAAGATCGGATTTGTCGGTTTTGGCAATATGGCGAGCGCTATGGCCGATGGCTGGATCGCCGCCGGTGTGGCTGCGAGCGATATGTGCGCCTGCGCGGGCCACTACGACGCCTTGGTCGAGCGTTGTGAGGCACGTGGGATGGTTGCCTGTCGTGATGCGGCGGAGGTTGTCGCCGCATCCGATATCGTGGTTGCTGCGGTCAAGCCATACATGATTGAGAAGGTCTTCGCTCCGCTCAAAGAAACCCTTGCCGACAAGGTTGTCCTTTCGGTCGCCTGGACCTGGGATAGCGCCAAGTGGGAGCAGGTCCTGCCGGGTGTCGCACACATCTCGACGGTGCCCAACACACCGGTTTCGGTGGGCGAGGGCGTTATCGCCTGCGAGAAGGCTTCCACGCTTAGCGATGAGCAGCGTGCCACGGTGCTCGGTCTGCTCGGAAAGCTTGGCACCGTCGTCGAGCTCGATTCGAGTCTGCTGTTTGTGGGCGGTACCGTGGGCGGTTGCGCACCGGCATTTGTCGCCATGGCGATTGAGGCCTTGGGCGACGCGGCCGTCAAGCACGGTATCCCGCGCGCCGATGCCTATCGCATTGTGAGCCAGATGGTGCTGGGCACGGCAAAGCTGCAGCTTGCAACAGGGCAGCATCCTGCGGCGATGAAGGATGCCGTATGCTCGCCCGGCGGTGCCACCATCAAGGGCGTCGTCGCGCTCGAGGACGCCGGCATGCGCAGCGCCCTGGTCAAGGCCATCGACGCCACCCTCCAGTAAAACCTGCCATTTAGGGACAGGTTTATTTTGGCAGGTTTTTCCTGCGGTTTTGTCGCATGTGCGAAAAGCGCCCCGCAACTGGCTCAATTCCAGTTGCGGGGCGCTTGCGTTTTCCCAGATAAAACCGACCAAAATAAACCTGTCTCTATTTGGCAGGCTAGTCCCAGAAGTCGTCTTGATCGTCCTCGGACTTGGGGCCGCGGTCGACATACATCTTATGGGTGCGCTTCTCCATCACAAAGGCAAGAATCGCAAATAGCAGGATGCCGCCGGCGAAAAGGATGGCAAAACCGGTGCGGGTGCCAAACAAAAAGGAAAAAACTGCGTCCATTGGGTGCCTTCTTGCGTAGTTGGGTTGGGTCGTAAACGCTCATAAGTATATACTTGCCCATACATGTACAAGGTTGCAACCTAAATGGAATGTATATCGCCGGAGGATCTAATGCTTGATATCAAGTTTGTTCGCGAGAACCCCGATGCCATCGATACCGCCATGGCTAACCGCCAGACGTCTTGGGATCGAGAGAAGTTCTTTGAGCTCGACGACGAGCGTCGTGCCGTCATCACCGAGGTCGAGGAGCTCCAGGCCACGCGTAATGCCGAGTCCAAGAAGATCGGCGCCCTGATGAAGGAAGGCAAGAAGGACGAGGCCGAGGCCGCCAAGGAGGCCGTGCGCGCCGTCAACGAGAAGATTGACGGTCTGGCCGAGCGCCGCACCGCTCTCGAGCAGGAGCAGTACGACTTTATGGCTCACCTTCCCAACATCCCTTGCGAGGCCACCCCGTACGGTAAGGACGAGGACGAGAACATCGAGCGTCGCCGCTGGGGTACCCCGCGCGAGTTCGACTTCGACTTTAAGCCGCACTGGGATCTGGGAACCGACCTCGACATCCTCGACTTCGAGCGTGGCAACAAGCTCTCCGGCAGCCGCTTCACCGTTCTCGGTGGCGCCGGTGCCCGCCTGGAGCGCGCCCTTATCAACTTCTTCCTCGACACGCACACGAGCCGTGGCTTCAAGGAGTGGTGGCCGCCCATCGTCGTCAAGCGTCAGACCATGTTCGGTACGGGTCAGCTGCCCAAGTTCGAGGACGACGCCTATCACGTCTCGGGCGACAACTTCCTGATCCCTACCGCCGAGGTCGTGCTTACCAACCTGCACGCCGGCGAGGTTCTCGATGCCGACACCCTGCCGCGTCGCTACACCGCCTTCACCCCCTGCTTCCGCGAGGAGGCCGGTTCCGCCGGTCGCGACACTCGCGGCATCATTCGCCAGCACGAGTTCGACAAGGTCGAGATGGTCAAGTTTGCCAAGCCGGAGGAATCCGACGAGGAGCTCGAGAGCATGACCGCCGAGGCCGAGTTCCTGCTTCAGCAGCTGGGCCTTCCGTATCGCGTGATTAGCCTGTGCACCGGCGACCTGGGCTTCTCTGCCCGTCAGACCTACGACATCGAGGTCTGGCTGCCGAGCTACAACGCCTACAAGGAGATCAGCTCCTGCTCCAACTGCGGCGACTTCCAGGCCCGTCGCGCCAACATCAAGTATCGCGACCCCGAGAACTTCAAGGGTTCGCGCTACCTGCACACCCTCAACGGTTCCGGTCTGCCGGCTGGCCGCACCATGGCTGCCATTCTGGAGAACTACCAGAACGCCGACGGCACCATCACGATTCCCGAGGTTCTTCGTCCTTACATGGGCGGCCTCGAGAAGATCGAGCCGGTCGCGTAGGTTGCCTACATAAGCGATTTGCAAGGGCGCTCCTTTCTGGGGCGCCCTTTTTGTGTGCGGAGCTATACCATATCGTGCGGACAGCTCAATAGAAAACACACGAACAAACGTTCTGTATACAGCCATCTACCTGCTATGCTTATGTTAAATAGAAGCGAGAGGAAGGGGATGCGATGGAGCTGTTTGATGAGCGGGTAGTTTTGTTTGAGAGCGATGAAGGTGGGGAGCACCTACTGGTTACGTGTGAGCCATCCGGTATGGGTGGTTTGGTGGTGCGGCAGACGAGCGAGGGCCCGTTGACCCAATGGTGTTTTGAGGAGTCGTCGCATGTAGTCGAGACTTTTGTGACGCACGAGGGGCTTGTGGCGCTTGAGCGGTTCTATGGAGTTGGGACTTCTAACCAGGTCGCGCGCATGCTGAGTATCTCGTTTGCCGATTATGACTGTGCCCAGCGGGTGCGCTCGCTTTTGAGGGAGCTCGGTGCTGGGTTCGATGTGGTTGAAAAACCGATTGATCGCATGGGGGACGCTGGCGCATGCGGAGCAGCGTGAGGAACATATTCTCAAAAAAGTTTGAGATTGTGCTTGACTCCAACTAACTAAAGTGGTTTTATATGTCTTGCGCTGCGGCGTTACCTCAGCTGGATAGAGGGTCTGACTACGAATCAGAACGTCATAGGTTCGAATCCTATACGCCGCACCAATTGAAATTGAAAGCCTCCGGCAACGGGGGCTTTTCTTTTACGCCGGCATCCCATGGATTCGAACCTCGGTCGAGGCGCGAGCGTGAAGCGGACGCGGAGCGTCCGTAGCGAGCGGGCGAGCGCGCCGGCAGGCGGGCGAAGCCGGTGCGGATCCGCGAAGCGGATGCGCGGAATCCTATACGCCGCACCATTTGAGCTTGAAGCCTCCGTGAACGGGGGCTTTTCTTTTATGGCAACACCGCATGGATTCGAACCTCGGTCGAGGCGCGAGCGTGAAGCGGACTATTTCTTATCGACTCGTGTAAGATTCCGAGTAGGTGTCGCGGCCCATCCGCGACCGCTCCTTCTTTCAACGACTGATCAGGGTGATATTTCGTGGCAGAGCGTCCGACATACAAGCTCAGGTTTCTCGACCCCAAAAAGCGTTTTCCATCGATGCCCGAGCAGCCCGCGGGGCGCTCGTATGGTGTTGTCTGGAAAGTCTTTGGCGAGGACCCCAAAGAGTCATGCTATGTCGTCGAATTCGTCGGCAAAACTCACATATCGCTCTTGGGCTACGTGAGCGTGTCGGGCAAGGTTTATAAGGTTGACCGCCCTGTTCGGGAAGTACCGTTGCCTGAGGACCCTGACATGGAGCTGGTCCTTCACGAGTCCGATTCCAGTATTGGCGAGATTATGGTGAGGGAAGCTAACGGTGCAATGCGCGCGTGTGCGCGAACTGCCGGCTCTCCCGAAGGCCCCATGCGCGAGCAGTCCGACCACGAGACATGGAATTCGACCCGCGCCCTTCCTTACGGCGAGTTCATGGCCTCGATGTTCTTGCGCTACGTGATATTTGCCAACTCCGAAAGCGCTCTTGCGAACACGACGGGCGTCGACGGTCTCGATGTAGACATGCAAAACGTTGTCGACAAGATCAAACTCGTAAAGTTGCCCGAGCCGGTCGAGGTGTTTTTGGGCTTTGACACGGCACCGCTCCCCGATGCTATCGAGACGCTGCTTTACCGTGTTGACCATGCCGAGAATCCGAGCGGTATCGAGCGCTATGCCGCCGCTCTTATGAGCGAGATCGACTTGCCCCGCCTGCGCACCATTGCTGCCAAGTCCGAAATGAGCCTAGCGCGCATCGACCGCTCAAAGCTGTTCTATCTCAATTTTGATCGTAGCCTGCTGGACCAGGACGAGATTGACATGCTGCTTGCCATCGAGTGCCGTCTCAACCGCCTCTCCGGCATCCTTGAGCGCATCGGGGCCGGATTGGTCCCCGCGGCATCCTCACCGAGCCTTGAGGGCTGCGCGCTCTTTGACGCGTGGCATATCGCCAAGACGACCAACGATGTTCCCCGACTGCTCGATACGGCCTCGAGCGACAACCCGTGGGACAAACCGGGAACGGTGGCTTGCCAGCCGGGCGGTGAGTGGGACGTGCGCACCCGCTTCGCGCGTATCGTCGAGGCGCTCAACGTGGTCACACGGCTCGATTATACCTATCGGGCAAACGTTGCCGAGGGGATTATGCTCGTTCGGTTTGGGCACTCTGTCGTGGATGCCATGCCACAACGTGAATACGACGCTCAGGATGACGCCTGGCGCGAGTTGGACGAGGACGTGCGCGCGATTTGGGCCGCGGAGCACGACGCGCGCGTGGCGCTTACGCTGGCAGCGGCTTGCTTTGCCGCAGGTGCCTGCATTGCGCGCTGCTATGTTCAGATTGCGGCTCCCGACGGCGAGCAGGGCGAGCGCGTCATTGCAACATATTCCTTTGGGCGTGCGGCCTATCTGGCCAATTGCGTGCCTGTCGCCAAGGATCTTGAGAGCATGGATATGGACGATATGCCGTGCAAGCGCATGCTTGAGGCATATGAGTCGGACGCGCCGGATGCGATTGAGCCTGCGGAGGTTCACGCTCGCCCGCGTGACGACCACCGTTCGCTGCCGCCGGCGTTGCGCGACCTGCTGCTTGCCGATACGGCTGATGAGCTCGAGGTCATGGAGATGGACGATGACCCGTATGTGGCGCGCGTCGTTGAGTTGCGCGAGCAGGCAAAAGTTGACCGTGCAAGCGCGTTTGAGGGCTTCTCCCGTCTTGTTGAGGAGCTGGAGGCCAAGTGTGCCGTTGTCGAGCTTTTGGCAACGGGTCCGGTCCAGACGCAGTTTTGCGACAACCAGCTGGTACGTATGGTACTGCCGGTAATGGAGGAAGATCGCTCGGTGCGCATCCTGCGCGCTCCCGACGCGCTCTACTTTGCTCAGCACGAGATCTGCAGTTATTACGCCGATCAGGAGGATTTTGAACGGGCATTGCCCGAGGTGCGTCGTCTTTACGATCTGGCTCGCTCGTCCATGCAGTCGCACTTTGCGCTCATCAACGTGCTGGCGCGCCTGGAGCGCTTTGACGAGATTATCGAGGTGGCGCGCCACGGCCTGCGCATTGCCAGTGACCGTTCCGCAATCGGTTATCTGTTCTATCGTCTGGCGTTTGCCTATTGGAACTGCGACCAGCTCGAGCTCGCGTTGGCGTGCTACCGCCTCGTGCCGCGCGGCGAGGAGTCGGGTAGCAACGCGCTGGAGGAAATGCAGGGCCTTATGAACGAGATGGGTGTCAATGAGCCGCCGACGTTCGAGGATGCGGTTGAGACCATCCGTAAGGCCGGGCTCGAGCTGCCTCCCGTGTCCGCCGTGACCAACCAGCTGGCGGATGCCGCCGTGCAGCTGGTCGATAACGGCTTCTTTTTCCTGGCGCGCGTCTGCATCTTCCAAATGTGGCGCACCATGGGCAACGATGAGCTCGGCTCCCTCAGTCGCTCGCTGGGGTAGGGGCGATATAGAGGGGCCGCACTGCGCTATTTGTATCGGCGCGGGCGGGAGGACCCGGCAGGATCGGTAAGGCATAAAGCCGCCGAGCCTGCTAAAACTGTTAAACTCTGCTAAAGTTGCTAAACTTTGTTAAAGTTGTTAAAACTAGCAGAGGAGGGCAGAATGACGAAAGCTGTTAACCCCTTTAAGCCAACGGCGGGCATGAATCCGCCTGAGCTTATCGGACGGGACACTGTTTTGGATGACTTTGCCGAGGCTCTTGAGAATGGTCCTGGTGCCCCCGATCGACTCATGCGCATCTCGGGCGTCCGAGGCACAGGTAAAACGGTGCTCCTTAATGCATTGGGTGACCTTGCACGCAAAAAAGGATTCGAGGTCGTTGACGTTGCCTCCAATGCTGGTTTTTGCAATAGAATCCTCGAGGCTCTGCAGCGAAACGTTCGTCTTGAATCAATCTCGATTTCCCCATCGATTTTAGGGGTCAGCCTTGGCTCCATGGAGATGTCGAAGTCGGCCTCTCATCTGGACGAGGCGATGTACGATGCTGCGAAGCGCGGTGGTCTGCTCATTACGCTCGACGAGATCCAGGATGCCTCAACTGAGGAAATGCGCGAGCTAGGCAATGAGATGCAGCTCTTGATTCGCCAAGGAGCGAATGTCGCTTTCGCTTTCGCCGGGCTGCCGACATCGGTAGATGGCGTGGTGGTGGATGATACGTTGACGTTCCTTCAGCGAGCCAAACATGTTGAACTTACTCGGCTTTCCGATTTTGAAGTTGGCGGATCGTTTGAGGATACGATGAGACGAGCGGGCAAGGAGCTCGACAAAGGTGCCGCTGAGCTATTAACAAAAGCTTCGGCAGGCTATCCCTTTATGGTCCAGCTGGTCGGATATTACGCTTGGCAGGTTGCTGCGCGCAGTGGGGCGGAGAGTGTGAGCGAAGAGGCGGCTCGTAAGGGTATCCAGGCGGCTCTTGATAGCTTTAATGCTATGGTGATTGCCCCAGCGCTGCGCAGGGTGTCGGAACGGCAGTTTCAGTATCTCGCGGCGATGGCTCAATGCGAGGGCGTCGATATCGCCAACGGCGATATCGCCAAGAAGATGGGTTTGTCGGCGAACAAAGTTGGGTCATATCGCAAGCGCCTGATCGATGCGGGGTTGATTGAGCCCGCGGGCTATGGCTGTGTTTCGTTTGCAATTCCGTACATGCGCGATTATCTGTTGGAGACCGTTCGAGAGGACTAATAAAGAATGGGCCGTCCGCGCTGTCGCTGGGGCCGTCCTTGTATCTTTGTCTCAATCTGTAACATCTGGAGGGGATTACGGCCTGCAGATGTTACAGATTGAGATGATTGACTGAGACGTTTACTGGTAAAAGAGAGGTAAAAGAGGAAACGCCTCAAAATTCCCCTTGCCCAACTTCGGCTGTTTGGTTACTATAGAACGGCTGTTACGGAGAGCTGACCGAGAGGCCGAAGGTGCTCGCCTGCTAAGCGAGTATGCCCCAAAAGGGCATCTGGGGTTCGAATCCCCAGCTCTCCGCCAGTATGACTTTGAAGAAGGGTTCCGAAAGGGACCCTTTTTTAGTTGAACCACGTTAGCTGGGGATTCGAACCCTCAAAAAATGAGGCGTCCCGTTGGACGCCTCATTTGGTTCGATGTGATATCGATCCGGCCTACACCTCGGGCGCCTTGGCGATGGTCTCGCTTTCTGCCGTAAGCGGGCGATTGTCGATGCGGCGGCCCAGGCGGTCGAGCTTCACAAGGAGCCACTCAATGGGATTCGGCCCCGAGCCTTCCTCGTCGGCAACCAGATCCGTGACAACGACCTTGATGCCGTCTTGTTTGAGCGTGAGGCTGCCCACTTTGTCGCCCACATGTACCGTGCCCGAAAGGTCATCGTAGGTAACCTTTTCGGTCACCTCTCCAGCAAGCGAAAAGACGGTTGCCTGAGCTGCGGGGTCGGCGAGCGTGGCATCGATCGTCTTGTCCGTCCAATCGGTCTGGCCAATGCGCGCGATGAGCGGATTGCCGTTGGCAGTCTTTTCCTGCGTGTTGGCGATCGCAACCGTCACCTTGTGGCCGTAGTACCAGTTGGCAAGGGCGGCCGTGTCGGCAAAGCGTTGGTCGTTGGTACTGGAGTTCAAAACGACGGTATAGGTCTCGTCGCCATCGCGGTTGTAGGCTGCCGTAAAGCAATAGCCGGCATCGTCGGTGGTGCCGGTCTTACCGCCGATATTGCCGTCCTGCCCCAGCAGCTCATTGTGCGTATCCATGGAATGCGAATGGTCGGAACCGTCGGCGCCCGTAACCTCAATCCAGGAATCATCGCTCGCCACGATTTCGCGGAACGTATCGCTCTTCATTGCCTCCTGCATCATCAGGGCTACATCGTGCGCGGTAGAGTGCATGTCGCCGGCCCACTCATCAAAGTCCAGACCGTGCGGATTCTCAAAAAGCGTTCCCGTGCAGCCGAGCTTTTTAGCGCGCTCGTTCATGGCCTTTACAAAGGTGGCCACGGCGTCCTTGGTCTTGGGGTCGATCTTTTTGCCCACGTGCTCGGCAAGCGCGATGGCGGCATCGTTGCCCGAGGGGATCATCAGACCGCGCAGAGCTTGCTCCACGGTGAGCTCGTCGCCTTCGAGCAGGCCGGCGGTCGAGTTGCCTACGGTGGCGGCAGCATTGCTCACCGTGATCTTCTCGTCCATTTTGCAGTTCTCGACGGTCAGGATCGCAGTCATGACCTTGGTAATTGAGGCGATCTTGACCTGCTCGTCGGCACTTCGGGCGTAATAGACGGAACCGTCCTTGCTCATGACGATGGCGTTGGTCGCATCGATATCGGGCAGATTCTCGGCCGTGATGCCGCGGGCGTCGGCGGTCTTGCCGCAAACGATATCAGTCGTAAGCACCTGGGCGTTGGCGATAGACGGCACGCCGGCAGCAAGGGCGAGAGCGCAGGCAATGCCGGCGATCAGTTGCGCGGAGCGCTTTACAAGAGAACTAAGAGTCTTCACAGATTTCGCTTTCGACGGGATGGTCTCTTTAGAGTTCAAAGTATATCGTTTACCGGCGTGGACAATCAGTGCGCGGGCGTGCGCGGCCCATGTCTGCGCCCGAACGGACGCATAGGTGCTTAAGGTCGACTTAAACGACCGCGCTTGTTGTGTGTGGCGCGCGCTGCCTCGGGCATAATGGAGCGCGAGAGGAGCACGCATGAATGAGCGCATTTTGGTAGTTGATGACGAGAAGGCCATCGCCGACCTGGTCGGTATCTACCTTACAAAAGAGGGCTTTGATGTTCAGATTGCCTATAGCGGAGCAGATGCTGCCAAGGCGATTTTGGAGCAGGAGTTCGATCTGGCGCTGCTGGACGTCATGCTGCCCGATATCGACGGCTTTGAGTTGCTGCGCACCATCCGCGCTGGCCATACCTATCCCGTTATTATGCTGACGGCGCGCGATGCCCAGCAGGATAAGATCGAGGGCCTCTCACTGGGTGCAGACGATTACGTGGTCAAGCCGTTCCGTCCGTTGGAGCTCATAGCGCGCGTTCATGCTCAACTCCGTCGTTACACCAGCTACGGCAGCCGCGCACAGGCGGTCGAGTCGCCGACCATCCAGCTCGACGGCCTCGAGATCAACCGCGATGCTCGTTGTGTGACGGTGGACGGTGCACCGGTGCGTCTCACGCCCATCGAGTATTCCATCTTGCTGTATCTGGTCGAGCATCGTGGCAGCGTGGTGGCCGTGGGGGACCTGTTCCGCGCGGTGTGGAACGAGGATTTTATGCCCGGCTCCAACAATACGGTGATGGTGCACATTCGCCATTTGCGCGAAAAGATCGGCGACGATGCTCAAAAGCCGCGCTTTATCAAAAACGTCTGGGGCGTCGGCTACATAATCGAATAACGCCTTTGATGGTGGGGAAGTGGATATGACAAAAGACGATAGGCGGGTATTCGAGGTGCCCGATCGACTCTTTGAATACATAAGGGCGGTCGTCGACAACCGCGCGCTTGCGACGGTGCTGCTCTTTTTGCTGAGTCTGCTACTCATCGGCATTGACAATATTGTTGGCATCCTGGCAGTTCTGCTCATTGGCTTCTTGCTGATCGATCGATTCGAAATCGTCCGCCGCTGCGTGGTAATCGGCGGTGCCGCGTGGACGATTACGCTGGCGATCGGGGCCATGGCGCTTGGCGGTATTGGCGAGCCCGTGTTCTTTGATGCCGCCTTTGTGTTCAACATGCTCGGCTTTGTGCTGGCGCTCGCCGTCTGTGTCCTGTTCTTTTGCGGGCGCGCCCTGTATTACCAGGGTTATGAGCAAGGCGAGCAGCATGCCGACCGCGTGATCGCCGCCCGTATTCAGGACCGCCTAATCGATAATCCCGACACGTGGGATACCATCGACGGCGACTTTCTCGAGGTCGAGGGTGCGCTCAATCGGGCGCGCGATTGTGAGCGCAAGGTGCAGCAAGCTCTGCGTGACGAGTCGCATCGCAAGGACGATCTGGTCACGTACTTGGCACATGACCTACGTACCCCGCTTGCCAGTGTGGTGGGCTATCTTTCGCTGCTGCAAGAGGCTCCTGAGCTGCCGGTTGAGCAACGTGCGCACTTTACGGGCGTGGCTCTCGACAAGGCGCACCGGCTCGATGCGCTCATCGAAGAGTTCTTCGATATCACGCGCTTTGACTTCCACGATATCGTGCTCACGCGCGGCTATGTTGATCTGGGGTTGCTGCTGGCTCAGGTGGCTGACGAGTTCTATCCCATTCTCAACGAACAGCACAAGGAAGCCCAGGTTGATATCTGCGAGGACCTGACGGTGCTCGTGGACGGCGACAAGATGGCTCGCGTATTCAATAACATCATGAAAAATGCCGTTGCCTATAGCTATGAAGGCTCGACGATCACGATTGAGGCTGGGCGCCAAGATGACGGTGGCGTGCGAATTCGCTTTATCAATCAGGGTGATCCGATTCCGGCGGCTAAGCTCAAGGTGATCTTTGAGAAGTTCTATCGCCTGGATGCAGCGCGTGCGACCAATCGTGGCGGTGCTGGGCTGGGCCTCGCCATCGCCAAGGAGATTGTATGCGCGCATGGCGGTGCCATCGCGTGCGAATCGACGCCCGAGCATACCGTCTTTACCATCGAGCTGCCCGCCGCGTAGCGTAGGCGCCTTTACAAACACCTGACAATGCGCTCACGTGCGTATGAGTCGCGATTTCTACTATCGATACTGCTGGATTGATATCGATGTGGAGGTATGCGGTATGACGGCTGCTGCGGCTATGGAGCCCACGGAGCTCGAGGAGCTAATGGAGGCGCAAGCCGAGGCTGCGCACGAGCGCGAAGTCGGGGACGCGACTCGTCCCACGGCGCAGGATCTTGCCGCCTCGCCGACACGCATCGACGTCGAGGGCCTCGACCTGTTCTATGGCGACCATCACGCGCTCAAGGACGTGTCCATCAAGATCCGCGACAAGCAGATTACCTCGTTTATCGGTCCTTCGGGCTGCGGCAAGTCAACGCTGCTGCGTTGCTTTAACCGCATGAACGACGGCATCAAGGACTGTCGCATCGAGGGCAAGATCGCACTCGACGGCCAGGATATCCTGGGCGACTACGACATCTGCCGCCTGCGTCAGCGTGTGGGCATGGTGTTTCAGCGCCCTAACCCGTTTCCCATGAGCATCTACGACAACGTCGCGTATGGCCCGCGCGGCATGGGTGTGCGCGACCGCGCCGTGCTGGATGAGCTGGTCGAGGGCTCTCTTCGTCGCGCTGCGCTATGGGATGAGGTCAAGGACAAACTCAAAGAGTCGGGGCTGGGCCTTTCGGGCGGGCAGCAGCAGCGCCTGTGCATCGCCCGCGCGCTTGCCGTGCAACCCGATATTCTGCTGATGGACGAGCCCACGAGCGCTCTCGATCCCGTATCGACGCTGGTGGTTGAGCAGCTGGCCTGCGAGCTCAAAGAGACCTGCACGCTCGTGGTCGTTACGCACAATATGCAGCAGGCGGCGCGCATCTCCGACTCGGTCGCGTTTTTCTTGCTGGGTGAGTTAGTGGAGCACGCGCCCGCCGCTCAGCTCTTCAAAAATCCCACCGACCCGCGCACGGCGGATTATTTAACGGGACGTTTTGGCTGATACCATCTAGTAAAGGTACCTTTAGGGTTAAGATGCGGTCATGCCGGCCGCAAAGGGGTTCAACATGATCTATTACGTCGAGGACGATGACAACATCAGGGATTTGACGGTCTATGCACTGCGCAAGCAGGGAATCGAGGCCGAAGGCTTTTCGTGCGATGGCGAGTTTAAGGCCGCCGTGGCGCGACGGGTACCCGATGCCGTCCTGCTCGACATCATGCTGCCCGATACCGACGGTTTGGCAATTATGCGTCGCCTGCGCGCCGACCGCCTGACGGCGACGGTGCCCATCATGATGCTCACCGCCAAAGATACCGAGCTCGATAAGGTGATGGCGCTCGATGGCGGTGCCGACGATTATCTGACTAAGCCGTTTTCGCTCATGGAGCTTGCCAGCCGTTGCCGTGCGCTGCTGCGCCGCGGCGGCATGGTCAAACAGGCAAGCGATGTGCTCAGCGTGGGCGATATCGTGCTTTCGCCCAGTCATCGCGAAGTGACCGTTGCCGGCGAGCCGCTCAAACTCACCTTGCGCGAGTTCGATTTGCTCGAATATCTTATGCGCAAGCCCGGCGTGGTCTTTACCCGCGAGTCGCTGCTGCAGAGCGTGTGGGGCTGGGACTTCGATGGCGGCTCGCGTACCGTCGACGTGCACGTGCAGACGCTTCGCCAAAAGCTCGGCGAGCGTGCCGGCGCTATCGAGACGGTGCGCGGCGTGGGCTATCGCCTGGCGGAGCCTTCCGCCGGTAGCGATACTGAAGATGCCGTCGCTGCGGCAGCAGCATCGGAGGAGTAGTCCGTGGTCTTTGCCCCTCAGGGAAAACACACGCTCTCGCATCGTGTGTTTGCGACGATATTTGTCTGCGCTATGTCCGTCATTTTGGCGTTTACGGTGCTGGGTGCGTTCTTTGTGCAAAACACCTTGGCAGATGCCACGAGTGCCAACCTTTCGCAAGAAACCGAGCTTATTGCCGCCGCCTTAAACGAGCAGAAGGAACCCATCGCATTCTTGCGAAGTCTCGATCGCGAGGACCTGCGCATTACGTTGATCAACAAAGACGGCTCGGTTGCCTACGACAACGAGGCGTCTCCTTCCATGTTGCCCAACCATGGCGATCGCCCCGAGGTCGTTGAGGCCCTTGAGAGCGGTTCGGGCTCCGCGGAGCGCTCGAGCGCCACGCTCGACGAGATTATGCTATATCGCGCCGTCGCCCTTGATAACGGTCAGGTCGTTCGTTTGGCACAGGCTCAGCCTGGCGTTGCGGCGATTTTGCTCTCGTTGGTGGCGCCGATGCTGCTTATCGCGGTGGCGGGCGCGGTGCTTTCGTTTTTCCTTGCGCGCCGCGAATCCCGTGCCATCATTGCGCCGCTGCAGGAGGTCGATTTGGACCACCCGCGCCGTAGCTATGAACATGCCTACACCGAGATGGTTCCCATGCTCGAGCGCATTGAGTCGCAGCGCCAGGAACTTAAACGCCAGATGGCGGTGCTGGCCGATAATGACCGCATGCGTCGCGAGTTTACGGCCAATATCACTCATGAGCTCAAGACCCCGCTTACCGCGATTTCGGGCTACGCCGAGCTTATTGCAAACGGCATGGTCGAGGGCGAGGACGATCTGCGCAACTTTGGCGGTCGCATCTATCGCGAGGCGGGCCGCCTGGCAGCGCTCGTTAACGACATCCTCACGCTTTCCAACTTGGATGAGGCGGAGCGAGCATCCGAGGGCGAGGCGGTGCCTATTGGGTCCACGGAGCCCATCGAGCTATCTCGCGCCATTTTGACGGTGGAACAGCGTCTTGAGCAGGTTGCCCGGCAGTCGAATGTGACCATTGGGCACGAGACGAAGCCCGTGGTGATCGAAGGTGTGTCGCGCCTGATCGATGAGCTGATTTATAACCTGGCCAGTAACGCTATTCGCTATAACCAGCCCGGTGGCACGGTTACGCTTCGATGTGGGACCAATGATGAGGGCCATCCGTACCTGACGGTTGCCGATACAGGTATCGGCATCGCGCCCGAGGAGCAGGGCAAGGTGTTCGAGCGCTTCTATCGCGTGGACAAGAGCCGCTCCAAGGCACGTGGCGGAACAGGCTTGGGTCTGGCCATCGTTAAGCATGCCGCCGTGTATCATCATGCTTCGCTCGACCTATCGAGCGAGCTGGGTGTGGGGACTACCATCACGGTGACGTTTCCCGTACAGCAGGACGAATCATTTGCGTAGCAATGCAGCAAACGTGTTGTTTTGACGCCGCACCGGGGTTGCCGATGCGGCGTTATTATTGCGCAACAATGCCGTATGTGCTGTATCTTATGTATAGAGTTCGGACTTGGCAGAAAGATGCGATATGATACGAGCAGTTTTGTCGATATGAACTAGGGAAATGAAAGGCAAGCTGCATGACCCTTCTCGAACTGTTCCAGCTGCTTAAAAAGCACCTCAAGCTGGTCATCGCCCTTCCGGTGATTTGCGCGGTCGCCATGGGCATCGTGTCCTTCACCATGATGGACAACACCTACACCGCCACGACGAGCATGTACGTTCTCGCCAAGACCGACGATAGCAGTCAAATGAGCTACACCGATCTTTCGGCGAGCCAGATGCTTTCCAACGATATCGCCACGCTGCTCGATAGCGATAGCGTTAAGGGCGGTGCTGCCAAGGATCTGGGCCTCGCCGATCTGGACGACTACAAGATTTCCGTTTCCTCCGAGACCACCACGCGTGTCATTACGCTTTCGGTTACCGGCACCGATGCCAAGGAGACGGCTGAGGTTGCAAAGGCCATGGCCAGCTCGGTGAGTACGGTCGCTCAGAACGTCGGCGCTGCCCAGAGCATCAACGTTATCGACGAGGCTAAGACCCCCGAAGCTCCCAGCGGCCCCAAGCGCACGCTGTATATTGCCGTCGCGTTCCTCGCCGGTATCTTTATCGCAGTTGCCTATGTCGTTTTGGCAGACATGCTCAATACCCGCATCCGCGGTGCCGAAGAGGCAGAAGAGCTCCTGGGTATTCCCGTTGTTGGCCGAATTCCGGCTATGAAAGGTGGTAAATAGGCATGGCTAAGGCAAAGAACACCGATAAGCTCGTTGTACAGAATGCCGCCAAGACCCTTCTGGCCAACATCCGCTTTGCGAGCGTGGACGCCCCCATTCGCACCATCACCGTTACCTCCTCGATTCCCAACGAGGGTAAGTCTACGGTTACCATTAACCTTGCTCAGGCAATCGCCACGAGCGGCAAGTCCGTGCTCCTGGTCGAGACCGATATGCGCCGCAGGTCCCTTTCCGATATGCTCGGCGTTCGTTCGCGCGGCGGACTCTACGCAGTCCTGTCCGAGCAGATCTCCATTGACCAGGCAATTGTCGAGACGGGTCAGAAGAACTTCTACTTCCTCGACGCGGAGCCGCACATTCCCAATCCTGCAGACATCATCGTGTCTCACCGTTTTGCCAAGCTGGTTAAGGCGCTGTCTGCCAAGTTCCAGTATGTCGTCTTTGACGCTCCTCCGGTCGGCACCTTCATCGATGCTGCCGAGATCGCCAGCCTGACTGACGGCACGTTGTTTGTGGTGCGCGAGGACTTTACCAAGCGCGAAGAGGCGCTCAACGCTATCGCCCAGCTTAAGAAGTCCGAGAAGGTCAAGCTCATCGGTACCGTCATGAATTACTGCGAGACCGAGACCAGCGAGTACTACTATTCTTACTACACCAAGGACGGTAAGAAGGTTAAGAAGGGCTCCGCCGATCAGGGTACTTCCAAAAAGGGCATCTTCACCAACCGGGCAAACGTTTAGTTGATTAAGGCCGACCTATGCGCGACATTCATTGTCATATCTTGCCGGGTGTAGACGACGGTGCTGCCGATCTCGATGAGAGCTTGGCGATGCTTGCAGCTGCCAAGCAGGCTGGCGTAACCAGAATTGTCTGCACCCCGCACTGCCGAGATCCCTATTTTGACTACGACAAGATGTGGGATGCCTTTGAGTTATTGCGGGATAACGCAGATGGTTTTCCGCTTCAGATGGGCTTTGAGGTCAACCACCGAAAGCTTGTCGAGCTGGGCATCGACGCCGCAGAATACCTGCATTTCGATGGCACCAATGAGTTTCTGCTTGAGCTTTCGACGCATGCTGATCCCTATGCGTTTAGAGAGTACGAGAGTACGATTTACGATTTGCAATGCCGCGGCTACCAGGTGATCATCGCTCATCCCGAGCGATATCGCGCTGTTCAAAAGGATGTGAGTGTGGCGGAGCGTCTGGTCGATATGGGCTGCAAGCTGCAAGCTTCGGCGGACTTTATCGCCGGTGGCCGCTTTGGCCGCGAGAAAAAGCCGGCGCAGCGCCTGTTCGATCAGAACCTGTACAGCTTCATCGCGAGCGATGCCCATAACGTGGGTCATTACGACTGCCTGGCGAAGGCGCGGGCCAAGTTTAGCGTGCGAGGCGCTCACTTTCGCTAAAATCTGTCCCTAACGTTTGCTTTGATGGGAGGGGCGACCATGGATATTCAAATTAAGACGGGATGCTTTGAGGATGCGGCGCTGGTGCGCCGCGCCGTCTTTGTGGACGAACAGGGTTATGAAATCGAGTTCGACCAGATCGATGAGGCCTCGAGCTGCATTCATGTGACGCTGTATGTGGATGGTCAACTCGCCGGCTGCTCGCGCGTGTTTCCCGAGGAGCTGGAGCGCGCGGCAGATGCGGAAGCCCCGGTGTCGCCGGCATGTGACATGGACGAAGACGTTGCGGCGGGGGAGACCTACATTATGGGGCGCGTCGCCGTGCTGCCGGCTATGCGTCGTCGCGGACTGGCGAGTGTGATCGTCGAGGCCAGCGCTGCGTGTGCACGCGATGCCGGCGCTAAACTTATTAAGCTGCATGCGCAGGAATGCGTGTTGCCGCTCTATGCAAAGGCGGGCTACACGCAAATTGCCCCGGTGGACTACGAAGATGAGGGCCAACCTCATGCCTGGATGGCCAAGCGCGTAGATGGCAGATAGGGACGCTCCTTTTCTGCCGGCAGTCGGGGACACTCCTTGGCAATTGGCGCATCGGAGCGCTCTGGCATACAGTTTTTCGATTCCGTATGTATATATGCGCGCTAATGGGTTATAAAATCTAAGTCTGAACATAGCAGGTCTGCGATCCGGCTCGGGCAACCGGGCCGTTTTTGCGGACGGGGATAGCGCGAAAGGACTGCACATGCGTCAATTTAAGACCGAGAGCAAAAAACTGCTCGACCTCATGATCAACTCCATCTACACCAATAAGGAAATCTTCCTGCGCGAGCTTATCTCTAACGCGAGCGACGCCGTCGACAAGCTCAACTTTAAGAGCCTGCAGGACCCGAGTGTCAAGCTCGACCAGGGCGACCTGGCTATTCGCGTCTCCTTTGATAAAGACGCCCGCACCATTACCATCTCGGATAACGGCATTGGCATGACCGCCGAGGAGCTCGAGCGCAACCTGGGCACCATCGCCCATTCCGGCTCCGAGGAGTTTAAGGCCGAGAACGCCGAGCAGCAGGGCTCCGATGTGGACATCATCGGTCAGTTTGGCGTGGGCTTCTACTCGGCCTTTATGGTCGCCAGCCATGTGAAGGTCGTGAGCCGCGCCTATGGCGAGGATACCGCCCACGTTTGGGAGTCCGACGGTCTTGAGGGTTACACCATCGAGGATGGCGAGCGTGCCGAGCACGGTACCGATGTCATTCTGACGCTGCGTGAGAACGAGAAGCTCGACGCCGACGGCGAGGCCGAGACCTACGATCGCTTCCTGACCGAGTGGGGCCTCAAGAGCCTGATTCAGCAGTACAGCAACTATGTGCGTTACCCGATTCAGATGATGGTGAGCAAGAGCCGCCAGAAACCCAAGCCCGAGGACGCGCCGGAGGATTACAAGCCCGAGTACGAGGACTACCAGGAGCTCGAGACCATCAACTCCATGACGCCAATCTGGAAGAAGCGCAGCTCCGACGTTGAACAGAAGGATTACAACGAGTTCTACAAGTCCACGTTCCACGACTTTGACGATCCGGCGCGCACCATCAGCTTCCATGCTGAGGGCACGCTCGAGTATGACGCCCTGCTGTTTGTGCCGGGCCGCGCGCCGTTCGATCTGTACAGTAAGGACTACGAGAAGGGCCTGGCGCTCTACAGCTCCAACGTTCTGATCATGGAGAAGTGCGACGACCTGCTGCCCGACTACTACAACTTTGTCCGCGGTGTCGTGGATTCCGCCGACGTGTCGCTCAACATCTCGCGCGAGACGCTGCAGCAGAACCGTCAGCTCAAGGCCATCGCCAAGCGTGTGGAAAAGAAGATCACCGCCGACCTTGAGGATATGCGTGACAACGACCGCGAGGCCTACGAGAAGTTCTTTGAGAACTTTGGCCGCGGTCTTAAGTACGGCATCTACTCGAGCTATGGCATGAAGGCCGATGAGCTCGCCGACCTGCTGCTGTTCTGGTCTGCCAAGGAACAGAAGATGATCACCCTGGCCGAGTATGCCAAGGGCATGCCCGAGGATCAGAAGGCCATTTACTACGCCGCCGGCGACTCGCGTGAGCGCTTGGCCAAGATGCCCGTGGTAAAGGGCGTGCTCGACCGCGGCTATGACGTGCTGCTGCTGACGCAGGACGTGGATGAGTTCACGTTCCAGGCTATGCGTGAGTACGTTGCCGCCGATATGCCCAAGATCTACGAGGACGATGCTGCCCGCGAGGCTGCCGAGAAGGCCGTTGCCGACGGTGCTGAGCCCGAGGTCGAGGATCGTCACTTGGAGCTCAAGAACGTCGCGACCGGTGATCTTGACCTGGCGACCGAGGACGAGAAGAAGGAGGCCGAGGACGCCACCAAGGAGAACGAGGACCTCTTTAGCGCCATGAAGGAGGCGCTCGGCGACAAGGTCGAGAAGGTTGCCGTCTCTGCGCGCCTGACCGATGCTCCCGCGTGCATCACCACCGAGGGCCCGCTTTCGCTCGAGATGGAGAAGGTGCTCCAGAAGGGTCCCGAGGGCGCGCCCGACGGTATGCCCAAGAGCCAGCGCGTGCTCGAGCTCAACGCCAAGCACCCGGTCTTTGCCAAGCTCGTCGCTGCCCAGAAGGCGGGCGACACCGACAAGATCAAGCAGTACTCCGGCCTGCTCTATGACCAGGCCCTGCTGGTCGAGGGTATTCTGCCCGAGGACCCCGTGGCCTTCGCGGCAGCTGTTTGCAACTTGATGTAGTTAGGTAGTTACGCGGTTCTACGAACCGCGTAACGGCTCGACGCTGCAAACGCCCCTAAGCGGCAATCTGACGTTCAATCGTCGGTCGCGTACCGAAGTACGCTTCCCTCCTCTTTCACGTCACCTTGCTCGCTTAGGGGCGTTTTCGCTGACTTATGCTCAACCTGCGACGCTTTCGTGGTCCTAAGTAGTCATTGGGGACGTTCTTAAATGAATAGTTGGGTTGCTAATTTGTGCGGGTTGTGGTTTTGTGACCTGCTGAAATTTAAGATACTATACAACTGTACGTTAATTCGTCTTCGTAGTATATTGCTACCCGCAAAACTCAATACCATTGTGCTCTGAGACGCTAAAGCGCCTACGTACAATGGTTGTCGATAGTACGATTTGATTCAACGACAGGATGGATGGCCCAAGCGTGAGTCTCGGCAGCAAACTATCCGATGCAAAGGTCTCCTTTGCGATATTCAAGCGCGACATTAAGCGACTACTTGTGAACCCCGTCGCCTTGGTGGTTACCCTCGGCGTGTGCGTTATTCCCTCGCTGTATGCCTGGTACAACATCGTGGCAAACTGGGATCCGTACGGAAACACTCAGGGTATCAAGATTGCCATCGCCAACAACGATCAGGGCACCCAAAACGACCTGGTGGGTGAGCTCAACGCGGGTGATAAGGTCGTCGATCAGCTCAAGGAGAACGATCAGTTGGGCTGGACCTTCGTCGATTCGGCGGCCGACGCCAAGGAGGGCGTCGAGAGCGGTGAGTACTATGCGGCCATCGTAATCCCCAAGAACTTCTCGGATAACCTGGTCTCGATGCTCGACGGCAACTACCATCAGCCCAAGCTTACGTACTACGTCAATGAGAAAAAGAGCGCTATTGCACCCAAGGTTACCGACACCGGTGCAAACACCATCGAGCAGCAGATTAACTCGGAGTTCGTCTCCACGGTGGGTGAGACCGTTGCCAGTATTGCCAAGGATGCCGGAGTCGATTTAAAGGACAAGGCAACCCAGGCTCAGGATTCGTTGGCCGGTTCGGTATCAGAGGCTTCTGATACGTTGGGCGAAGTGCGCGATTCGATTGGCGACATGAATGCCGCCATCGATAAGACGTGTGGTTCCATTGCCTCGGCAGATGCAGCACTTGCCGGTCTGCAGGGTCAGGCGCCGTCGCTGACGCAGGCGATCTCCCAGGGCAACGACCTGCTGGGCGAGGCTCGCGCCACGGCGGGTAACTCTGTCGCCTCGCTCTCCAAGGCGCTCTCGGAAGGCAGCCTTGCGCTCACCAAGACGTCAGCCTCCGCGAACGCTGCGATTGGCAAGCTGACGGGCACGATCACATCTACGACCACCCGCATCGACAACTCGCTCGAGTCTCTCCAGGCGACGATCGACCACAATAAGGCCGTTATCGGCCACTTGGAAATTCTCGTCAATGACACGTCGACAGGTTCCAAGGAAATTGACGCGCGCATTGTATCGACCATCGATTTGCTCCGCGAGCAGAATGAAAAGCTTCAGAGCATCAAGGACGGTCTGTCTGCACAGTCGAGCGCCATGGCGAATGACGCCGCGGCTGTCTCGGGTGCCAGCGACGCTATCAATAACGCAATCCAGACCGGTGCGACCAACCTTGGCCAGGCCCAGACGGACCTGGGCCAAAACGCGCTGCCGAAGGCCTCGAGCGCGCTTGATTCATTTGCCGCCGTCTCGGGTGATCTGACGGGAATCGTGTCTGGCCTCACGCCTACTATTGCAAGTGCGCGCGGTACACTTTCGCAACTCAACGCTACGCTCGGTCAGGCCAAGACCACGCTGTCCCAGACCGATGCCTCGCTTGCCAAGGTCCAGGACAAGCTCGCAACCGCCGCCAACGACATCGCGGCGCTGCAGACCTCTGAGTCTATGGGCGAGCTCGCCGACCTTATGGGCGTCGATGTCAATGACGTGGCAGATTTCATGGCCTCTCCGGTCGAGCTGACGTCCAAGTCGATCTATCCGGTCAAGAGCTTTGGCTCGGGCATCGCTCCCTTCTACACCAATCTGGCGCTTTGGGTGGGCGGTTACGTACTCATCGCCATCTACAAGCTCGAGGTCGATCGCGAGGGCATTGGCAGCTTTACGGCGCGCCAGGGCTACTTCGGCCGTTGGATGCTCCTGGTGATCCTGGGCGCGCTCCAGGCCATCATCGTTACGGTAGGCGATCTGGTGATTGGCGTGCAGTGCGTCAGCCCGCTGCTGTTCGTGCTGGGCGGCATCGCCATCTCGTTCACCTACGTCAATATCATCTATGCGCTGTCCACTACGTTTAAGCACATCGGCAAGGCAATCGGCGTCATTCTCGTCATCGTGCAGATTCCGGGTTCGTCGGGCATGTATCCCATCGAGATGATGCCCGGCTTCTTCCAGTGGCTGCACCCGCTGCTGCCCTTTACCTACGGCATCAATCTGCTGCGCGAGACGGTCGGCGGCATGTACTCGTTCAACTACCTGTTTAACCTGTGCATTCTGGGCGTGTTCCTGATCGTGGCGCTCTTTATCGGCCTGCAGCTGCGTCCGCTGCTGCTCAACCTTAACCTGCTCTTTGATAAACAGCTTTCCACGACCGGTATGATGATTTGCGAGTCCAACGACCTGCCGCGCCAGCGCTACTCGCTGCGCACGGCCATGCGCGTCATGCTCGATTCCGATTCGTACCGTCGCGAACTGCTCGATCATGCGGTTGCCTTTGAACATCGCTACCCGTACTACATCAAGGGCGGTTTCGCCGCAGTAGTCGGCGTGCAGGTGCTGCTCTTCGTTTTGTCGACGGTTCTCGATATCGACAACAATGGCAAGATTATCCTGCTTGTCATTTGGATCATCTCGGTTATTGCCATCTGCGGCTGGCTTATCAATATCGAATATATCCGCGCGAGCCTCAATACCCAGATGCGCATCTCGGCGCTTTCGGATGAGGACCTGCGTCGCGAGATGCGCGAGCACACGGCCGCCATTCCTGCCGCCCGTCGCATGTTTGGTCTCAACGCCAGCGAGCGGGGCACCAAGGACAGCGAACAGCCCACGAGCCGTCTGCCGCATATCGGTGCGCATCGTAAGGCTCAAGATGCCGACGGCGTTGACAACGTAAACGGAAACGACGGGGAAACCGCCCCGCTCAGCAAGCACTCCAAAGGAGGTGAGGCATAAATGAAGAACATCCTGCATCTGTTTAAGCGTGATGTCCAAAACGTGTCTCGCTCCGTGATCGGCATGGTTGTTGTGATGGGCCTCATTATCGTGCCGTGCCTGTACGCGTGGTTTAACATCGCCGGAAGCTGGGATCCCTACGGCAATACCGGCAACCTTAAGATTGCAGTGGTCAACACCGACGAGGGCTACGAGAGCGATCTGATTCCCGTCGAGGTCAACG
>CAJMPK010000010.1 GCA_905215205.1 uncultured bacterium | reverse complement strand
TCGCTCGCGAGGCCCATCTGGGCGCCCACCTGGCTGCCGACGCCGCTCGCGCCGCGCACCTGTGCAAGGCCGACCTGGTATCCAACGCCGTCGTCGAGTTCACGAGCCAGCAGGGCGTGATGGGCGGTTATTATGCCTCCGCGATGGGGGAGAACGACGAGGTCGCCCACGCCATTCGCGATCATTATCGTCCCCGCTTTGCCGGCGATGAGCTGCCCGAGGGCACCGCTGGCTGCATCGTGGCCTGTGCCGACAAGCTCGATACCATTGCCGGTATCTTTGCCATCGGCGAGCCCCCGACCGGCTCCTCCGACCCGTACGCGCTGCGTCGCGCCGCCATCGGCATCATCAACATCCTGCGCGATCGCCTGCCGATCGACCCCACGACGCTCATCGACTTTGCCCTTGAGCTCTATAGCGAGCAGGGCATCGAGTTCGACGCCGCCGAGGTCGCCCAGCAGGTCCGTGACTTCTTCCACGGCCGCCTGGTGAGCATGGCCCGCGACGAGAAGATTCCTGCCGATACCGTCGCCGCCGTCTCCGCGGTGCACATCATCGCTCCGTCTGTCTTCTTCGCCCGCTGCGCCGCGCTCGACGAGGCCCGCAAGAACGATGCCGAGACCTTCGACAACCTGGCTACCGCCTATGCCCGCGCCGCGCACATCTCCAAGCCCGAGCTGGGTGCGGAGTACGACCGCAACCTGATGGGCGAGGCCGAGCTCGCGCTCGCCGACGCCTCTGAGGCTGCTCAGACCGCCGTCGATGCTGCTCTTGCTGGCGAGGATTACCCGGCCGCATTTGCTGCGCTTGCCGCCCTGCGTGCCCCCATCGACCGCTTCTTCGACGAGGTTATGGTCATGGACAAGGACGAGCAGCTTCGCGATAATCGTCTTAAGCTGCTCAACCGCTTCGAGGCCGTTTTCTCCGGTATCGCAAACATCGGTGAGCTTGCCCGCAAAAAGTAAGCCAGCCTGCGCATAAGCGCAAAAGGAGCCCCGCATGGATTGCCCGGTCACCGCTCGTCCCACCGTTATCGTTATCTCCGACTCGCTCGGTGATACCGCTTGCGAGGTGGTGCTTGCGGCGTCCGGGCAATTTGATGAAGGGGCTTTTCGTTTGTTGCGCCTGCCCAAGGTGAACTCGGTGGAGCAGGTTAAATCGTTTGTGGGACCGCGCGTCGATGCCGACCATCGCGATATCGCTGTGTTCCACACCATCGTCGACCCGGCGCTGCGCGCTCGCGTGCTCGACTACCTGGGCATGCTGCATATCCGCTCGGTCGACTTGATCGGCCCGACACTCGCCGTGCTGTCGTCGCTCATCGGTGCGTCGCCCAAGGGCGTTGCAGGCGTGATTCACAAGACCGATGACCGCTATTTCCATCGCATCGAGGCCATGGAGTATTTTGTTGAGCACGACGACGGGCGCGGTTGCGACGATCTGTCGGGTGCCGATATCGTGCTGCTGGGCGTATCGCGCACGTCTAAGACGCCGCTGTCGATGTATTTGGCCTATCAGGGTTACAAGGTTGCCAATGTTCCTTTGGCCCATGGCATGGAGCCGCCGAAGTCAATTTACGAGGTTGACCCGATGCGGTTGTTCGGACTGATTTCGACTGTCGATGTGATCTCCGGGATTCGCGATAGCCGCTTGGGCGATGACTACGCCCGCGCCGTCGCAGGCTCCTATGCCGAGCCCGAGAGCGTTCGCAGCGAGCTCGAGGAAGCCCGTGCCCTTATGAAGCGCCTGGGCTGTTTTGTGGTGCGCACCGACGGCAAGGCGATCGAGGAGAGCGCCTCCGAGATCATCGGTCACTTGGGGGAAGTCCAAGAAGCTCGTGCCCGTCGCGCCGCCCGCCGAGCCCAACAAAAGTAGCTAATTTGGGACGGGGCTTTTTTAGCTACCCCCGTCGGCAATCGGTCAAAAACTTCGCGGCCTCAGCCGGGGTAGCTAAAATAGCCCCGTCCCAAATTAGCTACTTATGGTAAAGCGATTTAGCAAAAATATTGCATTTGACCTGCAAGTTTCTTGCGTTGGTATCTTCATAAGGTAACCACCTTTACCTACCGTTTACCGCCACATTTACCTCGTTTACCAAACCACGCACCCTCTACGCAAGCCCGCTCAACGCCCGCCGTATAGTTCCCTCACGGCCCGCATCCGGCGGGTCGATTCGTCACCACGGTCGTGCGCGAGAGCGCATGGAAGGGGAAGTATCGTGAGCGATTGCAAGAGGGTTTACCGTTTTGGAACCGACGCCCAGGGCACCTGTGTCACTGAGGGCGACAAGTCCATGAACTTCGTGCTTGGCGGCAAGGGCGCAAACCTTGCCGAGATGAGCCGCATCGGCTTGCCAGTTCCCGGTGGCTTTACCATTACCTGTCAGACCTGTGTTGAGTACTCCGGCGCCGGCAATGTCTGGCCTGAAGGCGCACTCAATGAGATCGTTGCCGCCGAGGCCGACCTCGAGGCCCGCTGCGGCAAGAAGCTCGGCGACGCCTCCGATCCGCTGCTCGTGTCGGTTCGCTCGGGTGCTCCGTTCTCCATGCCCGGCATGATGGATACGGTCCTCAACCTGGGCCTCAACGACGACTCAGTCCAGGGCCTTATCGCACAGACGCAAAACCCGCGTTTTGCCTGGGATAGCTACCGTCGCTTTATCCAGATGTTCTCCAATGTCGTCATGGGTGTCGATGCCGACCTGTTCGAGAACGCCCTGACCCAGGCCCGCCTGGTCGCCGGCGTTCGCGTCGATTCCGAGCTCTTGGCCGAGGACCTGCAGGAACTCGTCGAGACCTTTAAGGGCATCTTCTCCGAGAACGTCGAGGTCGCCCTGTATCCCGAGCTCGAGGTTGCCGACGGCAAGCCCATCTTCCCACACGACCCGGAGCTCCAGCTCCGCCTTGCCATCCAGGCTGTCTTTGGCAGCTGGATGAATGAGCGCGCCTGCATCTACCGCAAGCAGCATGGCATTTCCGACGAGCTCGGCACCGCCGTCAACGTGCAGGCCATGGCCTTTGGCAACAAGGGCGAGACTTCCGCGACCGGCGTCGCTTTTACGCGCAACCCGGCCGACGGCACCAAGGAGTTCTACGGTGACTTTTTGGTAAACGCCCAGGGCGAGGACGTTGTCGCCGGCATCCGCAACACCGAGCCCATCGCCGACCTCAAGACCACCCCGGGCCTCGAGTCCGCGGGCGAGGAGCTCGAGCGCGTGTTCCTGACGCTCGAGGACCATTACCGCGATATGTGCGATATCGAGTTCACCATCGAGCAGGGCAAGCTCTGGATGCTCCAGACCCGCGTGGGTAAGCGCACTGCTACCGCCGCCCTGCGCATTGCCATCGAAATGGTCGAGGAGGGCCTGATCACCCGCGAGGAGGCCGTGAGCCGCATCGATCCCGCGCAGCTCGACCAGCTCCTGCACCCGCAGTTCGACGCCTCCAAGAAATACGAGGCTCTGGCCAGCGGTCTGAACGCCAGCCCCGGCGCCGCTGTGGGCGAGGTCGTGTTCTCGAGCGACGATGCCGTCGCGCGCGCCAACGAGGGCCACAAGGTCATTCTGGTTCGCTGGGAGACCAACCCCGACGACCTGAAGGGCATGGTCGCCGCCGAGGGCATCCTGACCAGCCACGGTGGCAAGACGAGCCATGCTGCCGTTATCGCCCGCGGTATGGGTACGCCCTGCGTCTGCGGCGTCGAGCGCTTTCACATCGACGCCGCCGAGAAGGTCGTGCGCATCGAGGGCAGCGACCGCGTGCTGCACGAGGGCGATGTCATCTCCATCGACGGCACCCAGGGTATCGTCGTCGACGGCGCCGTTGATCTGGTTTCGGCCGAGCTCACCGGCGACCTGGACACCATCCTGTCCTGGGCCGACGAGATTCGTCTGGACGAGACCGGCGGCCACGCCAACCATGTGCGCGTCAACGCTGACAACCCCGAGGATGCCGCGCTCGCGCTCGAGTTTGGCGCCGAGGCCATCGGTCTGTGCCGCACCGAGCACATGTTCCTGGGCGACCGTAAGAACATCATCCAGAGCTTTATCCTGTCTGACGATGAGGCCGTGAAGCGGCAGGCCCTGGCCGACCTGCTCAAGGTTCAGACCGAGGACTTCCTGGCGATGTTCAAGACCATGTCCGGTCGCGATGTGGTCGTTCGCCTGCTCGATCCGCCGCTGCATGAGTTCCTGGATAATCCGCGTGAGCTCGAGGTCTCCATCACCAAGAAGGAGGCCGCCGGCGCCAGCGAGGAAGAGCTCGCCGCCCTGCGTGCCCGCCTGCGCCGTATCGACGGTATGGGCGAGTCCAATCCGATGCTCGGCCTGCGCGGTGTGCGCCTGTCCGTCGTCTTTAGCGATCTGCCGCTCATGCAGGTTCGCGCCGTGGCCACGGCTGCCGCCCGCCTGATCAAGGAGGGCGTCGACCCGCGTCCCGAGATCATGGTTCCGCTTGTTTCCATCACGGCCGAGCATGTCCAGACCCGCGAGGTCATCGAGCGCGTGATCGCCGAGGTTTCCGCCGAGGAGGGCGTCGAGCTCAATATTCCCGTGGGCACGATGCTCGAGCTGCCACGCGCCTGCATGGTCGCCGACGAGATCGCCCATTATGCCGACTTCTTCTGCTTTGGCACCAACGACCTTACGCAGACGACTTTCGGCTTCTCTCGTGACGATGCCGAGGCCAAGTTCATCCCGCTGTACATGCATAAGAAGATCTTGAAGGACAACCCCTTCGAGACCATTGACACGGCGGTGCTGGAGCTCGTGCGCATGGCCGTCGAGAAGGGTCGCGCCACCAATCCCGACATGCACTTTGGCGTGTGCGGCGAGCACGGCGGCGACCCCAAGTCCATCAAGGGCCTGTTTAACGTGGCCGATGTGGACTACGTGTCCTGCTCACCCTATCGCGTGCCTCTCGCACGTCTTGCGGCCGCCCAGGCTAAGCTCGAGGCCAAGCGTTCCGCCTAACGTTTTGGGTTTAGACGCCTGGCGTAGCCCCCTTCATGCCGCCCGTCTCATTCGTGGGGCGGGCGGTTATCATGTGCGGGTTTTGTCTTTTTGTCTGCGTAAAAAATTGTTCTTGCAGCGGAAACCCGCACGTGTATACTCGAATACGTTTGTTCAACTACGTGCCGGCCAAGGTGGTACGGCACCTCTAGAAGAGTAAGGAATTGCACATGGATTACATCCGCGCAATCGAGCGTCAGCAGATCCGCGAGGACATCCCGCAGGTCCGCGTTGCCGACAACGTCAAGGTTCACTACCGCATTAAGGAAGGCGATCGCGAGCGCATCCAGGTTTTCCAGGGTGACGTCATCCGCATGGCCGGCGCCGGTGCCCGTGAGACCTTCACCGTCCGCAAGATTTCCTTCGGTGTTGGTGTTGAGCGTACCTTCCCGCTTCACAGCCCCAAGATCGCCAAGCTCGAGGTCGTCCGTCATGGTCGCGTCCGTCGCGCCAAGCTGTACTACCTCCGCGACAAGGTGGGCAAGGCTGCTCGCATCCCCGAGAAGCGCTAAGAAGATCGCAGCGTCTGTCCACTCGTTTGGACACAAGGGCCACCTTCGGGTGGCCCTTCTTTTTATCTGATTTGCATGCAAGGAGGCCCCGATATGGCCAACATGACGAGCTCGGTTTCGGCATCGCAGGTTGCCGGCGAGCTGGCGAGCGCCACGTTTGAGGAGATCCCCGCCCTCGTGGAGCATTATCGTGAGGATCCGCGCCAGCAAGTGATCAAGGCTTGCGAGCGCGCTCTTAAGCGCCATGCCAAGGAACTTGCCGAGCGCGAGCGCGTCAACGGCATGTACGAGCTTATGCATGAGCTCGGCGGTGACGGCGTGGTCGTGGGTGTCGACGAGGTGGGTCGCGGCTCGGTGGCCGGTCCTTTGACGGTGTGCGCCGTGTGCCTTCCGATGGAGCCGCGCATCTGGGGCATCAACGATTCCAAAAAGCTCACGCCGGCGCGCCGCGAGTTGCTCTCGGTGAAGATTGCCGAGGTGGCGACTGCTATCGGCTTTTGCCATATCGCTCCTGCGGATATCGATGAGATGGGCATGGCCCGCGCCATTCGCGCCGCTGTCGCGGGTGCGGTGGCCGATACAGGGCTTGAGCCCGATTGCGTGCTTATGGACGGCAACCCCCTTGGCGCCGTTCCCAACGAGCGCGACGTGGTGAAGGGCGATGCCAAGATCGCCTGTATCGCCGCGGCGTCCATCATGGCCAAGGTCACGCGTGACGAGATGATGGTCGAGTATGATGCCGAGTATCCCGAGTACCATTTGGCCGAATCGAAAGGCTATGCGAGCCCCGAGCACATCGAGGCCATTCGCAAACATGGTCTTTCTCCGCTGCACCGTGTGAGCTTTTGCGGAAACTTTCTGCAGACTGAGCGCCTTTTTTAGGCCAATTGTGGAGACAGGGACCTGAAGGGTTCTATAAACCTGCTGGTAGGGGCCGCGTGCAACGCTATTGTTGCGCGCGGCCCCTCATTTGTCGGCATTTGGTTGGCTTTTGGTTTGCTTCCGGTACTTACCCGCATGAAACCTGCCCTCATTATCGAGGCAATGCAGAGAGCGGGAAAGGAGACCCCATGTGTGCCGCAGGCAAAAAGAGCAAGACGCAGCAGCTCAAGGAGCGTTGGGAAAACGGCGAGCTCGACTGCGGGGCGATGACGCCCGAGTTTATCAAGGGACTCAGTCCCCGCGAGCTGGGCATGCTGGGCGAGCTGATCACCATCGACTACTTTAACGAGCGCGGCTACACCTTGCTGGAGCAGGGTTATCGTTGCACCGAGGGCGAGGCCGATCTGGTGCTGCTCGATGAGCTCGACGATGTCGTGGTGATGGCCGAGGTCAAGACCAGACGTGTCGCACTGGATTGCAACACGCGGGTCTTTCCCGAGGAGGCCGTGGACGCCCAAAAGCAACGCCGCTACCGCCGCATCGCAAGTTGCTATCTCATGGAGCACTATCCGCTCAAGGCGATCCGCTTCGATGCCGTTGGCGTCACCATCCGCGGCGGGCATATCGCCGAGATCGAGCACCAGTACAACGCGTTCGATTGGCAGGTGTCGTGATGGCGTTTGAGACGTTTGCCGTTCACGCTGCCTGCATCCGCGGCGTCGAGGCGATTCCCGTCACGGTCGAGGTATCGCTTGCCGGCGGCGTTCCGGGCATCCAGATGCTCGGCATTCCGAGTATGGAGGTGATGGAGTCACGCGGTCGTATTCGCTGCGCGATGCGCTCCGCCGGGTTCGAGATCCCGCGCTCGGGCATTACGGTCAATCTGGCGCCCGGCGATATTCGCAAGACCGGTAGCGGCTTTGATCTGCCCATCGCCATCGCGGTTCTGGCGGCCGATGGGCAGATTCCCCGTGACAACCTCGATCGCTGTCTTATCGCCGGCGAGCTCGGCTTGGACGGTACGGTGCTTCCCGTCAAGGGCGAGGTGGCGTTTCAGCTGCTGGCTCGCGACATGGGGCTGTCTTTTATTGCCGGCAGGTCCGATCAGCATGTGCCGCTTGCGGGCGTGGATTGCGGCTTCATCGATCATTTGTCTCAGCTTGCCCATGGTATGGGCGATGCCGCGCGGCATTATCTGGATTCCGAGGGTGTTGAGGCTACTTTTGAGCCCGAGCTCGACTATGCCGACGTACTGGGGCAGGAAGTCGCTAAGCGCGGCATGGCGCTTGCGGCGGCAGGAGAACTCGGCTTGCTCATGATCGGGTCTCCGGGATCGGGCAAGACGATGCTCGCACGCCGTATGACCGGCATCCTGCCCGAGCTTTCCGTTGAGGATCAACAGGAGGCGCTGTGCATCCATTCGGTTTTGGGTGAGAACATTGATGGCTTGTTGGCGGGGCACCGGCCCTTCCGCAGTCCCCACCACAGCATTTCAACGGCTGGCCTCATTGGCGGCGGGCGCCCGGTGCATCCGGGTGAGATCAGCCTGGCTCATGGCGGCGTGCTCTTTTTGGACGAGCTTGCCGAGTTTCCCACTGGTGTGCTGCAGACATTGCGTCAGCCCATCGAGCGCGGCTATGTGAGGATCGTACGCGTCGACGGGGCCTTTACCTTCCCGTCGCGCTTTCAGCTGCTTGCCGCGAGCAATCCCTGCCCCTGCGGCTTTTTGGGAGATCGCGAAGTGCCGTGTCGCTGCTCGGCGGCGATGGTCGAGCGCTATCGGTCTAAACTGCGCGGTCCTTTGGCCGACCGTATCGACATGATGATCGATGTGACCCGTCCCGATCCCCAAGTGATTATCGAGGGTGCGGAGGGTATGTCGTCGGCCGAATTACGTGACTACGTTGTGCGCGGTCGCGCCTTTCGCGCCTGGCGCGAATCCCGTATGGACGATGCGGATGCCGAGGCCGAGGATGACGAGACGCGGTCCATTGACGGCGTCGTTTCGACCTTCGAGCTCGATGATGCGGCGGAGAAGTGTGTGCTCGGCCTGTCGAAGCGCACACATCTCACGGGCCGCGGTATCGTGCGCCTGGTGCGTATCGCGCGTACGATCGCAGATGTCGCCGAGAGCGAGCAGGTGACGCAGGACCACGTGCTCGAGGCAGCGATGTACCAGGGAAGGAGGGACCAATGATGGCCGAGGGGACCTTCGAGCTGCATCCAGGTGATGCGCTGTATCCCGAGACCGTTTTGGAGCTTTCTGATGTGCCCCAGACGCTTTATGTGCGCGGCAACCCCGAGGTGCTTTCGACGCCCGCGCTCTCCATCATCGGCGCGCGCAAGGCCTCGCCGTATGGTCTTGCCGTGGCAGAGCTTGCGGCAAAGGTAGCGGTTGAGGCGGGAGTGGCGGTTGTTTCGGGCGGCGCGGTCGGTTGTGACCAGGCCTCGGGTTGGGCTGCGGTCAACGCCGGCGGCAAACACGTCGTGGTGCTGGGGACGGGCGCCGACGTGGTCTACCCGCGTTCGAGCGCGGGGCTTATTACACGCACGCTCGATACGGGTGGCGCGGTCGTGTCGATCTCTCCGTGGGGCATGGGCCCGCGCAAGTTCGCCTTTCCGCGCCGGAATCGCGTGATCGCGGCCCTGTCGCAAGCCCTCTTTGTATCCGAGGCGGGTATGCCTTCCGGGACGTTTTCCACAGCCGAGGCTGCTATGGATTTGGGGCGCGAGCTGCTTGCCGTGCCGGGGTCGATTTTGTCTCCCGAGTCGCGCGGTACCAACTATCTCATCGCCAACGGGGCCTGCTGCATTGTCGACGAGGAGTCCATCGAGATGGCTATCTCTCGCATATACGGCACCCTGCGCTACTCGCGCCCCGATGCTCCCGGCATTGCCGACCTGAATCCAACACAGCAGACCGTGATGCATGCGCTCATCGCCTCTCCGCTCAAGGTCGACGACATCGCGGCGCTCGTCTCACTCGATGCTGTCGGCGTACTCAAACTCTTGGGTTCGCTTGAACTCGAGGGCCTTATTGAGCGCATGATGGATGGAAGGTATGCGCCCTCCAAGTTTGCCCTTCACGCCCAGACGCCCTTCGGTCACAATGGAAAACGTGTCAATTAGAAAGGTGTTTGCAGATGCAGTTCGATCAGGTGACGGTTATCGGTGGCGGTCTGGCGGGTTCGGAATGCGCGATCCAGCTGGCAGACCGCGGGTTTGCCGTAAAGCTGTGCGAGATGCGCCCCCAGGTGAGCTCCCCGGCTCACCATACCGATCACCTGGCAGAGCTCGTCTGCTCCAATTCGTTTAAGTCGACCCGTCCAGATTCCGCTGCTGGCCTACTAAAAGCCGAGCTCGAGCGCATGGGTTCGGTGCTGCTCGATTGCGCCCATCGCGCGGCTGTTCCCGCCGGTGGCGCCCTGGCGGTCGACCGCGTCAAGTTTTCCGAGCTTGTCGAGGCCGAGGTTGCCGCCCGTCCCAATATCGAGATCATTCACGGCGAGGTTACGCAGATTCCCGAGGGTCACGTGGTCATTGCCGCGGGCCCCTTGTGCTCGCCGGCGCTGAGCGAAGAGGTCATGAAGCTCGTCGGCGGCGACGCCCTTGCGTTCTTCGATGCCGCGGCTCCGATCGTCGATGCCTCCACGCTCGATATGGACGTGCTGTTCTCGCAGTCGCGCTACGAGGAGCAGGGGAGCGGCGACTATCTCAACGCCCCGCTCAACAAGGAGGAGTACGAGGCCTTTATCGAGGCGCTCACCACGGCCGACCGCGTGGTGCTCAAGGACTTTGAGGGCGGCGATCTGTTCCAGGCCTGCCAGCCTGCCGAGGAGGTTGCGCGCACCGGCAAGGACGCTATTCGCTTTGGCGCCATGAAGCCCGTCGGCCTCACCGACCCGCGTACCGGACGTCGCCCTTGGGCGGCGATTCAGCTGCGTGCCGAGAACAAGGAGAAGACCGCCTATAACCTGGTGGGCTTCCAGACCAATCTGACCTTTGGCGAGCAGAAGCGCGTCTTCCATATGGTGCCGGGCCTGGAGAACGCTGAGTTCTTCCGCTACGGTGTCATGCACCGCAATACCTTTGTCGACGCCCCGCACGTGCTCGATGGCACCTTTGCCGTGCCCGGTACCGGTGTGCGCCTGGCCGGTCAGATCACCGGCACCGAGGGGTACATGGAAGCCGTGGCGACCGGTCTGCTCGCCGCGCTCAACACCTATGCCGAGGCTATCGGTGCCGCGGGCGTCGAGTTGCCGCGCGTGGGTGCCCTGGGTGCGCTCGTGGGCTATGCGACCGATCCTGTCACCGTGGGCTATCAGCCCATGCATGTCAACTTTGGCCTGGTGCCGCCACTCGAGGATGGTAAGCGCCGCAGCAAACGCGACCGCTACCAGGCTTATGCGGACCGTGCGCTCGAGGCCCTTGATGCCTATCTGACCACTCGCCCCGATCTGTTTGGAGGCGACCGGTCATAGCCTGTGACCTGTACGACACCGTCGACTCGTTTATCGCCTATATCGCACGTGTCGAGGGACTTTCTCCCAACACGGTGACGGCCTATGGCTCGAGGCTGGAGCGCTTTGCTGCCTGGTGCGAGCGCGAGGATATCGATGCTTTCGCTGCCGACGTGCGCACCATTCGTCGCTATCTTGCCGAGCTTTCGCGTGACCAGGTGGCTCCCCGAACGCTTGCGGCGCACCTGTCGGCTATCCGATCTCTCTATCGCTGGATGGCTGCCGAGGGGATTGTCGAGGGCGATGCGGTCTCGGCGATCGCATCGCCCAAGCTGCCGCGTGACCTTCCGGGCGTCCTTACGACCCAGCAGGTCGAGGCGCTGCTCAAGACGCCTGATACCTCGACGCCCGCGGGACTGCGCGATGCGGCGATGCTCGAGCTGCTCTATGCCTCGGGTGCTCGTATCTCTGAGCTCGCAGCACTCAATGTGGAGTCCATCGCTTGGTCCGAACGCACGTTGCGCCTGTGGGGCAAGGGGGGCAAAGAACGCATCGTTCCTCTGTATCGTCGTGCGCTCGAGGTGACGCGTCTCTATATTGAGGAGGGGAGGCCGGAGTTGCTCGCTCAGGCAAAGCGCCGTGACCTCGCTACCGGGCCGCATCCGCTGCTTATATCGGCGCGCGGCAATCGCATGAGCGCCGCCATGCTCAGGCGGCGGTTCCATACGCTGGCGACGCTCGCCGGCATTCCGGCCGACATCGCGCCGCATGCGATGCGCCATACCTTTGCGACCGACTTGCTTGAGGGCGGTGCAGACCTGCGCTCGGTTCAAGAGCTGCTGGGTCATGCGAGTCTGTCCACGACGCAGATCTACACGCATCTCACGCCCGATCGGCTTAAGCGGGCCGTGGCTCAAGCCCATCCCCGCGGCGAATAGTTGCTGGGACGTCCCGCGCTGCACTCAGGTGTGTGGTTTTGATTGCGGGTTGGCAGGAAGATGCATTCCTGCTATCATTCATTGGGTTGCTTCACGGCAACATGTTTTTATCACGCACGCGCGGCTACTTCATACCGTGGTGCCCGGGCTTTGGTAGCACATGTCCGGGTTGGTTTTGGAGGATGACCCCGCGCGGAGGCAAACCACAGGAGGTTTAACATGGCTACCAAGATTAATATCCGCACCCTGCTCGAGGCCGGCTGCCACTTCGGTCACCAGACCCGTCGCTGGAACCCCAAGATGAAGCCGTTCATCTTCGGTGAGCGCAACGGCATCTACATCCTTGACCTCAAGCAGACCATCCTCGACGCCGACCAGGCCTACACCTTCGTCAAGAACGTCGCCAAGGGTGGCAACGTGCTGTTCGTCGGCACCAAGAAGCAGGCTCAGGAGGCCGTCAAGAACGCTGCTGAGCGCGCCAACATGCCTTACATCAACCAGCGTTGGCTCGGCGGTATGCTGACCAATTTCGTCACCATCCGCTCCCGCATCAACCGCATGGAGGAGCTCGAGGCTATGGTCGAGGACGGCCGCATGGCTGTTCTGCCCAAGAAGGAGCAGGCTGTGCTCGGCAAGGAGCTCACCAAGCTCCAGACCAACCTCGGTGGCGCTCGCGACATGAAGGGTCTGCCCCAGGCTCTCTTCGTTATCGACACCAAGCGCGAGGAGAACGCCATCAAGGAGGCCCAGCGCCTGAACATCCCCGTCGTCGCTCTGATCGACACCAACTCCGATCCCGACGAGGTCGAGTACGGCATCCCCTGCAACGATGACGCTATCTCCGCTGTCACCCTTATGTGCGAGCTCATGGCTGACGCCTGCCTCGCTGGCTCCGGCAAGGAGCAGGTCTCCGAGGCCGAGATGGCCGCTGAGCCCAAGGCCGAGTAAATCAGTCTTAGTTAATTCTTTTTCATCTCTTTGAAAGGAACCACAATGGCCCAGATTACCGCCGCTATGGTCAAGCAGCTCCGCGAGATGACCGACTCCCCGATGATGGAGTGCAAGAAGGCTCTCGTCGAGGCTGACGGCGACATGGACGCCGCTGTCGATGTTCTGCGTAAGAACGGCCTTGCCAAGGCTGCCAAGAAGGCTGGCCGTGAGACCAACGAGGGCGCTGTCGCCGCATTCGTCTCCGAGGATGGCAAGACCGGCGCTCTGCTCGAGCTCTCCTGCGAGACCGACTTCGTTGGCTCTAACGCCAAGTTCACCGGCTTTGCTTCCAAGGTCGCTGAGGTTGTCGCTACCACCGAGCCTGCTGACGTCGACGCTCTGCTCGAGAAGCCGATGGGCGAGGAGACCGTTTCCTCCGAGCTCACCGAGATGATTCACATCATGGGCGAGAACATGAAGATCTCCCGCTTCGCTGCCCGCAAGGCTGAGAACGGCGCGCTCGCTTCTTACATCCACATGGGTGGTAAGATCGGCGTCCTCGTCGAGTTCGCCTTCGAGAAGGCCGAGACCGCTCAGGCTGAGTCCTTCAAGACCTTCGCTCACGACGTTGCCCTTCAGGTTGCCGCCGTCGCCCCGATCTGCGCTACCCGCGATCAGGTTCCGGCTGAGACCGTCGAGCACGAGAAGCAGATCTACATGGCTCAGGCCGCCGAGTCCGGCAAGCCCGAGGCCATTCAGGAGAAGATGGCTGTTGGCCGTCTGGAGAAGTTCTACAAGCAGTCCGTGCTCACTGAGCAGGAGTTCATCAAGGACAGCTCCCTCACCATCAAGAAGTACGCTGAGCAGGTCTCCAAGGAGCTCGGCGATACCATTACCGTCGTTGCCTTCGACCGTCTGGTTCGTGGCGAGTAAATAAGCTCTTGTAGCTGGTAATGAGCAGGCTGTGGGTTTTACTCACAGCCTGCTTTTTCATGGCTCTTATCAGAGCCTTTGCTATCATATTGAGAGTCTAATTAAAGGAGGATCGCTTTGTCCGACATCCGATATAAACGCGTGCTTCTTAAGCTTTCCGGCGAAGCACTGATGGGCGACGGCCAATATGGCATCGACCCCAAGGTTACCGACCACCTTGCCAAGCAGGTCAAGGAGCTGCTCGCCGTTGGCCATGAGGTCGGCGTCGTTGTCGGCGGCGGCAATATTTTCCGCGGTATGGCCGGCGCTGCCGGTGGCATGGAGCGTGCTCAGGCCGACTACATGGGCATGCTGGCAACCGTTATGAACGCGCTTGCCCTGCAGGATGCCTTCGAGCATAACGATGTTCCCTGCCGTGTGATGAGCGCTATCCAGATGAACGAGATCTGCGAGCCCTATATTCGCCGTCGCGCTATCAACCACCTTTCCAAGGGCAGCGTCGTTATTTTTGCCGCCGGTTCGGGCAATCCGTACTTTACGACCGACACCGCCGCGGCTCTTCGTGCCTGCGAGATCGGTGCCGAGATCCTGATTAAAGCCACCAAGGTTGACGGTATCTACGACAAGGATCCCGTCAAGTGCGCCGATGCCGTCCGCTTTGACAAGATTACCTATCACGAGGTTCTCGTCCGTGGTCTGCAGGTTATGGATTCCACGGCTACGGCACTGTGCCAGGATAACCGTATGCCGATTTTGGTCCTCAACATCGATGGCGAGGACACCGTCAAGCGCGCGCTTTCGGGTGAGCCCGTCGGCACGCTCGTCTATCAGGAGGATTAAGCATGGCAGAGAACATCACCGTCCACATGGATAAGTCGCTCGAGTCCCTCAAGCACAACTTCTCCAAGGTTCGTACCGGCCGCGCTAACGCCAACATTCTGTCCGACATCTCGGTCGATTACTACGGTGTCCCCACGCCGGTTACCCAGGTTGCCGCGGTTAAGACCCCCGAGGCCCACATGCTGCTCATCGAGCCCTGGGACAAGGCGCTCGTCAACGCCATCGTGAAGGCTATCAGTGCTTCCGATCTGGGCATTACTCCCAACTCTGACGGTACTGTCGTGCGTCTGCCGTTCCCGGCTCCCACTGAGGAGCGTCGTCGCGAGCTCGTCAAGGAGTGCCGCGAGTATGCCGAGCAGGCCAAGGTTTCCATTCGCAACATCCGTCGAGACTTTAACAACAAGCTCGAGCGCGACGAAGAGCTCACCGAGGACGATGTCCGTCGCGAGCAGGCCAAGGTCCAGAAGCATACCGATGAGTATGTTGCCAAGGTCGAGGAGCTTCTGAAGGAAAAAGAAGCCGAGGTCATGGAGATCTAAGGTGCAATACGACGAGAACAAACTGGTCGAGTACTTTGCCGACGCCCCTGCGGGCGTCGGTTTTTCCGACCTTGACCTCAATAAGATTCCGCATCATATTTCGTGCATCATGGACGGTAACGGTCGTTGGGCCACGGCGCGCGGTCTTGCTCGCACCGAGGGCCACAAGGCAGGTATCGTCTCCCTGCGCGAGATTATTACCGCATGCGTGCGCTTGGGCGTCGACGTCCTTTCGGCCTATGCGTTTTCCACTGAAAACTGGAATCGTCCGCAGCACGAGGTCAACGTTTTGATGCATTTGTTTGCCAAGACGTTTATCGATGAGTTGCCGCTGCTTAAGCGCGAAAACGTTCGCGTTGTCTTTTTGGGCGATATTTCTGCACTGCCTAAGAAGACCCGCGATGTCTTTGAGCGAGGTCTTGCCGAGTGTGCCGACCACACCGGCATGACGCTGGCGCTTGCCGTCAACTACGGCGCCCGTGCCGAGATCACCCGTGCTGTCCGCCAGATTGCGCTCGATGCCGCTGCCGGAAAGATCGATCCTGCCGCTATCGACGATGATATGGTTGCTTCGCATCTGTACACCGCCGGACTGCCCGATCCGGAGCTTGTGATTCGCACCTCCGGCGAGCTTCGCCTTTCGAACTATCTGCTGTGGCAGGTTGCCTATTCTGAGTTTTATGTCACCAATACCTATTGGCCCGACTTTGATCGTTGGGGTCTTGTCGACGCCATTTTGGCCTACCAGGGCCGCGACCGTAGGTTTGGTGGACTGAGCAAGACCGAGGAGGCTTAATCGTGTCCGATCGTCCCAAGGCGTCTGCTCCCAAGACGCCTGCGCGCAAAGCTGCCACTGCTGGCGCGCCTGCAGCGAAGAGCGGCACCGGTTCGTGGCTGGCGGGCTTTTTTACCCGTGCCGCTGCCGGTATTGTCTACGCCGTTGTCTTTATCCTGTGCCTGGTTTTGGGTATCGTGCCCACAGCCATCTTTGTTTCTGTCATGAGCGGTCTGTGCTGCTATGAGTTTTTCCGTATGACAAGGCTCGATGGCAAGATGGCTAACGAGCGCATGGGTATCGCTGCCGCCGTACTCTTTCCGCTGTCGGCGTTGGGCGATTCGATGTTGCTGAATGCCCTGCTTTTTGCCTTGATGATCGCTGTGGGCATTTGGTATGTCTGGTCGCCGCGTACCCGCATCTCTGATGTGGCCGTGGCGCTCATGGGTCCCATCTACACTGGCTTTATGCTGTCGGCTATCGTGCTGCTGCGCGATGCCGTACCCGGTTTTGCCGGCGCCCTGCTTTCGGTGGGCGTTTGCGCGTCCCTTTGGGTCTCCGACTCGTTTGCCTACATCGTGGGTAGCCGTATCGGCAAGCACAAGATGGTTCCTAAGATCTCTCCCAAAAAGAGCTGGGAGGGGTTTGCCGGCGGCATCCTGGGCTCGGTTTTGATTTGGCTCATCCTGTGGGCGACGCATTTCTACAAGCTCAGCCTGCCCTATGCGCTGCTGTGCGGCGTAGTCGTGTCCATTCTGGGCGTTATCGGCGACCTTATCGAGTCGCGCATCAAGCGCGGCGTGGGCGTCAAGGATTCCGGCAACCTTATCCCGGGTCACGGCGGCATGCTCGATCGTAGCGATTCGCTTATCTTTGGCTGCATCACCGCGCAGCTGATGCTGATGATCGGAGGCGTGCTGTAATGTCCTTCCAGACGACGTATGGCCCCGATGGACGTCTCCGTGTTGCCATCCTGGGCTGTACGGGCTCTATCGGCACCCAGGCGCTCGATGTGTGCCGCCAGCATGCCGATCGCCTGCAGGTGACGGCGCTGTCCGTTAACTCCAGTACCTCAGAGCTCGTTGCCGCTGCCCGCGAGTTCTCGGTTTCGGCGGTTGCCGTGGCCGATGTCGCTCATGGCGATGACGCCGTGCTGCAGGAGTTGCCCGAGGGAACGAAGCTCGGCGTTGGCGCGCAGGCGGTTTGCGAGCTCGCGCGTCGCGACGATGTCGACTGCGTGCTCGTCGCTATTGTGGGTGCCGCCGGTCTGGAGGCGAGCCATGCGGCCTTGACCTCAAATAAGCGCCTTGCCCTTGCCAACAAGGAGTCCCTCGTCGTCGGTGGCGACTTGCTTATGCCGTTGGCGCAACCGGGCCAGCTTATTCCAGTCGACTCTGAGCACTCCGCCATCTACCAGTGCTATCTGGGGGAGAATCCGCGCGAGGCTCATTGTATTTGGCTCACCTGCTCGGGCGGTCCGTTCTTTGGCCGCACGCGCGGCGAGCTCGACCGCGTGACGCGTGCCGATGCCCTCGCACATCCCACGTGGGCCATGGGTGCCAAGATCACCATCGACTCCGCCACCCTCATGAACAAGGGCTTGGAGCGCATTGAGGCCATGCATCTGTTTAACTGCGACCTCGATTTCATTAACGTGGTCGTGCAGCGTCAGTCCAAGATTCATTCTATGGTCGAGTTTGCCGACGGCTCTGTGATGGCGCATCTCGGTGCTTCCGACATGCGTATTCCCATCCAGTTTGCGTTCTCGTATCCCGAGCGTTGGGATACCCCGGCGCCTCGTATCGATTTTCGCGAGCTGGGGCAGCTCACGTTTGATGCTGCCGACATGGATACCTTCCGCTGTCTGGCACTGGCCGAGCGTGCCGGCAAGACGGGTGGCACCATGCCGTGCGTGCTCAATGCCGCCAACGAGGTCGCCGTCGATGCTTTCCTGCACAATGGCTGCAGCTTTACCGATATCGATCGCATTGTGGAATCCTGCATGGATGCCCACGATATGCAGACGGTCGATTCGTTTGAGCAGCTTCGCGACATCGATGCGTGGGCGCGTGAAAAGGCTGCGCAGGTGCTCGCCGCAACCCGTTCCTAACCCATAAGGATTGCTTTTTCGTTTTATGGATACTGTTCTGAGCGTTCTCTCATCGGTCTTTTGGGGCCTGCTGATGCTTTCCGTCCTCGTGTTTTTGCACGAGGGCGGCCACTTTTTGGCGGCGCGTGCCTGCGGCGTCCGTGTGACCGAGTTCTTTTTGGGCCTGCCGTGCCGCTTTGACATCCATTACACGTCGCGTCGCATTGGAACCAAGTTTGGCGTGACCCCGCTGCTGCTGGGTGGCTACGCTGCCATCTGCGGTATGGATCCGACCGATGTTTCGTGTGCCGATCGCGTGCTCGCGGCCATCTATCGTCATGGTCGCGTGGCCGTGGCCGACCTTGCTGTCGAGCTCGAGCTTTCCGAGGAGGATGTGCTCGAGGCTTGTGCTCTGTTGCTGGGCTGGGGCTCCATCGCACCTTGGTATGAGGAAGGGGAGCAGCCCTCGCCGAGCTACTATCCCACCAAGTATCAGACGCTGCCGCGAGACACGGCAGGCTATACCACCTTTGACGGCCGCCGTTTCGATCGCGAACATGCGACTGCCGTGGGCGATGTGTGGGAGCTGCCGTGCGGCGAGGCCGAGTTCCTTGCGCAAGAACGTTCGCACACCTATCTTGGCCAGGGCTTTCTCAAGCGTGCCTTTATGCTGCTCGCGGGCATTCTCGTCAATATCCTGACGGGCTTTTTGCTGCTTATGAGCATCTATTCCATTGCGGGTGTTACCGTTCCGATCGATACCAACGTGATCGGTCAGGTTGACGAGGGGTCTATTGCCACCAAGGCGGGTATCGAGGCTGGTGATGCGATCCTTTCGGTTGACGGTGTATCGTGCTCCACATGGATGAACGTTTACGATGCTATCGGCAAGGCCGCCGGTAGGGACGATATCGCCATCGAGTACGAGCGTGACGGCAAACAGCATTCGACCACTGTTGCGCTCAAAGAGGACGAGCGGTTAGGTGTGTATGCTTCTACGGAGGTAGTCCGTTTGGACCCTATCACCTCGGCGCGTCTGTCATTCTCCTATGTCGTGCAGACCGCGGAGGGCGTGATGCGCCTGCTCCAGCCGCAGCATACGATGGAGATTCTCGATCAGTCTTCTTCGATCGTGGGTATTAGCGTTATGTCCTCACAGGCTGCTGCTGCCGGTCCTGCCACGTTCCTTTCGTTTGCCGCCCTCATTTCGTTCTCGCTTGGCTTTATGAACCTGCTGCCCATCCCACCACTCGATGGCGGCAAGCTGGTCATCGAGATCATTCAAAAGATTGTGGGCCGCGAGCTTCCGCTCAAGGTCCAGACGATTGTGAGCTATGTGGGCATCGCGCTCTTTGCGCTGCTGTTTGTCTATATGCTTCGTTCCGACATCCTTCGATTTATTCTGTAGGGGAGTGTTTGGATTGTCTTTATCCCATCCTTTGCCTCGCGATTTGACGCGCCCCGTGCATGTGGGCGGTGTGCAGATCGGTGGCGGTGCGCCGGTGGTGGTCCAATCCATGACCTGCACCGATACCGCTGATGCCCAGGCAACGCTTGCGCAAGTATGTGCGTTGGCGCAGGCTGGCTGCGATATCGTGCGCGTGAGCGTGCCCACGGAGGCCGCGCTTGAGGGTTTCCGCACCATCTGTGACGAGTCTCCGGTGCCAATCGTTGCCGATATCCACTTTAACCACAAGCTGGCCATTGGCGCTGTGGAGGCCGGTGCTGCCAAGCTCCGCATCAATCCCGGCAACATTGGCGATTGGGCCAAGGTCGATGCCGTGATCGATGCCGCGGGCGCCGCTGGGTGCGCGATTCGCATTGGCGTGAATGCGGGCTCGCTTGAGCAGGATATCGCCGAGCGCGAAGACCTCACGCAGCCCGAAAAGCTCGTGATGTCGAGCGAGCGCTTCGTCAAGCACTTTGAGGACCGCGGCTTTACGAACATTGTGCTTTCGGCCAAGGCCCATAGCGTGCAAACGACGCTCGATACCTATCGAGCCCTGTCGCGTGAGATTCCTCACGTTCCGCTTCACTTGGGCGTAACCGAGGCGGGTACCAAGCTTCAGGGCACCATTAAGAGCTCGGTGGGCCTTGGTATTCTGCTGTCTGAGGGTATCGGTGACACCATGCGCGTCTCTCTCACGGCCGATCCGGTTGAGGAGCCGCCGGTTGCCTGGGGTATTCTGCAGTCGCTGGGCCTGCGTCGCCGTGGCCCCGAGATTGTCTCGTGCCCCACGTGCGCCCGCTGCCAGGTTAACCTCATTCCCATCGCCGAGGAGGTCACCGAGCGGCTTAAGAACTACTCCGCGCCGCTTTCTATCGCTGTGATGGGATGTGCCGTTAATGGCCCCGGTGAGGCTTCTGATGCCGACCTGGGCGTTGCTTGCGGACGTGGTCAGGCCTTGCTCTTTTCGCATGGCCAGATCATTGGTAAAGTAGCTGAGGACCAAATTGTCGACGCGCTTATGGCAGAGGTCGACAAGCTTATTGAGGAGAAATAAATGACCCGAGCAATGTATATGTCTAAGCTCTATGCGCCGACGCTTAAAGAGGATCCGGCGGACGCTGAGCTCGCCAGTCACCGCCTGCTGCTCCGTGCCGGCATGATTCGCAAGGAGGCCGCCGGCCTGTATTCCTACCTGCCGCTTGCTTGGCGCTCGATCCGCAAGATCGAGAACATCGTGCGCGACGAGATGGACGCTGCCGGCGCCCAGGAGCTTATGATGCCTATCATGGTCGACGCCGAGTTGTGGCGCGAGTCCGGCCGCATCGACGCCTATGGCAAGGAACTCGTGCGCTTTGATGACCGCCACGGCCGCGAGTTCGTGCTGGGCCCCACGCACGAGGAGACCGTGACCGCCCTGGTTCGCAATGAGCTGCGTTCCTACAAGCAGCTGCCCGTCAACCTGTACCACATCCAGGATAAGTTCCGCGACGAGTTCCGCCCCCGCTTTGGCCTGATGCGCGGACGCGAATTCATCATGAAGGACGCCTACAGCTTCTCCGCTACGCAGGAGAGCCTGCAGGAGGAGTATGACAAGATGAAGCAGGCGTACGCCAATATCTGCGAGCGCTGCTACATCAAGGCACTGCCTGTCGTTGCCGATTCCGGCGAGATCGGTGGCGACACCTCCGTCGAGTACATGGCGCTGGCCGAGGCCGGCGAGGCTTCGCTGGTTTATTGCGACGATTGCGGTTTTGCTGCCGATGACGAGGCTGCAAGCACCAAGGTCGTCGTGACTGAGGGACCCGGTGACGGTACGCTCACCAAGGTTGAGACTCCGGGCATGGGCACCATCGAGGCCGTTGCAAAGTTCTTCGGCTTCCCCGAGAACGGCACGCGCAAGTCCTTGGCTCTCATCGATGCCGAGGGCAAGCCAGTCGTGGCCATTGTTCCGGGCGATCATGAGCTCAATGACTGCAAGGCCGAGCATGTCTTTGGCAAGGGTTATCGCATGATGACCGATGAGGAGCTCCAGACCTACGGTCTGCACAAGGGCTTTATCGGACCGGTTAACCTGCCCGAGGGCATTCGTCTGGTCTGCGACGAGAGCCTGCGCGAGTCTAAGCAGTGGGCCTGCGGTGCCAACGAGGTCGATTATCACTTTACCGGTGCCTGCCCCGAGCGCGACTTTACCGTCGATGAGTGGGCCGATCTGGTCACCGTTGTCGCCGGCGACCCCTGCCCGCACTGCGGCAAGCCGCTTTCCGCTGCCCGCGGCATCGAGGTCTCTCAGGTTTTCCAGCTGGGCACCAAGTATTCCGAGGCCATGGGTGCCACCTTTATGGACGAGGACGGCAAGGAGAAGCCGCTCATCATGGGCTGCTACGGCGTTGGTGTGTCCCGCTCGCTCGCTGCCGTCGTGGAGCAGCACAACGACGAGCACGGTATCGTCTGGCCGGTCTCCGTTGCCCCGTACGAGGTCGCGGTGATTCCGCTCGACCCCAAGAAGGAGGAGTGCGCTAGCGTTTGCGAGCAGATCGTTGATGGCCTGTGCGCCGAGGGTATCGAGGTTGTCGTCGACGACCGTGACGAACGTCCCGGCTTTAAGTTTGCCGACAACGATCTTATGGGCTTCCCGTATCAGGTCGTTCTGGGTAAGCGTGGTCTCAAGAATGGCACCGTTGAGCTCAAGGACCGTGCCACGGGCGAGCGCGAGGACGTGGCGATCGATGAGGTCGTCGCCAAGGTTGCCGAGCTTGTTAAGGCGGCTCGCCGTTAATCGACGATTTCGCTTGTAGTTCGATATACGGGACGGCCCCGCATTTCTCCAGATCGGGGAGATGTGGGGCCGTCATTTTATCTTGTAGCATCCTCGATATCTAAAAGGAAAACCCCACAGCCCATTCGAGCTGCGGGGTTTCCCTTTGCGCCTCCGATGCGAAATAAATCGCTCAGATATTACTGATAATCGACGACGTCGATCCAGTTCTTAAGGAACTCATCGTTCACGTTGCGCTTACGAGCGAGCTCGGAAGCGGCGACGATGCTCGTCCACTGACGCACGACCTGCATGGGCATGTCGGCACGGTCGCAGTAGAGCTCCAGGTAGGCCTCGGCCTGGTCTTTGCTGTTGAGGGCAAAGAGCAGGTAGGTGGTGGCAACGTCGGCAGCAGGGGAGCCCTGGGTGGCGTGTGCCCAGTCGCACACATAGAGCTGGCCGTCGTCGCCGACGATGACGTTGGAGGGGTTGAAGTCGCCGTGGCAGACCTTGAACTCCTTGGTCATGCCGTCCAGACGCTCCTGAAGGTTGTAGCGCGTGGTGGCATTGAGCTGATCGAGGCTGTCGATCATGCGTGCGAACTTATCGCGCTGACGGTTGAGCAGCGGGGAGGTGTAGCCGTGGATCTCAATCTGGAGGTCGACGAACATCTCGAGGTACTCACCAAAGCGCTGGGGCTCAGCAGTCATCTTCTCGGCAAGGGTAGTGCCCGGAACCTTCTCGGTCACGAGCGCCCAGCCGTTGGCGTTCTCGAGCTGGGAAACCTCGAGAGCCTTGGGGCTGCGGATGCCGCACTCATTGATGCGGGCAAGATTCAAAGCCTCGTTGAACACGTCGGAGACGGGCTTGGTCTCGTTAAAGACCTTGACGATCTTGTCGCCCAGGTCGTAAACGACCTTGTTGCCACGACGGACGAGCTCAGTCTTGGAATCGGGGAGCAGCATGATTGCATCCTTTCAACGATGCGATAGAAGCAACGGCGGGGGCGTGCGTACACCCGTGCACCCCCGCCGCAAATAACCGTGCTAAAAACTAGCAGACGGCGTAGTCCTGGGGCTCGCGGCCGTAGTAGGCGTCCAGGTAGAGCTCCTTGATCTCGCTGATGAGCGGGTAGCGCGGGTTGGCGCCGGTGC
>CAJMPK010000009.1 GCA_905215205.1 uncultured bacterium | reverse complement strand
GGTCGACAACACCTTCCCGACGCCCGTGATGTGTCGTCCCTTTGAGTGGGGCGCCGACATCGTCACGCACTCCACCACTAAATACATGGATGGCCATGCGGCCTACCTGGGCGGCGTGATCGTCGATCACGGCCAGTTTGACTGGATGGCCCATGCGGACAAGTTCCCGGGTCTCACCACGCCCGACGAGAGCTACCACGGCGTGACCTATGCCGAGAAGTTCGGTCGCGAGGGTGCCTTCATTACCAAGGCAACCGCTCAGCTCATGCGCGATCTTGGTCCTATGCAGAATCCGCAGGCGGCCTTCTTCCTGAACAGCTCGCTCGAGAGCCTGCATGTGCGCATGCCGCGTCATTGCGAGAACGGCCTGGCCGTTGCCAAGTTCCTGCAGAGCCATCCCAAGGTGCGCTTCGTGAGCTATCCGGGCCTGGAGGGCGATAAGTACTATGACATCGCTCAGAAGTACATGCCCAACGGTACCTGCGGCGTTGTGAGCTTTGGCTTTAACGGTGGTCGCGCGGCGGCCGAGACCTTTATGAAGAGCCTCAAGCTCGCCCAGATCGCCACGCACGTTGCCGACGCCCGCACTTGCTGCCTGCATCCTGCTAACGCTACGCATCGCCAGATGAACGACGAGGAACTCATCGCCTGCGGTATCTCCGCCGACATGGTGCGCCTGTCGTGCGGCCTCGAGGACACGGCCGATCTGATTGCCGACCTTGAGCAGGCGCTCGAGCAGTGCTAGGCTAGCGTTCGCATAAGGCGCCGATGCTGGCAGAAAGCTTCGGCGACCTTTAGTTCCGATTCCGTAGGCGGGACCCCAATCGCGACTGTTTACAGGCGATTGGGGCCCCGTTTTTGCGTTGGGCCACTCGAAAGGATGGATATGGAGAAAACCGCAGAGCAGCTGCGCCGCGAGCACATTGCCCTAGAGGGCGACACCCATGGCAAGAACAAGTGGGCGATTCTGTTTACCGTGCTCATCATGACGTTTATGGTGTGTCTGGATTCGACCGTCGTGACCGTGGCGCTGCCCGTGATGCAAAAGGAGCTGGGCGTGGGCCTCGATCGCATTCAGCTGGTAAGCTCGGTGTATCTGCTTGCGACGTGCGTGGCTATGTTGCCGTTTGGCCGTCTGGGCGACGTGCGCGGCAAGGTTAATGTGTTCCAGCTGGGCGTTATCGTCTTTTCGGTCGGCTCGCTGCTTTGTGGCCTTTCGGCCTCGCTCGAAGTTCTTATTCTGGCACGCATCGTTCAGGGCGTCGGTTGCGCGGCGGCCATGGCCAACAACATGGGCATCATCACCGAGTCGTTTCCGGCGCGCGAACGAGGCCGTGCCATGGGTATTCTCGCGACCTTCGTGGCCCTCGGCATGATGTGTGGTCCCGTGCTCGGCGGCATGCTGGTGGCAAGCTTTCCCTGGGAGAGCATCTTCCTCATCAACCTGCCCATCGGCGTAATCTCGTTTATCGTGGGGCTCTACACGCTACCGCATGTTAAGCCGGAGGCCGGCGAGCGCCCCATGTCCCTGATCGAGGCCGCTCGTCGCTGCTTTGCAAATTCGGCCTTCACCATCAACCTTGCCTGCATGCTCATCGTGTTCGTTGGTATCGGCGCATCCGAGTTTATCCTGCCGTTCTATTTTCAGGATGCGCATGGGTTTGGGTCTGACGTTTCGGGCCTGCTGTTTTTGGCGCTGCCGATGGTGAATGCCTTTATCGGCCCGCTTTCGGGAACGGTTTCGGACCGTGTTGGCTGCGAGGGCCCCACGGCGGTCGGCCTGGGCGTGTACGTGTGCGGCCTCTTTGCGGTAAGCACGCTCGACGAGCACTCTTCCATCCCCGTGATCGTGTGCTGCGTCGCGTTTATGTCGTGCGGTACGTCGATTTTCCAGAGCCCCAACAACTCGCTGTATATGGGCTCGGCTCCGCGCGAAGCGCTCGGCTTTGCGGGCAGCTTGGGCAGTTTGGCGCGCTATGCTGGCATGGCACTCGGCATTACGGTGGCGTCGCATATCCTGTATGGGCAGATGAGCGTGGCGATGGGCGAGGCCGTGACCAGTTTTGTTGCAGGACGTCCGGATGTGTTCCTGTTTGGCTTTCGCTCGGTGTTCTACGTGCTCATGACTGTGGCCGCTGTGGGCTTTGCGCTCGCCATGGTGCGTTTGGTGAGGATATGCGCCCGCCATTAGCCTGTGGAGGCAGGCTTGCCACGAATCGGGCCCATCTACTGGTCTTGCGGCTTTATGATGCGTAGGGGCTTGTGGGACGGGCGGGGGTCGGTCCGTGGTAGACTATCGAACAACGTTTATTAATCGCGCGGTATCGTTGCCGCGAGAAGGGGTTGCGCCATGCAGGAGCTTGAGGATCGTATTCGCCATGACGGCATCGTAAAGGCCGGTAACGTCCTTAAGGTTGATGCCTTCCTCAACCACCAGTGCGACGTTGAGCTGTTTGACCACATGGGTGCCGAGTGGGCCCGTCTGTTCGAGGGTGTCGAGATCAACAAGATCCTGACGATCGAGGCTTCGGGCATTGGCATGGCTTGCATTGCAGCCCAGCATTTTGGCGGCGTGCCGGTGGTCTTTGCCAAGAAGGCCCAGTCCATCAACCTTGACGGCGAGCAGTATGCCACGACCATCTACTCCTTTACCAAGCAGAAGGAGTACCCGGTCATCGTTGGCAAGCGCTTCCTGTCCGAGGGCGACAAGGTCCTGATTATTGACGACTTCTTGGCCAACGGCTGCGCGCTCGAGGGCCTTATCAAGATCTGCGAGGCTGCGGGTGCCGAGGTGTCCGGTATTGGCATTGCGGTGGAGAAGGGCTTCCAGGGCGGCGGCGATAAGCTCCGCGAGCGCGGCTTCCGCGTTGAGAGCCTGGCCCGTATCGCCGATATGGACTGTGAGACCGGCGAGATCACCTTCGCCTAAGCGCGCAACACAAGCGATTGGTATGCGATGTGACAAAGGGGCTTTCCCTTTGTCACATTTTTTTGTATGAGGGGAGGTGTTGATATGGATGAGAACAAGATGGGATGGCGTGAGTATGCGCGCTATGCCGAGATGTCGGTCGAGGAGTTGGCACGCGATTGCGAGGTTCAGGTGTTTCGCGCGACGGGTCCGGGCGGGCAGGGCGTGAACACGACGGACTCGGCGGTGCGCATGAAACATATCCCTTCGGGGATTACCGTGACGGCGCGCGAGAGCCGCAGTCAGTTCCAAAACCGTAGCAGCTGCCTGCGTAAGCTGCGCGCTGAGCTTGAGCGTCGCGGGCGTCCACCGCGCCGACGCGTAAAGACCAAGGTGCCTCAGCGCTCTCGCCAGCGCAGACTCAATGACAAGCACTTCAACGCCATTAAAAAAGCCAACCGTCGCAAACCGGGCAGCGACGAATAGCTACCCCTAAGTTGCGGTGAAATAGGGACTGTTTTGCGGTTTTAGCTGCATAAACAGTCCCTATTTCACCGCAACTTAGGTGGGGTTAGCGGGTGGGGTGCCAGACGTGGAGGGCGCCGCTGAGGACGTCGACCTCGATGCGCGAGGCGACAACGGGCTCGCCGTCGGCTTGGATGGGGTAGTCTGGCTCCTCAAAGGTGAGCTCGGCATGGCGGCAGCAGCGCATGCGAACCGGCGGCAACTTGGTATGGTGGCCGTCCTTGGCCGAAAGGAACATAGGCAGGGCAACCGCGCGAGGGACAGGGCCGCATGCGTAGCAGACGTCGAGCACGCCGTCGCAGGGGTCGGCATCGGGGCAGATGCGATAGCCCGAGCCATAGGTGGGACCAAGCTGAATCGCCATGATGATCGCCCTCACGCGCTCGGCGGGCGCGCCGTCAAAGCTGACTGTCATGGGGTAGTTGCGATAGCGCAGGCCAAACTGCTCAAGTCCCGAAAGGGTGTAGAGCGGAGCGCCCGTCAAGCCGGTCTTTTTGCGCAGCTCGGTGGTGCCAAGGCCGATGGCGGCATCGATGCCGACCGAAAGCGTCTGGTCGTAGTACTCAACGGTAGCCTCGCCGCTACCGCTTGCGGGGTTCCATGAGCGAATGCGCCCGATGTCCTGACGCAGCAGCTTGCAGGTGAGCAGCGCGCCAAAATCCTTGCCGGAGAAATCTTCGATACCGAGCGTTTGGGCAAAATCGTTGCCGGAGCCTACGGGCAGGACGGCAAGGGCGGGCCGGACCGCCTCATCCTGCGTCATGAGTCCATTGACGACCTCGTGAATCACGCCGTCGCCGCCAAGGGCGATAACGGTGCGATAGCCCTCGGCCTGTGCGGCAAGTTCTTTGGCGTGTCCCATGCGCTCGGTTAGCACCAGGTCAAACTGGGATGCGCGCGCTGTCATATCCAAAAAGCGCTGCAGGCGCTCGGCAACCTCGCGCGCGGCGCCCGACTGGGCGGCAGGGTTGGCGATGATGAGCGTGCGACCAAAATCAGTTGCGTGCATGGGGCGACTCCCGGCGTATGACGTTACGGTGCGGTCGCGCTCGGGTCGAGTTGCCCCCGATTGTGGCTGCACGGCGATAATTACATCTACTCTATCAGGTCGTTGTGGCGCTCGATAGCCTCTGCCACCGTGTGGCCCTCGTCCACGATAAGCGAGCGGCGCTTAGGGGACACAATGCGCTGTGCGGGATACACGCCACGGTGGCCGCCGGCAAGGTAGCTAATAAACGAAACGATGACAAAGAAGCCTGCGGCCGTTCCATGGAACAGGTCGATGGCCATCATGCAGGTGGTGATGGGTACGTTGAGGCCGGCGCAGAAGACGCCGAGCATGCCGAGGGCCGCCATGAAGCTCGGGTCGAGTCCGGCGAGGCAGCCGATCCATCCGCCGAGCGCCGCACCGATGCCAAACAGGGGCGTGACCTCGCCGCCTTGGAAACCGGCGCCTAGGGTGAGCGCAGTTACGACGAGCTTGATGGCGGCGTCGGCGAGGGTGGTGTTGCCGGCAAATCCGGCGCCCGAAAGCCACGTGGAAAGGCCGGCATACTCCCAGGCGTCAAGCATCGCATAGGCCGCGAGAATCACGAGCGCACCGATGAGCGCACGGACGAGGTAGTTGGTGATAAAACGCGCGTACAGGCTCTTGACCGTACGGACCGACCAGGCAAAGAGACGCGCTGTGAGGCCAAAGGCGACAGCACCGATAACGACCACGGCAACTGTCCTAGGCGTCATATCGGGAACGCTGGCGATGACGTTGGCCTCGTACTGCGTGCCCAGGGCGAGTGACGTAAAGTAGCCGGCAAACGAGGCAACGAGGCAGTAGATGCCTGCGGTGTAGTCGATCTTGCCGATAAAGCACATTTCCATGCCAAAGAAAGCTCCGGCAAGGGGCGATCCGAACACGGCGCCAAAGGCGGACGAGATGCCGGCGAGCATCAGGTCGTGGTGGTCATGCTTTTTGAGATGGGCGAGGTTCGAAACATTGCTGGCGATGGTGCCGCCAATCTGCACCGCAGCTCCCTCGCGACCGGCCGATCCGCCCGTTAGGTGTGTGAGCGTGGAGCAGACGAAGGTGAGGACGGCCATGCGCATATGGATGAGGCGTGTGCCCAGGGCGGAGTCGATGACCAAGTTGTTGCCGCGTTTGGCGGCAAGGCCGTGGTTCTTGTAGACCCACGCGGTGGCCATGCCCACGATGGGGAGCAGGGCGTACACCCACGCATGGTGCTCGCGATAATCGGTCGCGATATTCAGCGAGGCCAAAAACGCCCAGGCGGCAACGCCCATGGCGAGCGAGACGACAACTACGAGCGCGAGCAGCTTGGTGCTCGCGAGCATGTTGCGGGCATTGCGGCGCGTGTCGGCAGCCAAGAGCTGTTCGGAGCGGGTGAGCTGGTTGCGCCCGCTGATGATCAGGTCGGCGGGAGAGAAAGTGCTGCCGTCTTTGTCCTGATGGGTATCATCAGACGGGTCGTGTGCGTTTGCACGTTTATCGATAAAAGTCATAACGTCCTCTTTTAAGTTGCGATGCAAGCATTATAGGACGGCGGCCTAGGCCTTAAGGCGATTGGCAGGTTTCGGATTTGTTACCAAGGACACGTGGCCGACAGGTGTATTTGCGGTCGCGAACAATGCCTTGAGCGGGCGGAGGGGGATTATACTGAATCAAATATAAAGAATCGGCGCCGTCGTTGCGCGCCGTGGCATGTAAGAGGTGTATATGGCAGAGACGCTTATCCCGCTGGAGGACGCGCAGGCAATCGTTCTTTCGCAGGTGCACAAGACCGATGTCGTCGAGATCCCGGTATGGCAGGCGGCCGGTCTTCCCCTGGCCGAGGACGCCACGGCCGATATCGACATCTCGCCGTTCGCCAACAGCGCCATGGATGGATATGCCGTGCACACCGTCGACCTCGTCGAAGCGTCCGCCGATGCGCCCGTGACGCTTTCTGTCGTGGGGCACGAGGCCGCAGGCCACGTGTTCGATGGCGTTATTGCCCCAGGCGAGACCGTCCGCATCATGACGGGCGCGCCGGTGCCCGAGGGTGCGGATGCCGTGATGAAATACGAGATCGTCGAGGTGCTTGACGGCGATGGCAACGAGGGCTCACACGTGAGCTTCTCGGCGCCTGCCAAGGTGGGGGAGAACGTTCGCTCTGCCGCCGAGGAGGCCCATGCCGGCGATGTTGTGATGCACGCCGGCGAGGTCGTGGCTCCGGCGGGCGCCGGCCTGCTGGCAAGCGCCGGTTACGCGAGCGTGAAGGTCCATGCCGCTCCGCGCGTGGGCATTATCTCGCTGGGCACGGAGCTGGTCGCGCCGGGTGAGCTGCCGGCGCGCGGGCAGATTCGCGACTCCAACTCGTCGGCGCTGATGGCTGAGGCACTCGATGCCGGCGCCGAACCCGTGTTCTTTGGCATCGCTCCCGATGATGAGCAGGCGATTGCCGAGCTGGTGCATCGTGCCGTGCAGGAGTGCGATTTTGTCATTACGAGCGGTGGTGCTTCGGCGGGCGACTACGACTACGTGACGGCGTTGGTTAAGCGCGAGGGCGAGGTGCTGTTTGACCGCATCTCGATGCGTCCGGGCAAGGCCATCACGTTTGGCTTGCTCGGGGGTAAGCCCTACCTGGGGCTTTCAGGCAATCCGGCCGCGGCGTATGTGGGCTTTGAGATGCTCGCCCGTCCGGCGATCCGCAAGATGCGCGGCTTTGCCGAGGGTGCGCGTCCCGTGCAGCAGGCGATATTGACGCACTGCTTGAAGAAGCGCCAGGACCGACGCTTCTTCGATCGCGCCACGGTTTTGCGCGACCCCGAGACCGGTGAGCTGTTGGTGACCGAGGCCAAGACGCAGAATTCGGCGCTGCTCGGCACGATGCAGCGGGCCAACTGCCTGCTGCGTATTGACGAAGGGCCGTGTGAGCTCAAGCCGGGCGACGTTGTGGACGTCGTGCGCGTCGACCTGCCTGAGGAAACGGTGCTATAGGAGGAACACTATGGAGTTGAAGATTTCGATCGTGACGTGCTCGGATACGCGCGACCTTGCCCAGGACGAGGCGGGTGCCGCGCTCGAGGAGCTCATCGAGGCGCAGGGATGGACGGTCGCCTCACATGTGGTCGTGCGCGACGACGTTAGCGAGATCGGTGATGCCATTGTGGAAGCTGCCGATGCGTGCCACGCCAATGTCGTGCTCACCTGCGGCGGCACGGGTCTTTCGATGCGCGACGTGACACCCGAGGCGACGCGTGCCGTCTGTGACCGTGATGTGCCGGGTGTCGCCGAGGCAATCCGTGCCTACTCCATGACCAAGACGCGCCGCGCCATGCTCTCGCGCGCCGTGTGCATGCAGCGTGGGCATACGCTTGTCATCAACTTTCCGGGATCCACGAAAGCGGCCCGCGAAAGCTGGGAGGCCGTGAGCGATCAGCTGGAGCATGCGGCCCAAATGACGGCGGGCGGCGGACATACCAACTAAGCGGTTTACCTGCGACGGGGCGACCTGAACGGCTGCTCCGCTTTTGTTTTCCGCCGAAGCGACGCCAAGGTGCACGGCAACTCAAAACTATATTCTCTGGCGAGAATAATTTCTCACTATCATTATTCTCGTAGAAGTATAATCTGATTGCAGTTTAAAGCCCGCGGTGGGGTACCCGGGCACAAGGTCCGAAAGGGTTGAATATGTTCGATATGGTTTCACGCCGCGGATTCGTCTCGCTTTCTGTTGTCGCCGCTGCCGGCCTTGGTCTTGCCGGCTGCTCCGGTAACAAGGCGCCTGAGTCGACCGGCTCCGATGCCGGTTCCGCCAAGACTTCGTCCAAGAAGGCTGTCGAGCTGCAGGTCTTTGCTGCCAATTCGCTCGAGAAGGCTCTGCCCGAGGTTCAGGAGCTCTACACCGAGCAGACCGGTACCACGTTTGCCGACACGCAGTTCAAAGCGTCCGGGGACCTTGTCGAGCAGATGCGCGCCGGTGCTGCGGTCGACGTGCTCATCACGGCCTCCAAGGGCACCATGGACGACGCCGATGCCGCCGAACTCGTCGACGCCGACACGCGTGAGGATATGTTCGTCAACGACCTCGTGATCATTCGCGCCGAGGGCTCCGACACCAAGGTCGAGGCCATCGCCGACGTCGCGAATCTGGACGGCAAAATCGCCATCGGCGACGCCAAGACCGTTCCCGCCGGCAAGTACGCTAACCAGGCCCTGGCCTCCGTGGGCCTCTACACCGGCACCGAGGGCGACGACGGCGAGTATGCTCCCGAGATCGCCGACAAGGTCGCGCTGGCCGACAAAGTTGGTACCGCCGCCGCTTATGTGTCCACAGGCGACTGCGTGGCAGGTTTTGTCTACAGCTCCGATATCTTCCGCTACGACGGTATCGAGGAGGCCTTCGTGTGCCCCGAGGATTCGCACAAGCCCATCGTGTACCCGGGTGCCGTTGCCGAGAGCTCCGAGCACGCCGACGAGGCCAAGGCGTTCATCGACTTCTGCCTGACCAACAAGAAGGCTCAGAAGATTTGGGCTAAGTACGGCTTTGAGCTTTCCGCGTAGTGCGGCTTGGCGCGATAATTTCATCGTTTTGTGTTTCACTCCGTCCTTGTATTCGCTTGGAGCTTTTCGTGCTTAATAGATTCCGCATGCTTGTCGCCTGTGCTTTGACCTTCGCGCTTTGCTGGGTGCCGGGATTTGCGTTTGCTGGGGACGCTGAGGACGGGGCCCAGGTTGCTGCGACCGCTCATGGGCTTTCCTATGGGATCGAGGGTTTTGAGCGGTTGGCCAAGGGGACCGCTCGTGCCATGGAGGGCCAGCCTGAGGGCTACCGTTTTCCCGTTGACGAGGACGTGGACCTTGTGGTGGCGCCTGCTGCCGATCGCGTTGTGGTGTGGATATCGCCCAAGGCGGTCGAGAAGTATGGATTGGATCCGCAGGATAACGAGTGCGTATCGGGTCTCAAAGCCCTCGTCTGTAAGCTCGACAGCGCAAACTGCATGGGAGGTGCGCAGCTAGGGGACGTGGATCTTCCTTGGTATGTCACGGCGGAAACAACGTTTGATGCCGGCGGGTATACCTATGGCTTTGACGAGCGCGGTGCGGATGGAGACCGCTATGTGGTGATCGCATCAGCCTCGGGTGATGCCAAGGGCGGCGCGCGTTGGCTTGATAGCGCTCAAATGGTAGAGGCATCGTCTGTCGTGTTGCGAGATGAACAGGGGCCCTTGACCTCTCTGTCCTCCTTTTTGGGCGACATCGACTATCGCCCGTTTTGGGTGTCCATAAAAACGAGCGGCCTTGCCCTGCTGATCTCCTTTGCGCTGGGCCTGTTCGCCGCGTGGAAAACTATGGGTACCTCGAGTCGTATCAAGGGCTTGCTCGATTCTGTCTTTACTATCCCCATGGTGCTGCCGCCCACGGTGTGCGGCTTTCTGCTCCTCATGCTGTTTGGCCGCTCGACCGGGGTGGGCCAGTGGCTCATCGCGCACGGCATCTCGATCGTCTTTACCTGGCCCGCGGCGGTGATCTCTGCCGTGGTGGTGTCGTTCCCGCTCGTCTATCGTACGGCACTCGGAGCCTTCGAGAGCCTCGACACGCAGATGCTCGATGCGGCGCGCACGCTGGGCTGGTCCGAGCATCGCATCTTTACCAAGCTTATGATGCCCCTTGGTTGGTCCTCAATCGCAGCGGGCACGGTGCTCGCCTTCGCGCGTGCTATGGGCGAGTTTGGCTGCACCCTGTTCTTTGCGGGCAACTACGCCGGTATTACGCAGACCATTCCCATCGCCATCTACTTTGAGTGGATGGGCGGCAACACGACCGTGGCCCTCTTTTGGGTCGTCGTCGTGATCGTGTTTAGTTTCCTGGTCATCCTATTCATCAACATGTACACGGCGCATTCGCAAAAGTATCGCGAGCGTGGTCTCTCCCGTGCGAAGCGCAAACAGGCCAAAGAACTCGCCGGACAGGGCGATTCGCTCGACCCGGCGGGTGGCGATGCCCTGCGTATCGATCGCGAGGCGCTGGCCGAGCTTATGCGCGATGACACGGCCGCAAAGGGAGGTCGATAAGCCATGTCGCTCGTTTTGGATATTAAGAAACGTTATCCCGGGTTTGTGCTCGATATGCAGCTTGAGGCCGGCGAGGAGCGCGTGGCGCTGCTGGGCGCCTCAGGTTGCGGCAAGAGCTGCACCTTGCGCTGCGTTGCCGGTGTGGAGACGCCCGACGAGGGCAAGATCGTCGTCAACGGCGTGACCTTTTTTGACTCTGCGGCGGGCATCAACCTGTCGCCCCAGGAGCGAAAATGCGCCCTGTTGTTCCAAAACTATCAGCTGTTTCCCAACATGACGGTGGCCGATAACGTATGCGCCGGTGTAAAGGATGCGGGCGACGCCGCCGCGCGCAAAAAGCTCGCCGAGCGCTATCTGGGCATTTTCGGTCTGGCCGATTTTGCCGACCGATATCCCGCGCGCCTCTCGGGCGGTCAGCAGCAACGCGTGGCGCTTGCCCGTATGGTGGCGGCGCATCCGGGCATCTTTATGTTTGACGAGCCCATGAGCGCGCTCGATGCCTACCTTAAGAGCGCGCTCGAACAGAACATGCTCGACCTGTTTGATGTATGCAACCGCACCGTGCTCTACGTGAGCCACGACATCGACGAAGCGTGTCGCCTGTGCCAGCGCATCTGCGTGATGCACGACGGGCATGTTGAGGAGATTGGCTCCGTTGAGGACGTGGTCCGACGTCCGCAGACGCTGGCGGCGCTGCGCCTAACGGGCTGCAAGAACACAAGCCGGGCGCGCAAGATCGGCGACGAAGAAGTTGAGGCTCTCGACTGGGGCATGACCTTTAACGTGGGTCGCGAGGTTCCCGATGACGTGGCGTACCTGGGCATTCGCGCAAGCTACTTCCATGTTGACAATCGTGCTGAGCGGGGCCGCAACAGTTACGATTTGCACGTGGCCCGTGTGAGCGATTCGCGCTTTGAGCGCCTGGTGCTGCTGGACGTGCCGCGTGCTGATGCGCCCACGCGTCTGCAGTGGAAGGTCAACAAGGTGGGCGTGCCTGTCGAGAAGCTGCCGCAAGCAGGCGAGACGCTGCGCATGCACTTCGATGCGAGTAAGATCCATTTGGTTTGTCGATAGCGCCGGGTAATGCCGTCGGGGATATAAGCCTCGGCGGCTTTGTCTTGCCGCTCGCCAAATGGGGGATGACAAACTATTATCAATCAAGATAATTATTTATTAAGCGACGGCACACGACGCTGTCGTACGAATGTCAACGGTGTTCGTCTGGACGACAATCGTTGACAATCGTTGATATAGTTGACCTTAACTTGTAAAGGAGGGTGCGCACATGCCGCAGAAGACATATTCGCGTCGCGTTGCCGCGCGCGCCCTGTATATGGCTCGGGGCCGCATATGAGCAGGTTTGTTCACGGCTCCGGGAGAGACGATGCACAACTAAATAATCAGCTGCAAAGCAGATTCCCCAAAATTCCGGGTTTTCGCGCGGTCGGGTTTTCGCCACCCGTCGTGCATCGATACCGCTGTTATCCGTTTTTGGTTCAAGAGGGGAACCGCCATGGCTGAAGAATTTGATTTCCATCCGATGTGGGAGAGCCTCGGCATGAATCTTGCCGACCACGACATGCTGCTGGGCGCCGTGGGCCAGATGTACGGGGACATGTTCCTGACGCAGAACAATCGCCCAAAGTCCACGTCCTACCTGGACTTTGTGGCCACCAACATCCACAGCGGCCGTATTAAGGAGATGCTCGACAAGAAGGAGGCCGGTGAGGCCACCAAGATCGTGGGCTCGTTCTGCGTGTACGTGCCCGAGGAGATCGTGCTTGCCTGTGACGGCATTCCCGTGGGTCTGTGCTCGGGTGCCGACTGGGCAACGGACAAGGTCGAGGAACACCTGCCGCGCAACACCTGCCCGCTTATCAAGAGCTTTGCCGGCTTTAAGCTGGGTGAGGTCTGCCCCTACATTGAGTCGAGCGACCTGGTGGTAGGCGAGAACACCTGCGATGGCAAGAAGAAGGCCTACGAGTTCTTTGCCACGCAAAAGAACATGTACGTCATGGATATTCCCAACGTGCACGACGAGTCGACGCTCGTGACCTGGAAGGCCGAGGTCAAGAAGCTCGCCGCCAAGATCGAGGAAGAGTGCGGCGTCAAGATTACGCCTGAGCGTCTGAAGGTCGCCATCCACGCCGTCAATGAGAAGCGCCGTGCCTTGCAGCGCCTCGCTGCCACGCGCGCTGCCGACCCGGCACCTATCAGCGGTCTCGACAGCCTGCTGACCGTCCAGGCCGCCTTTATGGACGACACGCCGCGTCTGACTGGCGCCATCAACGATATGGCGGCTGAGTGCGAGCAGCGTGTCGAGGCCGGCGAGGGCGTAGCGCCCAAGGGCACCAAGCGCATCCTGTACACCGGTACGCCCATGGCCGTGCCCAACTGGAAGCTGTTCAACCTCATCGAGAAGTCCGGCGGCGTTGTGGTGGGCGAGGAGTCCTGCACGGGTTCGCGCTATTACAAGGACTTGGTCGACGAGTCCGGTGAGACGGTCGACGAGATGCTCGACGCCATCGCCGAGCGCTACTTTAAGATCAACTGCGCCGTCTTTACGCCCAACGACCAGCGTATGAAGGACATTGTCCAGATGGCCAAGGACCTGCATGCCGACGGCATCGTCGACGTGGCCCTGCAGTTCTGCACGCTCTACGAGATGGAGTCGTTTGCCGTGGAGAAGGCCGCCGAGGAGGCAGGCATTCCGTTTATGCACATCACGACCGACTACGCCGGCGAGGACGCCGGTCAGCTCCAGACCCGCATCGAGGCCTTCCTCGAGACGATTTAGCCGCACCTGCGCTAAGCTGTGCCGCCGGGTGTTCCTATCCGCGTGATAGGGATTTCTCTGTTGCCATGCCGGCCGGTGTCCGGATGCACCGCAGGGTGCCGACCGGCTTCGCATAGCTGCCGGGGCGGGGATTTCCGCCGTCCCGGCAGATTCTATCCGTTTGTTCAGTCACGAAAGGAACTCAATGAACAACGACCTTTTCAAGGCGGGCGTTTCCCGTCGCGGTTTTCTGACCGGCTCCGCTGCCCTGTGCGCCATGGCGGGCCTCGGCCTCGCCGGCTGCGGCGGTTCGGGCGCCGAGAGCGGTAGCGCCGCTGCCTCCGGCCAGGATGTGGAGTATCGCGACGAGCTGCAGATCGCGCTCCCGGCGAGCCCGGACGGCCTCGATCCGCACACCACGTCGTCGCTTGTGACCATGGACATCATCTGCAACGTCGTCGAGCCGCTCTTTGGCCTCGATAGCGACTACGAGCCCCAGCCCGTGCTGGCCAAGGGCTATGAGGTCTCCGACGACGGCCTGACCTACACCATCAAGCTGCGCGAGGGCGTCACCTTCCACAACGGCAAGGAGTTTGGTTCCGAGGACGTCGTGGCCTCGATGAACCGCTGGCTCACCGTCAACGACCGCGCCGCGAGCCTGCTGCCCGGTGCCGCCTTCGCCGCCTCGGGCGACCACGAGGTCACCTGCACGCTGACCGAGCCCGCCATCGACTTTCTGATCATCCTGGGCAACCACTCCCAGTATCCGGGTATTTTCCCCTCCGAGGTCATCGAGGCCGCGGGCGATACCGGCGTGACCGAGTACGTGGGTACCGGTGCCTACAAGTTTGTGGAGTGGAAGCAGGACCAGTACGTCCATCTCACCCGCTACGAGGACTATGTCGCCGCCCACGGCAAGGCTTCGGGCTACACCGGCAAGGTCTCCGCGCCCACCAAGGACATCTACTATCAGTTCGTGACCGAGGCCTCCACGCGCGTGAGCGGGTTTGAGACCGGCGAGTACGATGTCGCTGGCGAGATCCCCACCGAGAACTACCACGACTTCGACGGCAACGACGACGTCAAGCTCTACACCCATAACGCCGGCGTTCTGACCGCCTTCCTCAACATGAACGAGGGCGTCTTCGCCGACGAGGAGATCCGCAAGTGCGCCCTCATGGCTATCGACTGCGAGGCGGCCGCTCTTGCCGCCTATGGCGAGAAGGAGCTCTTCAATATCGATCCCAACCTTGGCAACCCCGAGAACGCTCAGTGGGCGACCGACGCGGGCAAGAAGTACTTCAACCAGGCCGACGCCAAGGCCGCCAAGAAGGCCCTGGCCAAGACCTCCTATGCCGGTGAGACGGTCAAGCTGCTGACCACCCCCGACTACAAGGATATGTACAACGCCACCGTCGCGCTGCAGGAGCAGCTCGAGAAGGCCGGCTTCACCGCCGAGGTCGACAGCTACGAGTTCGCGACCTTCATGGACATCCGCTCCGGCAAGCCCGAGCAGTGGGACCTCTTCGTGGCCTCTACCAACTACAAGCCCATCCCGGCCCAGTCCCTCTCGGTCTCCAAGGCCTTCTATGGCCTGTCCGACGAGAAGGCTCTCAAGCTCGTGGCTGAGACCCGCACCGCCAAGGACACCGACGCCGCGGCCAAGAAGTGGGCCGAAGCTCAGGAGCGTCTCTATGAGATCGCCGTCATCGAGCCGCTTTGCCACTACGCTTCCATCACGGGCACCCAGGCAGACGTCGAGGACGTCGAGGTGCTCGACGGCGCCATCATCTGGAACGCCAAGCGTCCGGAGTAATGCAATAGATGGCGTGGCGGCTGGAGGGGTCTGGTCCCCTGTGGCCGCCACGCCCTGTCCACGTTCAGAGGGGAAATAGACGCCTCGCATGTTGAAGTACACGCTCAAACGTATAGGCGCGATGGTTCCGGTGATGCTCATCATCTCGGTCGTCGTGTTTTTGATTATCTATCTCACACCGGGTGACCCGGCCTCTTCGATGCTCGGCATGGAGGCTTCGGCCGACCAGATCGAGCGCGTCAACGATAGCCTGGGACTCAACGAGCCGCTGCCGCAGCGCTACGTTGATTGGATGGGCGGCGTGCTTACCGGCGACCTGGGCGATTCGTATTTTATGCGCCAGCCCGTCACGCAGGCGATTGCAGAGCACTTTGGCCCCACGCTATCGCTCGCGATTCTGGCACAGCTCATCGCGCTGTTGATTGCACTGCCCTGTGGCGTCGTCGCTGCCCTCAAACATGGGTCGCGCACCGACGCGGTCTTGCGTGTCGTTGCTCTTTTGGGCGTGGCGATACCCGGCTTTTTGATGGCGCTCATGCTTATGTGGCTGTTTGCCGTCACGTTGCGTGTGTTCCCGGTGGCCGGCTATGCGCCGCTATCGAAGGGTTGGTTCAGCCATTTACGCTATCTTGCGTTGCCGGCCATATCGCTTGGATGCGTGCAGGCGGCCCTGCTCATGCGCATGACCCGTTCGAGCGTTATCGAGGCCATGCAGCTCGACTGCGTCAAGACGGCGCGTGCCAAGGGCGTCTCCGAGGTTCGCGTGGTGCTGGCCCATGCCCTGCGCAACGCGGCACTGCCGATTCTCACCTCGGTCGGCTATTCTTTTGGCGCCCTGATTACGGGCGCCGTGGTGACTGAGGCCATTTTTAACATCCCTGGTTTGGGCCAGCTGGTCACGAGCTCTATCGAGCGTCGCGACTATCCGGTGATTCAGGGCGTGCTGCTGGTCATCGCCTTGTTGAATTCGGTGATCAATCTGGTCGTCGACCTTGCCTACGGCGCTTTTGACCCGCGCGCTCGCAAATGGGGCGATGCATGATGGCAAACTTTAAGAAGGCTCTTGCCAACAAGGGGTTTGTGGTCGGTGGCTGCATTTTCCTGGCGATTGCGCTGATCGCGCTCGTCGGTCCGCTGGTGTGGACGGTTAATCCCAATGCGCAGGAGATGACGTTGCGACTTTCGGCGCCTTCGCCCGCGCATCCCTTTGGCTGCGATGACTTTGGCCGCGACCTGCTTGCCCGCGTCATCGCGGGCGCGCGCGTGTCGCTTGGCGTTGGCATTGCCGTAACGCTTGCGACGAGTGCGCTCGGCTTGGTGATTGGCGCCTATGCGTGCTACAACGAGAGACTCGATCATATTCTCATGCGCATCTGCGACGGCCTTATGTCCATTCCGGGCGTGCTTTTGGCTATCGCACTCATGGCCATGATGGGCGCCTCGGTCTGGAACGTCATCATCGCGCTCTCCATCGTCTATACGCCCAGCATGGCGCGCATTGTGCGCTCGCGTGCGATGGTGGTCAAGGAGGAGCCCTTTGTGGAGGCCCTGCGCGTGCAGGGCGCCTCGACCGCGCGCATCGTGTGGCTGCATATCGTGCCCAACGTTATGGCGCCCTTCCTGGTACAGGCGACCTTCGTCTTTGCCGAGGCCGTGCTCTCGGAGGCCGCCCTCTCGTTTCTGGGCCTGGGTATCAAGGCGCCCGACGCCAGCTGGGGAAACATCCTGCAGGCGGGTAAGAACGTGATGCGCAAAGCCTGGTGGATGATCTTCTTCCCGGCTATCGCCATCATCGCGAGTGTGCTTTCGCTGAACCTCGCCGGCGACGGCCTGCGCGACGCCCTCGACCCCAAGACTAAGGAGGACTAGCCCATGGCTCAGCATCTTTTGGACGTGCGCGACCTCTGCATCTCGTTTGTGGGCCGCGATGGCAACGCGCTGGAAGCCGTCAACAAACTCAACCTACATATCGATGCCGGCGAGATCGTTGGTGTTGTCGGCGAGTCCGGCTGCGGTAAGTCGGTGTTTGCCCAGAGTGTCATGCGCCTATTGGAACATGAACAGAAGATGGCCTATACCGGTCAGATTCTCTTTGACGGGGAGGACCTGCTCGCGCGCCCGCTCAAGCGCATGCGCGAGGTGCGCGGCTGCGATATCGCCATGATCTTCCAGGACCCGTTGTCCTCACTTAACCCCGTCATGACGGTGGGTGCGCAGGTTATCGAGGCGGTGCGGGCCCACCGTAAGGTGAGCCGACGCGAAGCCCGCAACGAGGCTCTATCGCTGTTGGAGCGTGTGGGAATTCGAGATGCCGCGGCTCGCTTCGACATGTATCCGGGCGATTTTAGCGGCGGTATGCGCCAGCGCGTGATGATCGCCATGGCGCTTGCCGGTCATCCGCGCCTGCTTATCGCCGACGAGCCCACCACGGCACTCGACACCACCACCCAAAAACAGATCCTCGACCTACTGCGCGACCTCAACCGCACCGAGAACATGGCGGTGCTTTTTATCAGCCATGATTTGGGTGTCGTTACGAGCATCTGCTCGCGCGTGCACGTCATGTATCTGGGCCAAATCGTAGAAGAGATCGACGCCTGCGGCCTTATGGAGCGCCCGAGCCACCCGTATGCCCAGGGGCTCATCGCGAGCATTCCGCCGCTCGAAGGCGAGCGAGTTGACACGCTGGCGGATATTCCTGGCACGGTGCCGCCGCTTACGGCAATACCCTGTGGATGCCGCTTTGCGCCTCGTTGCGCCCGGGCGGACGAGCGTTGCCGCGCGCAGGAGCCTCCGCTGTTTGCCGTGAATGCGTGCGACCGGTCTAAATGCTGGCTTGTCGAGAAAGGGGAGTGCCATGGCTGTTGATAGCGAAGCCCTGCTTAGGGTCTCACATCTGACTAAAACGTATCCCATGCCGGGCTCAGGTTTTAAGCGTCAGGCCTTTACCGCCGTGGACGATCTGTCGTTTGAGATCGCACCGGGCGAGGTCTATGGCCTGGTTGGCGAATCCGGATCGGGCAAGTCGACGACTGGACGCCTGATCTGTGGTCTCGAGCGTGCGGATTCCGGCTCGATTGTCTATCGCGGGCACGACCTCGCCACGATGTCGGAGCGCGAACGCAAGCCGTTTCGCCGCGAAATCCAGCTGGTATTCCAGGATAGCTCTACGGCTTTTGACCCACGTAACCGTGTCGGCCGCATTTTGGAGGAGCCGCTGATTATCGCCGGCGTGCGCGATGCGGATGAGCGCCATGAGCGCGCGCTCTCGGCCCTGGCTTCGGTCGGTCTTCTGGCAGAGCATTATGACCGCTATCCGCATGACCTTTCGGGGGGACAGCGTCAGCGACTCAATCTGGCACGGGCGCTTATTTGCGAGCCTCGCCTTGTGGTATGCGACGAGCCGGTCTCGGCGCTTGATGTGTCCGTTCAGGCCCAAGTGCTCAACTTACTTCGCGACCTGCAGCGCACGACGGGCGTGGCGCTGCTGTTTATTACGCATGATATGCGTGTGGTTCGGCATATGTCCGACCGGATTGGCGTGCTCTACCACGGTCGTCTTGTCGAGGAAGGCGCGGCCGAGGACGTGATCGCGCACCCGAGCGATCCGTATACGCAGGAGCTTATCGACGCCATTCCCTAGAGGATGCTTCCTTTTGGGTATGGCGTGGGTTTGTTGTTTAATTGTCGGTATATCGGTGCAAGAGAGGGGAACTACTATGGCCGATATCGAGGAACAGCCGTTGCCGCGCACGTTTGAGGAGTTCAACGAGCAGCGCAAGGCGGCGTTTATTCGCGTCAAGGATTACAAGCAGGCCGGTAATCGCCTGATCGGTTTTCTGTGCAGCTACACGCCGCTCGAGATTATCGATGCCGCGGGCGCTGCAAGTGTGGCCTTGTGCGGTACATCCGACGAGGTGATTCCCGAGGCCGAGAAGGTGCTGCCGGCAAATCTGTGCCCGCTCATCAAGTCGACCTACGGTTTTGCCTACTCGCAAAAGTGCCCGTTTACGTACTTTAGCGACATGATCATCGGTGAGACCACCTGCGACGGTAAGAAGAAGATGTACGAGCTGCTCAACGAGCTCAAGCGCACGCACATTCTGCATCTTCCGCAGGGTCGCGATCGCGCCTACGAGCGTGAAGGCTGGTACGAGGAGTGCCGCCTGCTCAAGGAGGAGCTCGAGGGTTTCTACGGCATTACGATTACCGACGACGACCTGCGCGCTGCCGTCCGTCGTCGCAACCGCTTGCGTGCGGCCCAGCTCGAGATGTTTGCGCTGCAGGCCAACCAGCCCGCGGCCATGAGCGGCGTCGACCTGATGAGCACCATGTTTGCCGGTACGTTTAGCTTTGATATCGAGGCCTATACGCAGCAGCTGGAGCAAAAGGTTGCCAAGCTGCGCGAGGCCTACGAAGCGGGCGAGCGCCCGGTTGCGGCGGACGCCAAGCGCATTCTGATCACCGGCTGCCCGGTGGGCGGCGTGATCAACAAGATCGGTCGCACCATCGAATCCAACGGCGGTGTGGTCGTGTGTATGGACGACTGCTCGGGCGAGCGCACGGCGGCCATGATGATCGACCCGGAGGCTCCCGACATCCTGCGCGCCATCGCCGACCGCTACCTGGACATCAACTGCTCGGTCATGACGCCCAACGACGGTCGTATGGAAAACACGCTGGCCATGTGCGAGAAGTATCACGTCGATGGCGTGGTGGAGAACGTGCTCCAGGCGTGCCACACCTTTAACGTGGAGAGTGCCCGCATGCAGGAGGCCGTCGAGGGTGCGGGTATTCCGTACATGAAGATTGAGACCGACTACAGCAACGGCGACATGGGCCAGATCGAGACCCGCATCGCAGCCTTCATCGAAACCCTGTAGCTTCCTCAGGCACCGGATCTTGCTCCTCAAACCGTCGCTTGCGTACCCAAAGTACGCTGCGCTCCTCTTTCGGGGCAAACTCCGGCACCTGAGAAACCTAGAGCTAAGGCGCCTGAACGCGCCGCTGTCTTTGATGTTTAGATTGGGAGAGAGCCATGATAGGGATCGGGATCGATATCGGGTCTACGGCGGCTAAGGCCGCTGTGGTCGACGGGGAGGGTTCGGTGGCGTGGACGTGCGTGCAGCCAACCGGGTTCTCCTCGGTCGATGCTTCCGAGCGGCTGCGCGAGGCACTGGTAGCGGCCGGCTATGACGTGACAGCCGACGACGTGCGCGTGATCGCGACTGGCTACGGCCGTGTCGCCGTGCCCTATGCGCACAAGGTCGTGACCGAGATCACCTGTCACGGTACCGGTGCCGTGCGTCTGTTTGGCGATCACGGCACGGTGATTGACGTGGGCGGCCAGGACACCAAGGTTATTCAGCTTAAAAGTGGCCGCGTGGCCAAGTTTGCCATGAATGACAAGTGCGCCGCCGGCACGGGGCGCTTTCTGGAGATCATGGCCGACCGCCTAGGCATTTCCCAGCAGCAGATGGCCGACCTGGCGCGTTCCGGCGAGCCCACCAAGATCAGCAGCATGTGCACGGTGTTTGCCGAAAGTGAGGTCATCAGCCTGATCGGTCGCGGTGAGCCGCGCGAGAACATTGCGCGTGGCGTGATCGACAGCGTGGTCTCGCGCGTGGCGACCATGGCCGGGCAGGCCGCGGGCGCCCCGTACTACCTGACCGGTGGCCTGTGCGAGAACGCCTTCGTGGTGGAGCGGTTGGGCGAGCTACTGGGGTCGCCGGTGACCACCTCGCCCCAGGCTCGCTTTGCCGGAGCCATCGGCGCGGCGATTCGCGCCGCCGCCTTGGCCTAGGGGTGTACCGCGACATGCGCATCCTCAATATCTCGGCACAAAAACCAGATAGCACCGGCAGCGGCACCTACCTTGCCGCGCTCGTGCGCGAACAGATCGAGACGGGGCATCGCGCCGCCGTGCTTTGCGGCGCGGCACCGGGTGATACCCAGGGCGAGCTGGACCGGCGTGCTGCCGTGTTTGCCGTACCGTTCGAGTCGCCCGAGCTGCCGTTTCCCATCTGCGGTATGTCCGATGTCATGCCCTATCCCTCTACACGCTATCGTGACCTGACGCCTTCGATGCTCAAGGCATTTGAGCGGGCATTTGCTGCTGCAATCGATCGGGCGGTGGCTGAGTTTCGGCCCGATCTGGTGCTCTGCCATCACCTGTATCTGGTGACCGCATTGGCGCGCGAGTGCGTCCGTGGCGTGCCGGTTGTTGCCGTGTGCCATTCGACCGACCTGCGGCAGCTGCGTTCGCATGCGCTCGAGCGCGATCGCATCGTAAGTGCGGTTCGTCGGCTCGATGCCGTCTTTGCGCTCCATGCTGAGCAGGCTGAGCAGATTGGCCTGGTGTGCGGCGTCGATGCCGATCGCATCCACGTGATTGGGACGGGCTACGACCATCGCGTCTTCTGCCGCGACGCAAGCGTGGCGAGGCAGCCGGGATCGCTTGTGTACGTGGGCAAGATTTGCTTTAAAAAGGGCGTCGAGTCGCTGGTTCGAGCCATGTCATTGCCGATTGACGATGACGTCCGCCTATCTGGCTTGGTACTTGTGGGCGGCCGCGGGGACGATGCCGAGTACGCGCGTATCGAGCGCTTGGCTGCGGCCTCGGATGTGCCGGTGACGCTGGCGGGGCGCCTGGATAGCGATGGGCTCGTGCGTGCCTACCGCAGTTCCGACGTCTTTGTGCTGCCTTCGTTTTACGAGGGTCTGCCGCTCGTGACGATCGAGGCCCTCGCGTGCGGCTGCAAAGTTGTGGCGACCGATTTGCCCGGCGTTCGTCCCTGGATGGAGGCGATGCTTCCCGGTGCTCCCGTGACGTGGGTGGAATCGCCGCGTATGACGGATGTCGACACGCCCGTGGCGGCCGACCTTCCGCTGTTTGAGCGCGCACTGGCAGATGCTATCGCGCAGGCGCTTGCGGATCCGCCTTCGACGTTTGAGCCGTCGGCGGTCTCTTGGGAAGCGTGCCTGGGGCGTATACTTAAAGTCGTTGATTTGTTGGAAGGGGGTTCGTATGGCTAAGGACACCATTAAGCTCACGTCCATGACGGCCGCGAGCGGTTGAGCCGCTAAGTTGGCCCCCGGAGCCCTCGCCCAGGTCCTGGGCGATTTACCCAATGTGCATAACGACAACTTGCTCGTGGGGTTCGATACCTCCGACGATGCGAGCGTCTTCCGCGTAGGGGAGAACTTGGGGCTCGTGCAGTCCATCGACTTCTTCCCGCCGATGGTCGACGACCCGTTTCTGTTTGGCCAGATTGCCGCGGCCAACTCGCTGTCGGATATCTACGCCATGGGCGGACGGCCGAGCCATGCCATGAACCTGCTGTGCATCCCGAGCTGTCTGGGCGTTGAGGTTGCCGGTCAGATTCTGGCGGGCGGCGCCGACAAGTGCGTCGAGGCGGGTTGCTCCATCGCGGGCGGTCACACCATCAACGACGACGAGCCCAAGTACGGCCTGTCCGTGAGCGGCTTTGTCGCGCTCGACCGCATGCTCGCCAACAGCGGCGCACGCATGGACGATGTCCTGCTGCTGACCAAGGCGATCGGCTCGGGCATTATCACCACGGCCATTAAGGGTGAGCTTATCGAGCAGGACGAGGCCGCAGCCATGTTTGACTCGATGCGCACCCTCAACGAGGCGCCGATTCGTCTGGCCGAGGGACTTGAGCTTCACGGCTGCACCGACATTACGGGCTTTGGCCTGATCGGGCACGCGTGTGAGATGGCCGAGGGCTCGGGCGTGCAGATTGAGCTTGCGTCTGGGGCGGTGCCGCTCTTTGACCAGGTGCTCGATATGGCGCGTCTGGGCATTATCCCCGCGGGCTCCTACCGCAATCAGGACTTCTTTGGCCCGCGTGTGGCTGCCGACGAGGACCTGGAGCTGGGCATGTTGGATGCGCTGTATGATCCGCAGACATCTGGTGGCTTGCTCATCGCGGCGCCTGCTGCCGATGTGGATGAGCTTGCGCGTCGCCTGGATGCCGAAGGACGTATCGCCGTCGTCGTCGGTCGCGTGTGCGAGCCGGTGCCAGGCGGTCCTGCCGTCCGCGTTGTCCGTTAACGACACGTATATTGAGCTATGTACCGTTCTAAAACGATTTATTCGAAAGGAAAAACTATGTCTACCAAAATTGAAGTCAATGCCATGGGCGATGCCTGCCCGCTGCCCGTTGTCAAGACGCTTAAGGCGCTCAAACAGCTCGATGGCGAGGGTGCCGTGGTGACCTCGGTCGATAACGAGACCGCCGTCAAGAACATCTCCAAGATGGCGCAGGAGACGGGCTGCACGGCCTCGGTCGAGAAGATCTCGGACGCCGAGTGGCACGTGACTGTCGCGACCGCCGGTTCCGTGGCCGTTGCGGACCCCGAGCAGGACGGTGCCGCCTTCTGTGACGCCAGTGCCGGCAAGGGCAAACTCGTCATTTCCGTCTATACCGACTGCATGGGCCGCGGCGACGACGAGCTGGGCCACAAGCTCATGAAGGCCTTCATCTTTGCCGTGACGCAGCAGGAGGAGCTGCCCTCGACCATGCTGTTCTACAACGGCGGCGCTAAGCTCACCGTCGAGGGCTCGCCGGTGCTCGATGACCTGAAGGGCCTGGCCGAGCAGGGTGTCGAGATTCTCACCTGCGGTACCTGCCTCGACCACTATGGTATTAAAGACCAGCTTGCGGTGGGCGAGGTCACCAACATGTACGTGATCGTGGAGAAGATGGAGCAGGCCGTGCGCGTCGTGCGCCCGTAGTGTATTGGTTGGAGTTGCCATGAGGGAGAAGCGCCCGGCGCTTGTCATCACGTTTCCAACCACGGCGGCCGCCATGGGCTGCGAGTCCCTGTGCATCGAGCGCGGCCTTCCCGGGCGAACGATTCCCGTGCCCGGGGAGGTCGCTGCCGGCTGCGGTCTGGCGTGGAAGGCGTTGCCTGTCGATGAGGAACTGCTGCGCAGCGAGCTTACCGCGGCGGGCGTTCCCACCGAGGGCTATACCGTGATTGATATGTGGGAGGTCGTGCGATGATCTACTTGGATAACGCGGCGACGACCATGCACAAGCCGCAAACGGTCATCGATGCCGTGACGCAGGCGATGTGCTCGCTCGGCAATGCCGGGCGCGGCGCCACGTCGGGTGCGCTCGACGCGGCGCGTACCATCCACGGCTGTCGCGCCAAGCTTGCGCGCCTGTTGGGTTGCCCGCGGGCCGACCATGTTTGTTTTACGCCCAACTCCACGGCGGCGCTCAACACCGCCATCAACGGGGTGGTGCGCCCCGGCGACCGCGTGGTCACGACGGTGCTTGAGCACAATTCCGTGCTGCGTCCGCTCAATCGCTTGGCGACGGAGCAGGGTGTGACGGTTGAGCATGCGGGTTGCGATGCGAGCGGCGTGCTCGACTACGACGAGCTCGAGCAGCTGGTCACACCGGGCACGCGTGTCGTGGTGGTGACGCACGCCTCCAATGTGACTGGCAACTCGGTTGACATTGCGCGCGTGGCTGCCATGGCCCATGCGGCTGGTGCGCTCGTGATCGTCGATGCCTCGCAGTCTGCCGGTGCGGCGCGTATCGATATGAAGGCCATGGGGCTCGACGTCGTGTGCTTTACCGGCCACAAGGGGCTCATGGGACCCCAAGGCACCGGCGGCATGGCCGTAGCG